>VGXW01000809.1 GCA_016873195.1 Planctomycetota bacterium | reverse complement strand
GACGCAACCCGCATCGGCTGTGCCGGGCTCAGCCTCGGCGGCGAGATGGCTCTGTGGCTCGGCGCGCTCGACGAACGCATCGCGGCGACGGTGAGCTGCGGCTTCCTGACGACGATGGACCAGCTCGAGCAGGGGCACTGCCTGTGCTGGAAGTTCGACGGCCTGCGCGAACTCGCCGACTTCAGCGACGTCTACGCGCTGATCGCGCCGCGCGCGCTGCAGTGCCAGAACGGGCTCGCCGAGCCGCCGGCCGACTTCTGCGTGCCGCTGGCGCGCACGGCGATGGCGGCGATCGTGCGCACCTACCGCGACCTCGGCGTGCCGGGCGGCTCCGAACTGCACGTGCACGAGGGTGGGCACGTGGTCGACGTGCCGGCACTGGTGGCCTTCCTGCGCGCACGCCTGAGCCGGCGGTGAGGTGCATGGCAGCGAAGGACACACCGCCGGCTCGTGCGCCGTGGACGATCCCGCTCGCCGCGGGACCGGTGGCCGCGTGGGTCGACCGGCTGGTGGCGGTGCTGGTGGCGGCGGTCGCGATCACGGCCGTGGTGGCGCTGCTCTGGGTGCAGCCGAACCCGCAGGGCTACGACACGCACGTGCAGTTCGGCATGCAGCCGTGCGGCTGGCCGCGCTCGATGGGCATGCCGTGCCCGACCTGCGGCTGCACGACGGCGGCGGGCCACGTGGTGCGCGGGGAACTGCTGCGCGCCTTCGCGGTGCAGCCGTTCGGCGCGCTGCTCGCGGTCGCTGGCCTGTTGCTCGGGCTGCACGCAGTGCTGTGCCTGCTGCGCCGGCGGTCGTTCGTCGACCTGTTCGTGCGGCTGCCGTTCTACCGGTTCGTGGTGGGGGCCGTGGCGCTGCTGCTGCTGGCGTGGGGCTACAAGTGCTGGACCTTCGCTCCGTGACGGCTGCCCGGCCTACCGCCGCGGCCGCCGCCGGCCGCCGCCGCGCGCCGGCGTGCGCCCCTGCCCGCCCGGCGGCTCCTCCGCCTCCAGCGCGCC
>VGXW01000808.1 GCA_016873195.1 Planctomycetota bacterium | reverse complement strand
TTGGAAAGACCGGCGGATGTTCGTGCGCGTGATCCGCTGCTCGGCCGGCTGCGCGTGCGCCAGCGATGCCGTAGCGTGTGCCGTGACCATGAAGAACGGCGTTGGCTCGGACTCCCCTGGTCGCCACTTCGAGCCCGCGGCTCGGCAGCGCGTCGACGCCTCGCGCGCGGTGAGACCCACGATGCGCGTCGCCTCGTCCATCGCGGTGCTCGTGTCCGCCCTGTTGCTGGCGCCGCTGCGGGCGCAGGAACCCGCCGACGCACGATTGCCGAACCTCGTGATCGTCTACGCCGACGACCTCGGCTACGGCGACCTGTCCTGCTACAACGAACGCGCGGCCTACACGACGCCACGCCTCGACCGCCTCGCCGCCGAGGGCATCCGCTTCACCGACGCGCACAGTCCGTGCACGATCTGCTCGCCGTCGCGTTATGGTCTGCTGTCGGGCAACCTCGTCTGCCGCACCGGCCGCCGACCGAGCGCGTTCGAAGGGCCCGGCGGCCCGAGCTACTTAGCGCCCGGCGTGCCGACCCTCGCCGACATGCTGCGCGCGCGCGGCTACCGGACCGGCGTGTTCGGCAAGTGGCACCTCGGGCTCACGTGGGTCGACGCGGACGGCAAGCGGCTCGCCGGCGGCTTCGACGACGCGCGCCGGATCGACTATGCGCGCAGCTGCCCGCTCGTCGACGGCCCGCAGGCGCGCGGCTTCGACGTGTCCTTCGTGACGCCGAACTGTCCGACGACGGACCCGCTCTACGTCTACATCGAGAACGGCACGGTCATAGCACCGGCGACCGAGCAGCACCGCAGCGACACGCTGCCGAACCCGGGCGGCAAGTGGCGCTGGGACAACGACGAGGGACAGAAGGCGCCGGGCTACCGGTTCGTCGACGCCGACGTGCTGTTCTTCGACCGGGCCCTCGCCTTCGTTGACGACCACCGCGCGCACCACGGCGACCAGCCGTTCTTCCTGCTGCTGTGCACGCAGATCGCGCACGCGCCC
>VGXW01000807.1 GCA_016873195.1 Planctomycetota bacterium | reverse complement strand
GCGCGAGGAACATCTGCCAGCGGGGCGGCACCGTCCACGTGTGCACCGCGCCAGCCTGCCGGCAGGTCGTCAGCGCGCGCTGCAAGGTCCGCCGCGGCAGCCCGAGCCGTTCGGCCAGGAAGTCGATGCCGAGGCAGAGCCGGCCGCGACCGTCGGCCTGCCCGAACACCAGGGCTGCGAGCAGCAGCGGCTCGCTGCGCAGTCCAAGCTGCCGCACGGAGGCCGGCAGCCGCACGCGCCGCCGCGCGTCGGCCCATCGCCTCGCGAGCTCTTCCGGCACGACGACGAGCTCGTCGGCCTCGTCGCGCAACGCGCCGGCTGCGAGCAGGCCGCGGACCCCGCGCCGCACCGCGCCGACGTGCAGCCCGAGCTCGCGAGCGAGCTCGCGCAAGGTCGGCGAGGGGACGGACACAGCTCCCGGCATCGGGTCGCCGTTCGCGCAGCGGCCGCCGAAGGCTGCCCAGGCCGCGAGCACCAACGTTGACTCGGGCGAGCCGTTCGGGTCATGCCCGACGAGCAGGCTGCGGAAACGCGGCGAGCCGCTACGTTCGAACTCCGCGTCGCCGGTCCCCACCGCGCCAATTGCGCCCGCGAACTCCCCCGAGCCGTGGGCGCAGTCGTTCAGGCTGCACGACGTCATGGCCGTACCTCCGTCGGTCGATCCGTCGCAAGACCAGCCGCGTCCGGATCGCTGTCGCCGGGCAGCGCAACCACCGGCGGGGGTGCTTCTGGCCAGCGGTCGCCGTGCACCCAGGCGTGCGCTTCACCGCGAGCGGAGCGCGGGGCCAGCGATGCACAGGCGCTTGCAGGAGCGGTGCAGGTCGCGCTACTGTGCATCGCGACCTCCTCGCCCTCGCGGCGCGGCTGTCGAGCGCGTGGTGCAGCGCGAAGTGGAGCACCCGAAAGCGACCCGGTTCCCCCTCAGCTTGCCGGCGGTGGGGAAGCGGGTCGTGTCGTTTCCTGGCTGCTGCCCCGAACGGGTCGGCGCACGGTTGCCGCGGAGTTCGGCGG
>VGXW01000806.1 GCA_016873195.1 Planctomycetota bacterium | reverse complement strand
GGGGAGGTTGCGGTCGTTCCAGAGGTCCTCGAGCTTGCCGACGTCCTCGAGCCGCACGAACACCGGGTTGCCGGTGTCCGCCTGCACCAGCTCGACCGCGAGCAGCAGGTCGCCCGCGGACACGTCGACGGGCTTGCCGAAGTCCTCGGGGAACACGCGCACGACCGCGACCACCTGCTCGGGGATCGACGGCGGCTCGGCCTGCGGGTCGCCGGTCAGCCGCCGGTGCAGCGCGACCACGGCCGCGCGCACGCGGTCGGGATCCTCGCGGAAGCCGAAGTTGCGGCACTGCAGCCCCGACTGCCGGATCACCGCCCAGACCTCCGGCGGCAGCGGCACCGGTGCGAACGTCTGCTGCGCCCCGTTGCGTTCGACCACGAGTTCGAGCGGCTGGCCGGCTCTCGCCTTCGCCAACGTCAGCGCGTAGCCCGGGCTCCACGTGACCGCCACGCCGCCGAGGCTCACGAGGCGGTCGCCGGAGCGCACGCCCCCCGCCGCCGCGGGCCCGCGCCCGTCGACGTCGAGCACCGACACGCGGCCCTCGTCGTCGAGCACGCGCAGACCGAGGTCCGGGCTGCGCAGCTTGTAGGCCTGCAGCAGCAGACCCAGCACCTGCGTGCGCACGTGGTCGACGCCGATCGCGTAGCCGCGCGTCGTGAACGTGCCGCCGCCGGCGCTGTTGATGCCGACGAGGCGCCCGCACAGGTCGAGCAGCGCACCGCCGCTGTTGCCGCCGTGGATCGCCGCGTCGGTCTCGATCAGGTGTTCGAGCTTGGCCCAGCGGCCGCGGATCCGGCGCTCCTGGTCCTTCGCCGTGACGACGCCGAAGGTGATCGTGTTCGCGCGGTTGTGCGGGTTGCCGATCGCGGCGACGGCCTCGCCGATGCGGAGGCCGTCGGAGCTGCCGAGTTCGACGGCGCGCACGGTCTCGCCGGGCTCGAGTTCGAGCTGCAGCAGCGACAGGTCGTCCTCGCGCGAGATGCTGAGCACGCGCACGCGGTAGGTCTTGCCGCC
>VGXW01000805.1 GCA_016873195.1 Planctomycetota bacterium | reverse complement strand
CCCCCCCCACGCCCCGCCGCTACCGTCGCCACGCTTTCCCGCCCATTCCGGAGAAAGCGCTTGGCCCAGTTCCTCGGCGAAGGCCTCACCTACGACGACGTCCTGCTGGTGCCGCAGATGGCCTCGGCCCTGCCGCGCGACGTCGAGACCCGTTCCCGCTTCTGCCGCGGCGTCGCGCTGCAGATCCCGATCGCGGCGGCGGCGATGGACACCGTCACCGAATCGCGCATGGCCGTGGCGCTCGCGCAGCAGGGCGGCATCGGCATCGTGCACAAGAACCTGCCGGTCGATCGCCAGGTCCTCGAAGTCGACCGCGTCAAGCGCTCCGCGAACGGCGTGATCCTCGACCCCGTCGCGCTGCACCCCGAGGACACGGTCGGCAAGGCGAAGGACCTCATGCAGGCGCACAAGATCAGCGGCCTGCCCGTCGTCGATCGCGACCGCCGCGTCGTCGGCATCCTGACGCACCGCGACCTGCGCTTCGTCGACCGCCGCGAGGCGACCGTCGGCTCGGTGATGACCGCGACCGACCTCGTCACCGCGCCACCGGGCACCACCCTGCTGCAGGCGCGCGCGATCCTGCAGAAGAACAAGGTCGAGAAGCTGATCCTCGTGCACGAAGGCGGCAAGCTCGCCGGGTTGATCACGATGAAGGACATCCGCGGCACCGAGGAATACCCCGCCGCCGCGCGCGACGGCCGCGGCCGGTTGCTCGCGGGCGCCGCCGTCGGCGTGCACGACCTCGACCGCGTCGGCAAGCTGCTCGAGGCCGGCTGCGACGTCGTCGTCGTCGACACCGCGCACGGCCACAGCAAGAACGTGCTCGAGACGGTGAAGGCCATCAAGAAGGCCTGCCCGATCCCGGTCGTCGCCGGCAACGTCGGCACCTACGACGGCGCGAAGGCCCTCGTCGACGCGGGCGCCGACGGCGTCAAGGTCGGCATCGGCCCCGGCTCGATCTGCACCACGCGCATCGTCACCGGCTGCGGCGTGCCGCAGCTGACCGCCGTGCTCGAC
>VGXW01000804.1 GCA_016873195.1 Planctomycetota bacterium | reverse complement strand
GTTGGCACGCGGCCCCGAGCACCTCGCCCGTGTCGCCGTGCAGGCCCGACGGGATGTCGATGCAGAGCTTCCTGCCCTCGGCGCGGTCGAACGCTTCGACCCATTCCCGCGCCGCCCCCACCAGCTCGCGGTCGAGCCCGGTGCCGAACAGCCCGTCGATCCACAGAGCCCCGCGGTGCGCCGCCGCGTCCGGCAGTGTGCCGACCACCACGCGCCAGCCTGCCGCGCGCAGCACCCGCAGCTGCAGCGCCGCGTCGGGCGCGCGCGCCGGATCCGGCTCCGCCAACAAGTGCACCGCACATACCGAACGCCCGAGGTGCCGCGCCGCCGCGAGGCCGTCGCCGCCGTTGTTGCCAGCACCCGCGAGGATCACGAAGCGCTCGCCGAGCGTCTTCGCGACCTCCGCCACCGAACGCGCCGCGTTCTCCATCAGCAGCAGCGTCGGCAAACCGAGCCGCTCGTGCGCGTCGCGGTCGATCGCGCGCGCCTCCGCCACCGACAGCACCCGTTCGCCAGGACCACTCACGAACCACCTCCATGCGCTGCCGCCTCCGCCACCGCGCGCCGCACCTCGAGCAGCAGCTCCAGATCGTCGACCGGATCGAGCGCCTTCAGGTCCGCGAACCCACTCTGCGCCGTGCCGAGCAGCTCCCCGCTGCCGCGGATCTTCAGGTCGAGCTCCGCCAGCGCGAAGCCGTCCGTGGTGCTGCACAAAGCCGCGACGCGCTCCGTCCTCGGTCCGCACAGGAGCGCGAGCCCCCGCCGCCGCCCGCGCCCGACGCGCCCGCGCAGCTGGTGCAAGGTCGCGATGCCGAAGCGGTCCGCCGCCACCACCACCACCAGCGTCGCGTCCGGCACGTCGACGCCGACCTCGAGCACCGTCGTGCCCACCAGCACGTCGAACCCGCCGTCGCGGAAGCTCTGCAGCGTGCGCTGCCGTTCCTCGGTCGCCATGCGCCCGTGCACGAGGGCCGTGCGGAACCCCTTCGCCAGCGCCTTCTGCACCAGCGCAACGCCGCCCTT
>VGXW01000803.1 GCA_016873195.1 Planctomycetota bacterium | reverse complement strand
GCGACCGGTGCCGGTGCGCGGCAGCGACCAAGTGCGTCAGGCGTTCGCGTCATTCCCCACGGGCGGCCGCTTCGAGTGGGCACCCGTCGACTCGCTCGCGGTCGCGTCACGCGACGGATCGCTCGGTTTCACCATCGGCCAAGCGCGCATCGCGCCGACGCCCGAGGCCGTCTCCTACTCGAAGTACCTCACCGTCTGGCGGCGCGACGTTGACGGCGCGTATCGCTTCATCTTCGATATCGGCAGCGACCGGCCGGCGCCGGTGACGAAGTGACTCGCGTGTGTCGGCGAGGCGACGCCTCGCGTCCGCGCCGCGATCGCTAGATTCTCCCGGATGCTGCCCGAGGAATTGCGCCAGTCAGTGGACGCCGATCGCACCCGCGAAGCGGGGGCGCTCTTCGTGGATGTGGTCGCGCGCTACTTCGCGGAGACTGGGTACGGCGAGAGCGCGGTCTCGCCGACCGCGGGCCACCCGCAGCGGCGCCCGACCTTCGACGAGCCAATGCCGGCGCAGGGACGCGCGCTCTCCGAGATCGTCGAACGCCTCGAGCGGGAGTTCCTGGCGAACGCCAATCGGCTCTCGCATCCGATGTACATGGGGCATCAGGTGGCGGCACCGCTCCCGGCCGCCGTGTGGACCGAGGCGGTCATCGCCGCGCTGAACAACTCGATTGCCGTCGCCGAGATGTCGCCCACGGGCACGGCGGTCGAGGAGCGCGTGGTGCGCTGGATGTGCGACCTGGTGGGCTACGGTCCCGCGGCGGGCGGCACGCTGACATCCGGCGGGCTCGAGGCCACGCACACCGCGCTGCTCGCCGCGCGCGCCGCGCTCGAGCCCGAAGCGTGGCGGCACGGGATCACCGGCCCCGCGCCGGTGATCATCTGCGGCGAGCACGCCCACTACGCGATTGCACGCGCGGGGGGCGAACTGGGCATCGGCGCCGACAACGTGCGCGCGGTGCCATCGCGCGACTGGAAGATCGATCCGGCGGCGTTGACCGGCGTGCTCGACGGCGTGAACGCCG
>VGXW01000802.1 GCA_016873195.1 Planctomycetota bacterium | reverse complement strand
ACAGGCTGACCGACAGCGTGTCGATGCCGGTGGTCGTGCCGAAGCCGACCTGGAAGCTGACCGAGGTCGAGCTGCCGTCGAGCAGCTTGACGCCGTTGAACTCGGTCGAGCGGCCGATGCGGTTGACCTCGTTGACGAGGCTCTGGAACTCCTCGTCGAGCGTCTCCTTGTCGGCGTTGCTGACCGAGCCGTTGCTGGACTGCACGGCGAGTTCGCGCAGGCGGACGAGGATCGAGCTGACCTCGTTCAGCGCGCCCTCGGCGGTCTGCACGAGGGAGATGCCGTCGTTGGCGTTGCGCTTGGCCTGCTCGAGCGAGCCCCCCTGCGCGCGCAGGCGTTCGCTGATCGCGAGGCCGGCGGCGTCGTCGGCCGCGGACGAGATGCGCAGGCCGGTGGACAGGCGGCGGTAGTTGCCGCCGAGGCGCTCGGTGACCGTTGCCAGGTTCCGCTGCGCGTTGATGGACGTGACGTTCGTGTTGACTCGAAGACCCATGGTGGCCCTGTTGCGTTGCTGTGGACGCCCGGCCCGCCCAGGCGAAGTGTTGACCCGATGCTCGGCGGGGGTGCTGGACCCTTGAGCGGTGGGCCGCGAGCGCGCGCGGAATTCGCCCACGAATCCAGCGGGTGTCGCGCGGCGCCACAGCGCCGCACCGATGGCAACGCGGACACCGCGCCGCCGCGCGGGCGCCGCGGTCGGGCGGCCGGCCTGTCGGATCGTCCGACAGCGGCCGCGGCCGCGGTCCCGCGGCGGGACGCCCGCGGCGCGCGCGGGGCACCCGGGCTCGCGGCAGCCCAGGTCGCGGAAAGCGCGCGAGGCGGCGCCTCCCGTCCGGGAAGCGCCGCCTCGTGTCGCACCACGCGATCGGTCCGCCGCGGGCCGCTCAGCCCTGCAGCAGCGCCAGCGCCGACTGCGGCTGGGCGTTGGCCTGCGCCAACACCGAGATGCTCGCCTGCTGCAGGATCGAGTTCCTGGTCAGCTGGGCCGTCTCGTAGGCGACGTCGACGTCGCGGATGCGCGACTCGGCC
>VGXW01000801.1 GCA_016873195.1 Planctomycetota bacterium | reverse complement strand
TTGGAGGTTCAAGTCCTCCCGGGCGTGCCAGTCCGTGCCGCGGAGGCGCACGCCGGGCCGGCCGGAACGCGGCCGCTACTGCCAGCGCACGGCGTCCCACTCGGCGAGGCGGTCGAGGCCACCGCGCTCGGGCAGGTCGGGGCCGGGCCTGCTCCGGCCAGCGCGCACACGCTGCTGGATCGCCGCGGCGCGCGCGGCGAGTCCATCGTCCGCGTCGCGCACGGCGGCCACGCGCGCGATCTCGCAGGCGCCCAGCGCCCATTCGGCGAAGCCGCTGCTGGTCGGCCACTGCGCGGCCGCCGGGTCGCCGTGGTCGGCCGCCGTGAGCGGGCGGCCGTCCTGCCAGCGCAGAGCGAGCGCGACCATCGCGGTCCGCGCGTCGAGCCGCCAGCCGTGGCGCACGGTGTTCGCGGCGAGGCCCTCGGCGAGTTCGCGCGCGCGCGGGTTGCCGGTGACGCGGTGCACCGCGCCGAAACCGACCGCCGCGATCGCCTCCTGCCACGGGTTCCAGTAGACCGACCTGCCCTGCAGCTGGCGCGGGTCGGGGCCCGCGGACGTGAAGGCGCGCACGCGGTCCGGGCCGGATCCACGCCCGTCCCACTGCGGGTACTCGACGCGGTCGACGCGCTCGTCGATGCGCGCCCGCAGGCGTTCGTCGCCGGTCGCGAGGTAGATCCAGGTCGCGGCGAGCGCGGTGCGGCCGGCGCCGCGCGGCGCGCCGGCCCCCGAGGTCGACAGGCGCGGGTCGACCGTCTGGCCGGCCAGGTAGAGGCGCGCTTCGTTCTGCAGTTCGAGCCGCGCCCAGTGCGCGCCGGTCAGCAGCGCGAAGGCGCCGAGGCAGTTGCTGCTCCAGTGCTCGCGGTCCTTGCCGGTCCAGCCGTGGCTCGTGAACTTCGGCTCGGGCACCGGCTTGCCGAGCCGGTCCGGCGAAACCTCGGGATGCCAGTGCGTGCGGCCCGCCCAGACGATCCAGCCGGGGTGTGCTTCCGGCGCCACGGGCGAACCGTCGGCCTCGAAGAAGTGCACC
>VGXW01000800.1 GCA_016873195.1 Planctomycetota bacterium | reverse complement strand
GCCGCAGGTCGATCGAGCGCGTCTGCAGGTCCACCGCCAGCTCGACGTCGGCGCGCCACGACGAACCGCGCCGGTGCACGCGCAGGACGCAGCAGAGCCCGAGCCCGCGCACGTCGATCCAGTCGCCGCGCTGCACCGGCGCGCCATCCGGCGCCTGATCCGCGCCCGCCGCCGCTTCCCGAACCGGCACCGCCCGGACCGGCGGCAGGTGCGCGTCCTGCCAGCCCGCGGCCGCGACGCACACGTCGCACGCGCCGCAGCCGTCCGCGAGGTCGTCGAAGCCAAAGTGCTCGTGGATCGTCCGCTTCCGGCACGCGCCCTCGGTCGCGTAGCGCACCATGCGCAGGAGCCCCATGAGGTCCCGCTGCTTCTTGTCCGCGGGCAGCCATTCCTCGAGCTCGCCGGGCTCCGGCAGCCGCACGAACGCGAGGTCGCGGCCGATCTCGCCGTCGATGCAGCCGCCGCTGCGCAGCAGGCGCAGCACCGTCTCGACCCGGCCGTCGTGGCGATTCTTCGTCAGGAACGTGTCGCGCAGCCCCTCGAGGTCGAGCGCGTGCAGCCGGTCGCCGAGCCCCTGCAGGTGCGTGGCGACCTGCAGCGCGAACGCGGCCGTCGGGTTCGCCCACTCGGTGAAGTCGCGCTGGATCACGAGGTCCTCCTCGCGGTAGAGCAGTTCGCAGCACGAGCCGAGCCCGTCGCGGCCGGCGCGGCCGACCTCCTGGTAGTAGGCCTCGAGCGTGCGCGGGATCTGCCAGTGCACGATCGCGCGGATGTCGCGCTTGTCGACGCCCATGCCGAACGCGTTGGTCGCGAGGATCAGCGCGTCGGCGGAGTCCTGGAAGCGGCGCTGCTGCGTGCGCCGTTCGTGCGCCGAGAGCTCGCCGTGGTAGACGAGCGGCGCGAGGCCCACGCGCTGCAGTTCGCCCTCGAGCGCCAGCAGGTCGCGGATCAGCGCGCAGTAGACGATCGCCGGGCCGCCGGTGCGCGCGAGCACCGCGAGCAGGCGCGCCTGCTTGTCGGCGTCGTCGC
>VGXW01000799.1 GCA_016873195.1 Planctomycetota bacterium | reverse complement strand
GCGTTCTGGTTGACGCTGCCGGTCTTCTGGGCGAAGGCGGGCGTGCAGAGCGCCATGGCGAGGAGGAACGGGAGGAACTTCTTCATGGTGGTGGGTCTCCGGGGGGAGTCTGGGTTTGGGGGGCGCAGTCTACGCACGAAGGCCGAGTCCGGTCCGGTGCGCGATGGGAATTCTCAGCGTGCCGTGGCGCGCAGGAAGAACTCCACGGCCGCCAGCAGGTAGAGCCCGTGGCCCAGGTCGGCGGCGCCGCGGCGGTGGAGGTCCACCGCGGCCGCGAGGCCGCCCCGGCGCAGGTGCCCGCGTTCGCGCGTGCGCGGCTCGGCGAGCAGGTCGAGCAGGCTGCAGTCGCCGCGGAACCAGCGGTCGAGCGGCAGCGCGAAGCCGCGTTTGGGCAGGCGCCGCACGGCGGGCGGCAGGTCGCCGGCGAACGCTGCGCACAGCGGGCGCTTGCCCAGCGCCGCGCGCGTCGCCCCGAACCCGGCGTAGTCGCCTTCGAGCCAGGGGCAGCGGCTCTCGATGCCGGCGGCCATCGTCGCCACGTCGACCTTCGGCAGCAGGTCGAGCCGCAGGTAGCCGTCGAGGTCGGCGGCGCGCGCCGCGAGCACGGGATCGTCGGGGCGGCGCGCGGCGCGGGCTGCGGGCGCCGGCCGGGCGAGCGCGAGCCGGCGGAAGCCGGGCGGCGTCACCTCGAGCAGCGCCTGCGCGGGATCGGGCGAAGCGGCCGCGCGCAGCCAGCGCGCGAGGTAGCGCATCGACCAGCTCGGCGCGAGGCGCCCCAGGAACGAGAGGCGCGGCATCGCCGCGAGCGCGCGGTAGCGGCGGTAGCCGAGGAACAGCTCGTCGGCGCCTTCGCCCGACAGCAGGATCCGCACGCCGGCGGCCGCGGCGGCCCTGGCGAGGGCGTGCACGGCCAGCACCGAAGGGTCGCCGAGCGGCACGCCGGCGAGCGCGGTCAGCTGACCGAGCGGATCGAGCACCTCCGGGCCGCCGTCGACCGGGTGGAACGGCAGTCCGCAGCGCGCGGCGCCCC
>VGXW01000798.1 GCA_016873195.1 Planctomycetota bacterium | reverse complement strand
CCCCCGGCCCGCGGGGGGTGCACTGCGCGGCCATGCTGCGCGCCACCGCCCTCCTGCTGCTCGCTGCCGCGGCGACCGCGCAGGCGCCGCTGCCGCAGCGCTACCGCGACGCGGGGGTGCTGCGCTGGGGTGCGGACGCGGAGGGCGGCGCGCCGTTCGTGTTCGTCGACGGCAAGCGCCCGCAGGCCGGCGAAGTCGGCTTCGAGGTCGACCTCGCGCGCGAACTCGGCCGCGTGCTCGGGGTCGGGTTCCGCCGCGTGCAGGCGCCCTACGAGAACCTCGTGCAGGTGCTCGACCGCGGCGACTGCGATCTCGTGCTGAACGGCTTCGAGCCGACGCCGGCGCGGCGGGCGCTGGTGCGCTTCACGCGGCCCTACTACGTCTTCCAGCAGCAGCTGTCGGTCGGCCCCGGCGTGCGCGGCGTCGCCAGCCTCGCCGACCTCGCCGGCCAGCGGGTCGGCGTGCTCGGCCAGTCGCAGAGCCACCAGCTGCTGCTCGCGCAACCCGGCGTCGAGATCGTCGTCTACGAGAGCAACGTCACGGCTTACGAGGACGTGGTCAACGGCCGCAACGCGGCGTCGCTCGCCGACCTGCCGATCGCGCGCGCGCTGCGCCCGCTGTTCCCGGCGCTCGTCGACGTCGGCGAGCCGTTCGGCGAGTTCTACTACTGCATGGCGGTGCGGCGCGGCGAGCCCGAGCTGCAGCGGGCGCTCGACGGCGCGATCGCGACCCTGCTGGCGGACGGCAGCCTCGAACGCATCTACCGGCAGTGGGACCTGTGGGTGCCGGCCGAGGCGCGGCTCGACGACCCGGACGTGGTGCATCCGTTCGCGGCCGACGCCGGTCCCGCGGCGGGCGGTGGGCTCGACTGGGGCCTGTCCCTCGGGCTGCTCGGCGCCGGTGCGCTGCGCACGCTCGGCATCTCGGTGGTCGCGTTCGCGCTCGCCGTCGGGCTCGGCCTCTCGCTCGCGCTGGTGCGCCTGCACGGACCGCGGGCGCTCTCGTGGTGCGCGCTCGCCTACGTCGAAACC
>VGXW01000797.1 GCA_016873195.1 Planctomycetota bacterium | reverse complement strand
CCCCAACGTCGCCGAACGTACGATCAACGCCAAGCTCGTCTACTACGGCGTCGGCGTCGGCGGCAAGACCACGAGCCTGCAGCAGGTGCACGGGATCTTCTGCCCGCGCAACGAAGTCAAGCTCGTGTCGATCAACACCGAGGAGGACTCGACCCTGCTGTTCGACTTCCTGCCGATCAACCTCGGCAAGGTCGGCGGCTTCAAGATCCGCATCCAGGGGTTCACGGTGCCGGGTCAACCCAAGTACCGGCGCATGCGCCGCTACGTGCTGCAGGGGGCCGACGCGGTGGTGTTCGTCGTCGACAGCCAGCGCAGCCGCCTGCCCGAGAACCTCGAGTCGCTGCAGAGCATGCGCGAGAACCTGCGCACCGGCAGCGGCACCTCCGAGGACGTGCCGATCGTGCTGCAGTACAACAAGCGCGACCTGCCCGACGTGCTCGGGGAGGACGAACTCGACCGCCAGTTCCGCTTCCGCGACGGCATTGCCGCCTTCCCGTCGGTCGCGACCGAGGGGCAGGGCGTGTTCGAGACCTTCGTGCACGCGGCGGCGCTGCTGGTCGAGAGCAAGGTCGCCCAGTACGGCCTGAGCAGCGCGGCCGACGAACCGCGGGCCGTCGCCGAGGCCGTTCGCCAGAAGCTCTGGGACGTCTGCGACCAGGCGCGCTGGTCGCGCCTCGTGGTGCCGATCGCGGAACTGCCGCAGGCCCGCGTCGCCGTGCCCGACGAGCCGCTGGAGCCGTCGCTGCAGCTGCCCGAGCCGCCGGCCCCGGCGGCCGCCGCGCCGTCCGAGGACGACTTCGACCTGACCTACGAGCTGCGCGAGGAGTCGGGGCTGACCAGGGCCGCCGCGCCGTCCGCCGAGGTGCTGTCCGACGCGGATCTGGACCTGGACCTGTCGGCCGGCCTGGTCGACTTCCACCCGCCGCCGGCCGCCGAGGCCGACGAGTCGCTGCTCGACAAGTCGGTGCACTCGAATCTCGAACTCGCCCGGCGCTTCGGCGAACTCGACGAGCAGCGCGCGCTGCTCGAGAA
>VGXW01000796.1 GCA_016873195.1 Planctomycetota bacterium | reverse complement strand
GCAGCCGCGATCACCGCGGTGCGCCCGGCGGGCCGCGAGCCCACCGATACGACGGGCTGGACCAAGGGCATCGTGCGCGGCGACGTCAAGATCGCGGTCTCGATCCTCGACAAGATCCAGTCGATCAGCGTCGTCGTCGAGGAACTGCGCAACCCGGTCGGCCCGGACGGCGCGGTCCGCCACGTCAGCCGGCTGATCGTGCCGGTGAAGATGGAGGTCGGCACGCCGACCTTCGAAGTGCGCGACATCCCGTTCTCCGACCATCCCTACACCGTGCGCCTCTACAGCCCCGGCCTCAACGGCTCGGACCGCACGGTGACGATCGACGAGAAGACGCCGCTGCACGAGGACCTGGAGCTCCGCATCACCCCCGGCGCGCCGTTCACGGTGCTGCTGCGCGACCAGGACCGGAATCCGTACGCGGGCATCGACGTGCGGCTCCTGCCCGCGGGCGACCCGCCGGGCCGCCCGATGCTGCAGGGCACCTCGAACAACTTCGGCAGCGTCGTGTTCGAGTCCGTGCTCGCCGGCGACTACCAGGTGGTCACCGCGCAGGGCAACCAGCCGTTCGAAACGCCGCAACTCGTCTACGTGACCGCCCCACCGCTCGGGAACATGGTGCAGGGGCAGAGCTGCGTGCTGACGGTGCAGCGCGGGGTGCCGCTCGAGGTCAGCGTCGTCTGCGGCGGCTACGGGGTGGCCGAGGCCAAGGTCCACTTCACCGCGTCCGACCGCAGCAAGCTCACGCAGTTCGACGTGACGACCGACTTCGGCGGCCGCGTCACGGTGCAGCGCCTGTTGCCCGGCACGTGGCTCGTCGAGGCGGTCGTGGACGGCTACGAGCGCTCGATGCGCCAGATCACGGTCGTGGAAGGACAGCCGCCGCCGCCGCTCGAGTTCCGGCTCGTGCGCATCCGTTGACCGTGGTTCGCGGACCGTGCTTCCGGCCCGCGCGCGCGTTCGCTAGATTCGCGGCCTCGCCATGGGCCAACCGCTCGTCGACCTCGCCAGCCTCGATCTCAGCCGGAACGTCATCAGCGAGGAAGAACTG
>VGXW01000795.1 GCA_016873195.1 Planctomycetota bacterium | reverse complement strand
CCGGACGACCCGTCGTTCCCCGCCGCGTTCGCCGCGATGCCGCTGCGGCCGCTCGTGCTGTTCGTGCGCGGCGATCCCGGCGCGCTCGCGGCCCGGCCCGCGGTCGCCTTCGTCGGCAGCCGCACGCCGACCCCCTACGGCGTCGAGGCGGCGCAGCTGCTCGCCACGGCACTCGCCGGTGCTGGCGTGGTGTCGTGGAGCGGACTCGCGCGCGGCATCGACGCGATCGCGCACACGGCCTGCGCCGCCGCGGGCGTGCCGACCGTCGCGGTGCTCGGCGGCGGACTCGACCGCATCTACCCGCCCGAGCACCGCGACCTCGCCGATCGTGTGGTCGCCGCCGGCGGCTGCCTCGTCGCCGAGCTGCCGCCGGGCCGGGCCGCGCGCCGCGGCCACTTCGTGCGCCGCAACCGGCTGATCGCCGCCGGCACCCCGGCCGTGGTCGTCGTCGAGGCGAGCCTCACGTCGGGCGCCCTGCACACCGCGCGCTTCGCCGCCGAGTGCGGCGGGGCCGTGTTCGCGCTGCCCGGTCCCTGGTCCAGCGAACGCAGCCAGGGCTGCCACCGGCTCGTCGTCGAGGGCGCGCAGCTGATCGAGGGGCCCGAAGCGCTGTTGCGCGACCTCGGCGTGCAGGCCGCGGTGGCCGCGCCGGACGCCCTGCACCTGCAGGGCTCCGCCGACGAGCAGGCGATCCTGCAGCAGCTGCGGCGCGGTCCGCGGCCGAGCGACCTGCTGCAGCGCGAGTCCGGCCTCGACCGGCCGTCGTTCCTGCGCGCGCTGTTCCTGCTGCAGGGCCGCGGCGCCGTGTTGCGGCTCGCCGGCGACCTGTGGGCGCGCGGGGCGGCTACCAGCCGATGAACAGGATCTCGAGCCCCCACATGCAGGCGAGCAGCGCCGCGGTCCAGACGAGCCAGCGGCCCGTGCGCCGCACGGTCGAGCGCAGCGTGTCGCGCGCGTTGTCGTGGTGCTGGCCGACGACGACGATGGCGACCAGGAACAGCACCGGCACGTAGACCGCGAGGCGGAACCAGAGGCTCACGGCGCCACCTCCGCGGGG
>VGXW01000794.1 GCA_016873195.1 Planctomycetota bacterium | reverse complement strand
CGCTCCCCCATCCCCCGCCTGCGTGGGCGAAGCCGTATGCCGCGATGGCGCGCGAGGACCGGCTCGCCTGGGCCAGCCTCGAGGAAGTCACGCGGGCAGCGAAGGCCTTCCTGGACCCGGTGCTCGCCCGGGACCTCGACGCCGACTGGGATCCCGTCGCCTGGAACTGGGGGGCGCGGGCCGCACCGTCCTGATCGACCCCGACCGCGCCGCCCCGAGCTGCTCGAAGTCGCTGCCGCCCGCCTCCGTCATGCCGGGGCCTGCCGCGTCGCCGAAACGGCCGCGAGCAGAGCCTCGGCGATGCCGACCACGCCGACGCCGCGCCGCACGCGTGCAGCCGGGATGTCCTGCAATTGCACCGCGTCGTCGACCTTGCCCGTGGCCTTGTGCGACAGGAAGCCGAGCAGGTAGACGACGAAGTCGTAGCTGCCGGCAAGCACGCGCTCGGCAGCCTGCTGCACGCGGCCCATGCCCTCCGACCTTCCGGCTGGCGTCCACTCGACCAGTCTTGCGCCGAGCAGTTCCTCGACCTTGCGACGGCGCGTCTCGTCGGGCGTACCACCGAGCAGCAGGATGCGCTTCCCCACGGTCCACTCGCGAACGCGCTCGACCGATGGATGGCGCACGGTACCGGACGGCACGTCGATCTCGGCCGCCGGCTCCTCCGCCGGCTCCTCCGCCGGCTCCTCCGCCGTAGCGTCCGCTGGCTGCTCGTCGCCCGCGGCGGCCTGCAGCACGCTTTCGTCCCTGCGCTTCTGGAACTGCTTGCGCAACCACCGGAAATCTCCCCCTTCGGCGAAGACGTCGGCGCACTGCTCGAGCAACCGGGGCAGCTTGCCCTTCATCTCGACCAGGTAGTCGAGTGCCTGCGCAACGCAGCGGCGCAGCGCCTCGACCGCGGCAGGTTCGCCAGGCGTACGCAACCAGCGGCCGACCTCGCGGTAGACTTCGGCCAGCATCATCTGCTCGGCCTTGTGCAGCCGTTCGCGATCGCGCGCCGGCAACGTCTCGGCGGCGGGCACGAGCGGAACGAGCGGCGCGTCGCCGGGGGCCGAGGTGGCCCC
>VGXW01000793.1 GCA_016873195.1 Planctomycetota bacterium | reverse complement strand
GGGGGTCGCCGCCGCGACGCCGATGCACCCTCGACCGTCCTGCCGCCCGCGCCTCACTCCCGCCAGAACTCGACCGACCTGCCGCCGGCCGGCCGCGGCGGCGCCAGCGCCGGCGGTTCTGCAGGCAGACCGAGATGCCGCAGGATCCTGCCGATCACTTCCGGGTCGGTGAGGAACACGAGCAGCCGGCGGCGGCCACCGCAGGCGCAGGCCAGAACGTCGTTCAGGAACACCCGCTGCCGCAGTTCGGCCCAGAAGTAGTACCGCCTGCGCACATGCGGCTTCCGGCGCGGCGCGACCGCGGTGCCGCGCGCGGCCCTGCGCGCAGCTCGCTGGTGGAGTCGCTGTTCGAGCCGTGCCGCGGCGTCGGCAGATCGTCGCGCGGGATCCGCCGCGTCGCTCGGCAGCGCCGTCGTCGCGGTCGCCGCGCGCACACCGTCCCGGCGCCCTCGCGCAGCACCGTGCGCGCACTCGCCGGCCGCCGGATCCTCCGGTTCCTGCAGCGGCCGTTCCGGCACCACGCGATGCCGGTAGCCAGCGGCAGACGCGAACACGCCGTAGTAGTTGACGAGCTTCTTGCGTGGTCGCGGCACCAGCGCCGCGAGCCGCTCGAGGAACGTCAGCGGGTCGAACACGACGCACGAGGTGCCGTCCTTCCAGCGCTTCTTCAACGCGCAGGCGACGCGGCCATCGGGCAGCAGGCGCAGCCGCTCGTCGGCGACGGGCGGGCGGCAGACATAGCGGATCATGTGCTCCAACCGATCGCGGCGCCCGGCCGCCACGCCCGTTGCCGCGTGCAGGCTGAAGCCGTCGAGATCGGCGCAGAGGCTCTGCTGGCCGTGGCGGAACTGCACCTGCAGACTGCTGGGCTGGCCGTGCCGTGCATCGCGTGCGCCGGCGCGTTCGCCGAGCGCGGTCCTGCCCTGCACGGCAGCAGCCTGCAGCACCTGCAGCAGATCGGGGTCGGCTGCTTCGATCTGCTCGGCGGCAGCGTCCGCGGCGGGCAGCTTGCCGAACTTTTGCAGGAGGCGCAGCACGCCGTTGCGGATCCGGCGCACGAGATC
>VGXW01000792.1 GCA_016873195.1 Planctomycetota bacterium | reverse complement strand
AGGTCGCGGGCGGGCAGCCGCAGAAGAAGTCGGGCCCGGCGGATTCGACGCAGGCGATCGTCGCGGAGCTGAACGGGGGTGCGCAGTTCTTCCTGACGAGCGGCCACGCGACGCCGGACGACTGGCAGATCGGCTTCTCCTACAAGAACGGTCAGCTGCGCTGCCGCGACGGGGCCCTGTTCGGGCTCGACCTCGGCGGCGCGCAGCACCCGATCGCGGCCGCGGGGCCGCGTATCTACAGCGCCGCGGGCAACTGCCTCATGGGGCGCATCGTGAACCAGCACTCGATGGCGCTCGGCTGGATCCACAGTGCCGGCGTCGACCAGCTGACCGGCTACGTCGTGTCGACGTGGTGCGGCCACGGCGGCTGGGGCGTCAACGACTACTTCTATCTCGGCGTGCACGACTTCGCGGAGTCGTTCTTCCTGAACAACCAGATGCTCGTGGCGCGGCTCGAGACGAGCTTCCCGAAGACGGCGCGCGTCGAGTTCGACCGCTGGGACGTGGAGCGGAATCCGCGGCTGATCGGCGAACTGGCGGCGCAGCACGGCATCGGGTCGGCGGACGAAGCGGGGCTCTTGTGGGATCGCGACACGGTGGCGTTCTACGGCGACCCGGCCTGGGTGGCGCGGCTCGACCGGCAGGTGGTCCGGCCGTTCGAGCAGAGCCTCGTCGAGGCGGACGGTCTGTGGACGTTCACCGTCGAGGCGATGGCGGACGGCGAGTGGGCGAGGTTCCCGGCGGCGGTGCTGCCGCGGCGGGTCGCCGGCGCGAAGGTCGTCGCGGGCGAAGGGATCGTGACGGAGCTGTTCGTGATGCTGCCGCTGTCGGGCAGGTTCGCGAAGGGCGAGCGGAGGGTGGTCCGGTTCCGCGGCGAGACCGAGTGAGGCGGGGGCGCCGCGGCGGCGTCACTTCGGCCCTTCCGGGCTGCTCGATTCCCACTCGAAGTCGACGCGCAGGATGCGGTGGGTCGTGTTGCCGTGCAGGTACTCGATCCTGAGCTCGATCTCCTGCTGCATGTCGAAGATGTTCACGGGTGCGTCGAGCACTGTCGTGACGTTCCAGTCCGGAA
>VGXW01000791.1 GCA_016873195.1 Planctomycetota bacterium | reverse complement strand
AGTTGCCGACCGCCGAGGGGCCGCGCCGGCTCGACTGGGGCCGCGCGCTGCGCGAACTGCGCCGGCGCGGCCTGCGCCGCGTGCTGGTCGAGGGCGGCGGCGGCCTCGTCGCGGAGCTGTTCGGCTGGCGCTGCGTCGACCAGGTGCTCGCGTTCGTCGCGCCGAAGGTGATCGGCGGGCAGTTCGCGCCGACGCCGGTCGGCGGCGAGGGGCGGCCGTTCATGGCCGAGGCCTGGCGGCTCGTCGAGGTCAGCCACGAACCCGCCGGCGACGACCTTTTGATCGCGGGCTTCGTGGTCTGAACCCGAGGACGTGACGTCAGGGCACCGGCAGCGTCGCGGCGGGACCGGCGACGCTCGCGCGCGACAGCGGCGTGACCTGGACCGCCCGCGTGCCCGCGGGCAGGACGCAGCGGCCGGTCGTGCCGCCGACCACGGCGTGCGTGGTCCAGTGCCGTTCCCCGAGCACCTGCACCGCGACGAAGCGCGTCGCCGGATCGGCGCGCCAGACCACCGCGGCCGCGTCGCCAGCGCGTTCGACGCGGGCGTCCGTCGGCCCGGGCACCGGGGCCGTCAGCCACGCCGATGCCGGCGCGACGGCGGGCTCCGCGTAGAGCCCGGCGCGCAGCGCGCCGGCGACGTGCGGCGCGTCGGTCCGCAGCGCCTTGATGCTGAAGTGCACGTGGCCCTGGCTCACCGGCTGCGCGCGCAGCAGCGCGAGCTGGTCGGTCAGTTCGCCGGCGCGGATCGGCGGCTTCGCCTGCAGCATGCGCCCGGGGTCGAGCCCGGGCCAGACGTGCCGCTGCAGGCGGTTCTGCGCGTGCCACCACGGCAGCAGCACGGCGAAACTCTGCGGCTTCTGGTCGATCGGCCAGTAGAGCTGCGGCGCGAGGTAGTCGAGCCAGCCCTCGTGCAGCCAGCGCTGCACGTCGGCGTAGAGCTGGGCGTACTGGTCGACGCCGGCCTGGATGCCCGCGGGCACCCCCGGCCGCGCGATGCCGAACGGGCTGATGCCGACCTGCACCCAGGGCTTCGCGTGGTGCACCACGTCGTAGAGCCGCTGCACGAAGCCGTCG
>VGXW01000790.1 GCA_016873195.1 Planctomycetota bacterium | reverse complement strand
GGTCGACCGGCATGTTCTTGACCTGCGCGCTCATCATGCGGCCGCCCGGGTAGAGGAACTCGGCCGCGAAGTGGTCGTACATGTTGCCGTGCACCGCCGGGTCGACGTGGACCTGGCGCCCGCCGAGGCACATGCAGGAGTCGGGCACGGCGCCGAACACCCAGTTGGCCACGTCGAGCTGGTGGATCAGGATCGAGCCCGGGCTGTCGCCCGACAACCAGGCCTGCGGCCGCCAGCTGCGCAGCTGGAAGCCGAGGTCGGTCTCGTCCGCCTGCCGCGCGAGGTAGGCCCACTCGGTGCGATTCCACCAGGCGCTCGCGGCGACCAGTTCGCCGAGCGCGCCCTCGCGCAGGCGCTGGATCAGCTGCTGCCGCGACGGGCTGTGGCGGCGCTGCAGTCCGCACATCAGGCCGAGCCGCTTCTCCTTCGCCTTGGCGGTGGCGCGCAGCAGCTGCTGCAGCCCGACCACGTCGCTGGCGCCCGGTTTCTCGCAGAACGCGTGTTTGCCGGCGTCGATCGCCGCCTCGAGGAAGTGGCAGTGGAACTTCGGCGGGCAGGCGATCAGCACGTAGTCGACCTGGTCGCAGGCGACCAGCTGCCGGTAGGCGTCGAGCCCTGCGAACGTGCGGTCGGCGGTGATCTTGACGCGGTCGCCGTACTTCGCCGTCTGGCCGGCGACGGCTGCAGCCTGCGGGGCGAAGGCGTCGGCGACGGCCGTGACCACGGTGTTCGGATCGGCCTCGAGAGCGTCGTGCAGCGCGCCGACGCCGCGACCGCCGCAGCCGATCAGGCCGAGGCGGATCGTGTCGGAGCCGTTCTGGGTGAAGCCGTAGCCGCCGAGCGACGCGGAGGCGAAGGTGGCGGCGGAGGCGGCGAGCACGTCGCGGCGCGTGGGCAACGGGTCGGGGGAGTCTGACATCGGTCGCTCCGGGGTGCTGGGGCAGGTGCACCGCTCCGGGCGCGGGTCGCCGGGCGGCGCAAACCGCCGTCATATCGCGCCGCCGGATCGCGGGCCAGGACGGCCCGATGGCCGGCGGCCGGGCCGGAGGACCGCGTCGGCACCGCGCCCTCGAGGC
>VGXW01000789.1 GCA_016873195.1 Planctomycetota bacterium | reverse complement strand
GGCGGCCGCGCACGCGCTCGATCTTCTCGGCCTTGTACTGCTTCAGCAGCGCGGGCACCGCCTTCGGCTCGGCGAGGTGCTCGAGCGCGGCGGCCGACGCGATGCGGATGTCTTCCTCGCGGTCGCCGAGGTAGCCCGCGACCATCGTGTGGTAGACCTTCGGCGAGACCATGCCGATCGTGTCGAGCCCGAGCTTCAGCGAGCCCCACTGCCGCGCGCCGTTCATCGTGTTCTGCACGTAGGCCATCGCCTCCGGCTCGTCGCTGCGCATCAGGGTGCCGACCAGCTCGAGGTTGCGCAGCATCGCGCCGCGCGCCTTCTTGAGTTCCTTCAGCGCGTCGGCGACCTGCTCCTTGGTCGGCGGCACCTGGTTCTGGCCGCGCTCGACGGCGCCGAAGCCGAGCCGCGCGGGCGCGCGCGCCGCCTCGCTGAGCTGCCACTCGAACTTCGGGTCGACCTTGCGGATCGCGTCGACCCAGGCCCATTCGAGTTCGCCCTTGGTGATCCGCCACGCGACCGAACTCAGCACGGCGCCGTCGGGGCCGAGGAACACGTGCTGCGGCGCGATCACGTCCTCGCCCGGGCCGATCTCGAGCACCTGCAGGCGCGCCTGCCGCTCCGCGGCCTGCTGCTGGGCCGGGGTGACGCCGGGCACGCGCGATTCGGCCGAGATCGAGCAGAACACGTTGACCGTGTGCGCCGACAGGCGCGCCAGGACCGGGTCCTTGTAGTGGTCGGCCACGAGTTCGTCGTTGGCGCGCTCGCCGGCCAGGTTGAAGGCCACCATCACGACCTTCTTGTCGGCCTTGGCCGCGGCGAGCGCCTCGTCGAACGACGGCGTCCAGCGGATGCCCGACTGGCCCACGGCGGGCACGGCGAGGGCGGCGAAGCAGAGCACGGAGGTGAAGGGGTGGCGCATGGCGGATGCCGGTGGACTCGGGGCGGGCGGCGGCAGGCGTGGGGCATTGTCCGCCGCGCCGGGCCGGGGACAACAGCCCGGTCCGCCCCGGGCCGCCGGCGCCATGCCACCGCGCGCTCGAATCGGTCGTCCCTCCTGCTCGCCGCCTACTCCGGCACGACCT
>VGXW01000788.1 GCA_016873195.1 Planctomycetota bacterium | reverse complement strand
CCGCCGCCTGGTCGAGCGAACCCTCGATCACCGGCAGCCGCGCCGGGTCGTCGAGCATCTCGTTGAGGTCGGTGCCGCGCAGCGACACCGCGATCGGCGCCGGCGACGCGCGGCGGCAGGCCGCGATCGCAGGAGCGCAGCGGTAGGCGTGCAGCGCGAGCACCGCGTCCGGGTCGAAGGAACGGACCGCGGCGGCGACGGCGGCTTCGTGCTCGACCTCCGGCGCGCCGAGCACCTGCGCCTCGGCCGCGCGCGCGGCGAAGCCCGCGGCGAGGCGGCGGGCCGCCACGCTGTTGCCGGTGGCGCCCGCGGCGGCGAACGGCGTCAGCACGAGGATCCTCACCGCGCCCCCCAGTGCCGCAGCAGCGCGTCGGCGAACGGCCCCGCGAGGTCGAGCCTCGGCAGGTGCGGGTAGGAGAGGCGCGGCGCCGCGTTCACTTCGAGCACGAGCACGGCGTCGCGCCCCGGCAGCAGGTCCACGGTGCCGCACGGCAGCCCGGTCGCGCGCAGCGCGCGCCGCGCGAGCTCGGCGGCCCGGTCGTCGGTCGCGAGCACGCGCGGCCGCCGCGCATCGCCGGTGAGCCGGCCCGGATCCTCGAGCAGCGCGAAGCAGCGGTCCTGCGCCACGGCCGCGATCCAGGTCGCCTGGTGGTCGAGGAACGGTTGCACGACGTGGCGGTCGGTGCGCAGGTCGGCGCGCGCGGCGAGCTGGTCTCGGCCGTCGAGCACGGCAGCGCCCCGTCCGCCCCAGCCGACGCGCGGCTTCACGATCACGCGCCCGTCGAGCGTCGGCACCGCCGGCATCGCGGTCGCGAGCCAGGTCGGTGGCGCCGGCACGCCGGCGCGGCGGAACGCTTCGGCCGTGTGCCACTTGTCCTCGGCGGCGAGCAGCTGGTCCGGGTCCGGGACCAGCCGGTGGCCGGCGGCGGCGAGCGCGCGCGCGGTCGCACCCACCAACGCCCAGTCGTCGTCGCTGCGCAGGTCGAAGCGGAACACGACGTGCTCGGGCAGCGCGGGCAGGGGCTCGACCCGGTGCAGCGGCACGATCGCCATCGGCACCCCGCGCGCGGCGAACGCGCCCG
>VGXW01000787.1 GCA_016873195.1 Planctomycetota bacterium | reverse complement strand
AGCCGGCGTTCCAGCGGGCCGTGCTCGCCGAGCCCGACCGTTGCCTCGCGCCCCGCGCCTGCCTCGCCCACGTGCTCGGCGACGCGCCCGTCGCGTCGCCGGGCGCGAAGTGGTCCTACGCGGACACCAACTACCTGCTGGTCGGCCTCGCGATCGAGAAGGTGACCGGCAAGCCCTTCCAGGACGTGCTGCGCGAACGCCTGCTCCGTCCGCTCGGTCTCGCCGACACCGTGCCGAACGATCGCCGCGACGTGCCCGGGCTCGTGAACGGCCACGCCAGCGGCATCGCGTTCCATCGCGGCGACACGGTCGCGGCGGGCCGCTACTTCGTGCACCCGTGGTTCGAGTACTGCGGCGGCGGCGTCAGCAGCACCGCCGGGGACCTCGCGCGGTGGGCGCGGCTCCTGTTCGCGGGCGACGTGGTCCCGAAGGACCTGCGCGACGACTTCGTCGACGGCGTGCCGGCCGCGCGCGGCGTCACCGATCGTTACGGGCTCGGCTGCTTCGTGACCGGCAGCGCGCACGGCCCCGCGTTCGGCCACTCCGGCATCATGCCGGGCTATCTGGGCCATGTGCTGTGGTTCCGCGACCTCGACGTCGCCGCCGCGATGCTCTGCAACACCGACGACGGGAAGGTCGCCGGCCCCATGCACCGGCACCTCGAAGCCTATGCGGGCGCCGCCAGGGACTGGCTCGCCGCGGCCCCGGCGAAGCGCTGAGCGCGCTCGGAGCCCGCCGGGTCCGCGCTCGATGGTTGGCGCCGCAGCGGCATCCGCGTGCGCATTCCAGCCGTTGCAGGTCGCCGCCTGGCGGCGCTGCGAACCTCAGTTCGTCGCGACGATGCCGTAGTGGAAACCGAAGGCGATGGTGGTCGAATCCATGCTCGCTGGCTGGTACCAGAGCGCGTACTGCACGAACAGCGGGTTGTTCGGGATCGTGTACGGGACGTCGTTCTCGCCGTTCACGTCGAGCATGCCGAGCCGCAGCATCACCGTGGTGCCGGGGTCGAGGTTGAAGGTGCCCGCGATGCCGGGGATCGTCGTGCCGACGGGGTTTGCGCCGAGCGCGACGAACGTCGCGAACCCC
>VGXW01000786.1 GCA_016873195.1 Planctomycetota bacterium | reverse complement strand
CGCCACCAGCACGTCGGGCGCGTCGCCCGGCGTGTGGATGTCGAAGCTCGAGAAGCGCAGCTGGAACGCCGAGACGCCCGGCAGCGTGCCCGCGGGCGCGCGGATCTCGGCCGGGAAGTCGGGGAACGTGGCGAGGTCGTTCCCCATCAGCGCGGTCGTGCGCGTGAACTGGTCGCCGGTCAGCTGCATGCCGTCGCCGGAGTCGCCGGCGAAGCGGATCGTGACCTGATCGAGGTCCAAGAGGCCCTTGTCGGGAGCGTGTTGCGTGCGGTTCGCTGGGTCCATCGCGGCTCTTCGGGGGGCGGGACTATAGCGAGCCGCGCAGGGTGTGCATCAAGCGGGTGGCGGGTCCGGGCAGCACCGCGCTGCCGCCGGCGCCGGATTCCGGTAAGGTCCCGGACCTGCCCGGGTCTCTCGCACGGTGCCGGACCGGCACCCGAACGAGGACCAACATGCGCCACCTACCGATCCCGAATCACAGTCTCTGCTGTCTGCTGCTCGCGGCCAGCGTCACCGCCCAGGAAGGCCAGTCGAGCTACGGCCACGCCCGCGCCCGCGAACTCGCCGAACTGGGCCGGCTGCCCGGCGCGCGCGACGTCGTCGTGCGCGACCTCGTCAACTACCACCGCCACCGGCTGCCGCTGCCGCGCGCCGACCAGGACGTCGCACTCGACCTGCGCTTCGACCGCAGCGCCACCGACGGCGAGGACGCGATGCTGCAGGTCGGCTACACGACGCGCCCGATGGGCGACCGCTCGACCGCGCCGCCGGTCGCCGTGTCGCTGGTCGTCGACTGCAGCGGCTCGATGGCCGACCGCGACAAGATCACGGCCGTGCGCGCCGGCCTGCGCGAGTTCGTGCGCCACCTGCGGCCCACCGACGAGGTGGCTCTCGTCGCGTTCTCCAGCGACGCGCGCGTGGTCGCCGGCCGCGCCCGGGTCGGCGACGGTCGCCGCCTGCAGGACGCGATCGAACAACTCGAACCCGACCGCAGCACGAACCTGCACGCGGGCCTGATGCTCGGCCTGCGCGAACTCGGCACCGACGCGCCGCCCGGCGCTTCGCGCCGCGTCGTGCTGCTGACCG
>VGXW01000785.1 GCA_016873195.1 Planctomycetota bacterium | reverse complement strand
CTGGCTGGCCGCCTGGACGATCCGGCTGCTCGGCGCCACGCTGCGCTGCCGCGTCGTCGGCGAACGCGTGCGCGAGCGGCCGCTGTTCGCGCTGCCGCACGGCTGCCTGCTGCTGCTCGCGCACCATGCGAAACACCAGGGCATGGCCGTGATGATCAGCCGCCACCGCGACGGCGAGATCATCAGCCAGGCGGTCGAACGCCTGGGCTTCCTGACCGTGCGCGGCTCGTCGACGCGCGGCGGCGGCACCGCGGCCCACGAACTGCTCGCGGCGCATCCGGACCGGCCCTGGGCGGTGACGCCCGACGGCCCGAAGGGACCGCGCGGCAGCGTGAAGCCCGGCCTGATCAAGCTCGCGTCGTCGGCCGGGCGTTCGATCCAACCGGTGGTCGCCGTGGCGCGGCCCGCCAAACGGTTCCGCAGCTGGGATCGCTTCCAGCTGCCGTGGCCGTTCGCGCGCGTGCTGATCCACCTCGCCGAACCGCTGGCCGTGCCCGGCGAGATCGACGACGCGACCGCCGCCGCGCTCGCGCGCGAACTCGAACGCCGGATCGCCGCCGCCGAGAAGATGGCGGAGGACGAACTGGCCAGCTGGTAAAAGGTGCGCCGTGCGCTCCCCCGCTCGTTCGTGGCTCCGGCCCGCCGCGCTGCTCTGCCTCGCCGCGGCCGGTTGCGTCTCCCACACCCACGTGGTCGGTCTCGGCCCGACGGGCTCCGGCGAGACCGTCGCGCGCCAGTACTACTGGCTGTTCGGGTTCTTCCAGGGGAACGAGGTCGACGCGCAGCGCCTCGCGCCGGACCTCACGAGCTACGCGATCGAGACGCAGTTCGGCTTCGTCGACGCGCTGCTCGCGCCGTTCCTGCTGCCGCTGACGGCGACCTCGCGCACCGTGATCGTGCGCACCTGACACCGGCGGCCCCGTGAAACGCGACGCCACGATCTCGCTGCAGTTCCTGGGCGCGGCGCGCCACGTCACCGGCAGCAAGCACCTGCTCGCCCTCGGCCAAAGCCGGGTGCTGCTCGACTGCGGTCTGGTGCAGGGCCCGCGCCGGATCGCCGACCAGCAGAACCGCAACCTGCCGCCCC
>VGXW01000784.1 GCA_016873195.1 Planctomycetota bacterium | reverse complement strand
GAAAGCGTGGCGGCGACACTGGTCATTCGAGGCGGGCCAGCTCCTCGGCGCGGTGCTCGCGCTGCAGTGCGTCGAGTACCTCGTCGAGGTCGCCGTCGACGATCGCCTCGAGCCGGTACAGCGTCAGCTCGATACGATGGTCGGTGAGGCGTCCCTGCGGGAAGTTGTAGGTGCGGATGCGCTCGGAGCGATCGCCGCTGCCGACCTGCAGGCGCCGCGTGCGCGCCTGCGCGGCAGTGGCGCGTTCGCGTTCGGCGGCCAGCAGGTGCGCGCGCAGCAGCGCCAGCGCGCGGGCGCGATTCTTGTGCTGCGAACGCTCGTCCTGGCACTCGACCACGAGGCCGGTCGGCAGGTGCGTGATGCGCACGGCCGAGTCGGTCTTGTTGACGTGCTGGCCGCCGGCGCCGGAGGCGCGGAAGGTGTCGATGCGCAGCTCGGCGGGATTGAGCGTCACGCTGTCCACTTCGTCGAGCTCGGGCAGGATCGCGACCGTGCAGGTCGAGGTGTGGATGCGGCCCTGGGCTTCGGTCGCCGGCACGCGCTGCACGCGGTGCGTGCCGGACTCGAACTTGAGGCGGGCCCAGACGCCGCGGCCCGCGACACGGCTGATGATCTCGCGGAAGCCGCCGTGCTCGCCGCGGTGTTCGCTCAGCACCTCGACGCTCCAGCCGCGGCGCTCGGCGTAGCGCGAGTACATGCGGAACAGATCGCCGGCGAAGATCGCGGCCTCGTCGCCGCCGGCGGCGGCGCGGATCTCGAGGAACACGTCGTGGCCATCGAGCGGGTCCGGCGGGAGCAGAAGCTGCAGCAGCTCGTGCTCGCCGGTCGCGAGCCGGGCCTCGAGCTCGGCGCGCTCCTGCGCGGCGAGACCGCGCACGGCCGGATCGGGGTCATCGGCCAGCAGACGCGCCGCGGCCAGCTCGTGCTCCAGCGCGCGTTGTCCGCCGAACGCACGCACGACCGGCGCCAGCCGCGCGAATTCGACCGACAGCTCGCGGAACTGCGCGGCGCGCGCGAGCACGCCGGGATCGGCGAGCAGGCGTTCGACTTCGGCGTGCCGGTCGGCGATGCGCTCGAGCCGGCGGCGCAAAA
>VGXW01000783.1 GCA_016873195.1 Planctomycetota bacterium | reverse complement strand
ACTGCCCTACGCGAAGCAGGTCGCCGAGGCCGTCGGCACCGTGCACCACGAGGTGCACGTGCGCCCGGGCGACTTCCAGGAACTCTGGGAGCGGCTGTCGTGGCACCGCGACGGACCGATCAGCGAGCCCGCCGACGTCGCGATCTTCCGCATCGCCGAGTTCGCGCGCAGCACGGTCAAGGTGCTGCTGTCCGGCGAGGGCAGCGACGAGATCTTCGCGGGCTACCCCAAGTACGCGTTCGAGCCGAAGCTCGCTGCGCTCGGGCTGCTGCCCGCAGCGCTGCGCGTGCCGCTGTGCCGCGGCGTCGAGCGCCTGCTGCCCGGCGGGTCGTATCGGGCCCGGCAGGTCGCGCGCGCGCTGACGGGGCGCAGCACCGCCGAGCGGCTGCAGACGTGGTTCGCGCCGTTCACGTGGTACGAACGCCGGGCCCTGCGCGCGGGCTACGGGGCGCTGCGTTCGCCCGGCCAGTACGAACGCTGCGCCGGCGACCACCTGGCCCGCATGCTCTACGTCGACTGCCACACGTGGCTCGCCGACAACCTGCTCGAGCGCGGCGACCGCATGTCGATGGCCGCGAGCATCGAGAACCGCCCGCCGTTCCTCGACCACGAGCTCGTCGAACTCGCGTTCCGGATCGACTCGGGGATGAAGGTCAAGGGCCGGAGCGGCAAGTGGATCGTCAAGGAGATCGCGCGGCGGCACCTGCCCGCCAACATCGTCGACCGCAGGAAGGTCGGCTTCCGCGTGCCGCTCGACGAGTGGTTCCGCGGCGGCCTGCGCGACTACACGCACGATCTGCTGCTCGGCAGGGACTCGTTCGTGAGCAGCTACCTGGAGCGCGCGCCGATCGAGGCGATGCTGCGGGACCACGCGCGCGGCCGCCGCAACGAGGAGCTGCGGCTGTGGACCCTGCTCGGTCTCGAGGTCTGGCACCGGGCGTTCCTGCGCGGCGCCACCGATCGTTTCGTGCCGGCGGAAACGGGTGCGGCGCGGTGAGCCGCGGAAGCAGGGCGGCCCGGCGCGGGTGGTAGACTTCGGCGCAAGCCGGTTCCCACCCATGAAGACCACCATCCTGCTGGCCAGCGCCCTGC
>VGXW01000782.1 GCA_016873195.1 Planctomycetota bacterium | reverse complement strand
GGCGACGTCCGCGGCGGTCGGTTCAGGCACCGCATGGAACTCGGCCCGCGCCTGGCCGGGCGCGCACGAGAACACGCCGTCGGCGAAGAGACAGTGGTAGTGCGGGTCGAGTCGGAGCCGGTCCTCGGCGATGGGTGGGCGCGCGACGCAGCGGATCAGGTGTTCGAGGCGATCGGGCCGGTCAGCGGCGACGTGCGTTGCGGCATGCAGCGAGAAGCCATCGAGGTCGTGGCAGAGGCTCTTCTGCTCGGGCTGTGACCTGACCACCTGCTCCGCGCCGCGCCCGGGCCGGCAGTCGCGCTGGCCGCGCCGGTCGCCGAAGGCAGCTCTGCCGGCAGCCGCCGCGCTGTGCAGCTGCAGCAGGTCGGCGTCCTCTGTGCTGTCGAGCAGTTCGCCTGGTTCGCGCAGCAGGCCGTTGCTGCGCAACCACCGTTGCACGCCGCTGCGGACCCGCTGACGGCGCAGCCCGACGGCACGCTGTGGTGCCTGCTGCGGCGCGACGACTCCGTGGCAGCGGCGCGGAAACTCGCGCTCCAGCCGGACCACTAGGCTCCCGGCTCACTTGACGGTCGCCCACCACGCGCGCAGCTGCGCGATGCCCGCCTGCCGCGACGCGGCGTTGGGGTCGTAGCCGCACTTCGGGAAGTCGAAGTGGCGGTAGGGGAACAGGCTGCCGAGCACGGCGTACAGCGCGTCCCATGCGCGCTCACGCACCAGGACGTCGCCGTCGTCGAGCGCGTTGAGCAGCGGTTCGACCACCTCGCGGGTGCAGAAGCCGCCGAGTGCCTCAACCGCCTCGGCGCGGTGGCCGCCGGTGCGCGCGACGAGTTCGAGCAGGACGGGAAGGCCCGATGGGTCGTCCATGCGCCGCAGGGTCGCGGCGGCGACGATCTGCAGTCCGGGGTCCCCGTCGCGCAGCAGGCGATGCAGCGTCTTCTGGTCCAGACCGCCGGGCAGCGCGGCGAGCGCCTCGAGGGCAGCCGCGCGCAGGTCTGCGGAACCGCCAGCGAGCAGGTCGCGCAGCACGCGGGCGGCGCGCTCGGGCGCCTGGGCGCGCAACAACGCGGCAAGGCGCGCGACCTTGTACTTGCTG
>VGXW01000781.1 GCA_016873195.1 Planctomycetota bacterium | reverse complement strand
GCCGAGCGAGGTGCGCAGATCGCCGAGGTCCCGCTGCAGGGTCGCGACGTCGTCGCGCAGCAGCGCCACCGGGTCGGGCCCGGTCGCCCTGTCGTCGAGGTCGACGACGACGCGCACGCGGTCCTTCAGCACGAGGAACCCGCCGACTGCACCGCCCACCAGGCCGATCACGAACAGCGCTCCCAACCACTGCAGCAGCTTGCCAGCCATGCGGCCGGCGTGAGCAAGCCCCGTGCCGACTGCGTCCGTGCCCGGAACCCGCTCGTTCGGCCAGCCCGGGGCCCGCATCGGCGCTGCCCGCGAGCAGTTCCTGCAAGCGTGTTGCAGGAAGTGCAAACCCCTGCCCACCGCCCGCCCACCGCCCCCCACGGTCGGGCACCTGAGCCGGGGCCGGCGGGCCCGGCACGCATTGTGCCCCACTGCGGGCACATGGCGCCTGCCCCTGGCCGGTCCTGGCTGTCCCTGCTCTGGGCGCTCGCGTGGCTCTTGCCCACGGCATGGCTGTTCACGCAGCAGCAGGCGCAGCGCATCGATCCGACCAACCAGGCCCTGAAGGCTCCCGGCACCGCGGACGCAACGAACCAGCGGGACCTCGCGACCGTCGTCGCCAGCGACCAGGTCGTCCTGCTCGGTTTCCGCGTGCTCGGCGGTCTGCCGGTGCTGCCCGCGGACGGTGCGCGCGTCGCCGCCTTCCGCACGGCCCTGGAGGCCCAGCCCGGAGTGGCCGGATGCCGCGCGCCTGAGACCCAGGAACAGGGCCTCTGCCTGCTGACCGTGTCGCTGCAGGGCGACGACAGCGCCGGCACTGCCCACGCCGTCGTCGCCGCCGCGCGCAAGGCGTGCCCGGAGTCCATGCAGCTGCTGGCCACCGGCCTGCCGCTGCTCGAGGCGGCCATCGCCGACCTCGTCGTCACCGAGCGGCGGACCATCGTGCCGGTGCTCGCCGGGGTGTTGTTCGCCGCCGCCTGGGTGCTCTACCGGCGCGCCTCGCTGGCGGTCGCCGCGCTGCTGCCGGCCCTGCTGGCGATCGTCTGGACCAGCGGCCTCGCCGCGGCGCTCGGCCACCCGCTCGACCCCGTCGCCGCGCTGCCCC
>VGXW01000780.1 GCA_016873195.1 Planctomycetota bacterium | reverse complement strand
CCGGGCACCTCGGACGACAGCACGATGCGGAAACCGTGCGCGCCGACGTCCCAGCCCATCACGTGCTCGGTGTCGGGGTAGAACACCGAACGCGTGGCGAGCACGTCGACGCCCGCGGCCGGATGCGCGGCGCCCACCACGACCGCCGCGGCCGCGCCGTCGCCGAACAGCCCGGTGCTGATCAGGTTCGCCACCGACCGGTCGCCGAGTTGCAGCGTCAGCGAGCAGAGTTCGACGGTCAGCACGAGCGCGACCCCCTCGGGCTCGCCGCGCACGAAGTCCACGGCGCGCGCGACAGCAGCCGCCCCGGCGACGCAGCCGAGCCCGAACATCGGCACGCGCTTGACGTCGGGCCGCAGCCCGAGCCGCTGCACGAGGCGGGCGTCGACCGACGGGCTCGCGATCCCGGTCACCGTCGAGAAGAAGATGGCGTCGACGTCCTGCGCGCCGACCCCGGCGCGCGCGAGCGCCTGCCGGATCGCGCGTTCACCGAGCTGCAGCGCGCCCTGCAGCCACGCGGCGTTGCACTTCGTGAAGTCGGTGAGGCTTGCGTAGGCCTCGAGCGGCAGCACGAGGTAGCGGCCGTCGACCCGCGAGTTGGCGTGCAGCGTGCGCACGCGCTCGGCGAGCCGGTCGTCGCGGAGCGCCGCGACGAGGTACTCGGTCAGGGTGCGCTGGTCGTACCAGTGCTCGGGGAAGGCGGTGCCTACGGCGGCGATCTTCAACGGCGGAACCTGGGCAGGAAGTACGGCACCGACGCGCGGTAGTCGCGGAAGCGGGCGCCGAACAGCGCTTCCCATCGTGTTTCTTCGAGCCGCGGGTCGAACACACAGTAGGCCGTCCAGCCCGCGGTCGACAGCAGCCAGGAGTGCAGCAGCAACAGCCGGGACCCGCTCGTCGAACGCAACGAGGCGAACGCCCGGCACTGCGGCTCCCACCAGCCATCGCGATCGAACAGCGGCGCCCGAGCGGTCACTGCAGTTCGCCCTTGCGCAGCACCAGCGTGCCGTTCGGCGCGGTGATGCGCACGTGGTCCGGCGCCTGCTCGAGCCGCACCGGCTCCGCGCCGTCCAACGCGAGCCCCGCCGGTGTCGTG
>VGXW01000779.1 GCA_016873195.1 Planctomycetota bacterium | reverse complement strand
CAGGCCGGCGCGGTAATTCGCGATCGCGCGCAGCTCCTCCGGCGGCGGCGGCTCGCTGCGCAGCCGCTCGATCTCGCGGTTGATCTCCACGAGGGCTGCCGCGGTGTGGGCCGCGGTCACGTCCGCCTCGAGCACCCACAGCGCGGCGCCGCGGAACAGGCGGAGCGAGGAGCCGGGCGAGTACGCATAGCCCTTGTCCTCGCGCAGGTTGCTGGTGATCCGCGAGATGAACGAGCCGCCGAGCAGGGTGTTCATCACCGAGAGCGGAAACCACCCGGCCTGCGCCGGGCCGGTGACCGGCACGGCGATCCGCACGGTGGTCTGGTTCGAGCCGGGCCGCTCGATGAACTGCTGCCGGGCCTGCGCGCTCGCGACCGGCGGGTGATCGGTCGGCGCCGCGCCCGCCGGCCAGTCGGCAAAGACCTCGCGCAGCGCCGCTTCCAGTGTGCCGCGCTCGAAGCGGCCGGCGATGTACAGATGCGTGCGCCGCGCGCCGAAGTTGCGCGCATGGAATTCGCGCACTGCCTCGATACCGTAGCCCGCGAGCTGGCCGGGGCGCGGCAAGGTTCGCGCGAACGGATGCTCGCCCCAGATCATTGCGGCGAGCGCCTCGTCGGCGAGCGCATCGGGCTCGGCGCGCGCGACGCTCAGCCGGCGCTCGAAGTTCGCAAGCACACGTGGCAGCTCGCCGGCCGGGAAGCGCGGCTGCCGCAGCAGGTCGGCGATCAGGCGCACGGCCTGCGGCGCGTGCTCCGAGAGTACCGACAGGCCGACGCTGGTCTGCTCGGCGCCGGCGGCGAGCGCGAGGCTGCCGCCCATGCCGGCGACGTCGCGCGCGATGTCTTCGGCACTGCGCCCGCCCGCCCCTTCGCGCAGCATCTCGACCGCGACGTCGGCGAGCCAGGTGTTCTCGCCCTCGTCGACGTTGCCGGTGCGCACGACCGCGAGCACGGTGGTCTTCGGAATGCGGCCCCAGGGAACGAAGGTGATGGCGAGGCCGTTGTCGAGGCACACGGTCTCCTTCGCTGGCAGCGCGAAGTCGCGCGGCGTGCCGGGTGCTGGCGGAGACTCGGCGGCTCCGGCGCCGGTGACCAAAA
>VGXW01000778.1 GCA_016873195.1 Planctomycetota bacterium | reverse complement strand
GGGGTTCGCGATCGCGTACCCCAGACGCAGCCCGGCGAGCCCCCAGAGCTTGGTCATGGAGCGCAGCACGAGCAGATTGCCGAGATCGAGCGTCGCCGGCGTCCACTGAGCGTCCGACAGGAGGTCGCAGTAGGCCTCGTCGAGGACGAAGAGGGTGTCGGGGAAGTCGCGCAGCGACCGTTCCAGATCGTCCGGTGGGAGCACCGCTCCGGTCGGGTTGTTCGGCGAGCAGATCCAGCAGAGACGCGGCCGCAGGCGTGCGACGGCGGCCGCGAACCGCTGGTGGTCGTAGACGAAGCGCCTGCCGGACGACGTCGAGGCGTCGTGCGCCGGCTCCAGGCGCACCTCCTCGAACCGCGCCCGGGCGAGGCGCGTGCCGACCTCGTACTCGCCGAAGGACGGCGCCAGGGAGAGCGCCACGTCGTCCGGCAGCAACGCGATCTGGGCGATGAGTCGGATGAGCTCGGTGCTGCCGTTGCCGGCGACCACCTGCACGGCGGTCACGCCGTGGCGCTCGGCGAGCGCCGCGACCAGTCCCTCGGCGTTGCGATCGGGATAGGCGTCGAGGACCGCTCCGGCCGCGGCCGCGCGAGCGGACGGCGCGGCTCCCAGCGGCGACTGGTTGGAGCTGAAGTCGACGATGGCTGCGGGGTCGATGCCCTGCGAGCGCAGCTCGCCCTCATCGACCCTTCCGTGCACGGCCGGCGCCGGCTCCGGGAACGGCCAGCGTGCACGCGACCCGGCCTGGTGTCCCCCGTCTCTCGTCTCGCCGCCGCTCCCGCCGCTTGCCGCGCCCCGCGTCTGGCCGCCCAGGTCGCGGCTCACCCGGCCGCGCCTGTCGTCGCTCTGCATGCGGCTCATGCGGCCGCGCCCCGTCCGTTGTAGCGGCCGGCGACGAGGGCTACACACGAGCCGACGACGACGACCGCGGCACCGACCTGCCAGGCGATGCGCACGGCCTCGGTGATGACGCCCGGCTCGAGGCGCCGCGTCGGCCTGCCGACCCGGTACGTGCCGGGCTTCTCCAGCTGCACTCCGAGGAGCGCCGCCATCGGCGCGATCGTGCGCATCTTGTTCGGGCCGGTGCCGGCCGCGACGG
>VGXW01000777.1 GCA_016873195.1 Planctomycetota bacterium | reverse complement strand
GGGGCGACGGCAGCACCCGGGATCAGGCCGGCTTCGCGGAAGCCGGGCTTGCCCGGCAGGTGGAAGCGGTGCAGCGCGTAGAGGAAGAACAGCGCGCGCACGCGCTCGTAGAGGTTCGTGCTGTCGCGCCGGAAGGCGTCGAGCGCTTCCGCCTCGGCCAGCAGCTGCTCGCGGTCCGCGGCGGCCGCGAAGGCCTCGATCGGGCGATCGCGGACCGCCGGGTCCGTCGCCAGGATCCTGGCGACCAGCTCGCTGCGGCTGCCGCTCATCGCCCCGCCGGATCGCGCAGGGCCAGCAGCTCGACGAGCTCCTCGAGGATCTCGGCGCGGCGTTCGCCGGCGAGCGCCATCGCCAGCTGCGCGAGCAGCAGCCCGTGCGGCGCGCCGACGTCGAAGCGCACGCCGGCCGGCGCCATCGCGAGGCAGCGTTCGGCCCGCGCGAGCGCGGCGAGCGCGGGCGACAGCGAGCGCTGGCCCTGCGCGCAGCTGCGTGCGAGCAGCGGCCAGAACGCCGGCGTCAGCACGTGGATGCCGAACAGGCACAGGTACTGGCCCGCGCGCAGACCGGAGACGTGCAGCCGCTGCTCCGCCTCGGTCGGCGTGGGCTTCTCGAGCACTTCCTCGATCGCGTAGAGCCCGGGCTTGTTGCGCACGGGCTCGCCGCCGATCGCGCCGAACATCGGCAGACGGCTCTCCCGCGTCGGCATGACGGCCGCGACCGAGCAGGCCTCGGCCCCCGCCGCGTCGACGACCTGCCGCGCGCAGCCGCGGGCCTCGCGGCTCAGCCAGACGTGGTCGCCGACGAGGTGCAGGAACGGCTCGCCGCCGGCGAAGCCGCGCGCGCGCAGCAGCGCGTCGGCGTAGCCGGCCGGGCTCGTCTGCTCGATCCAGTGCACGTCCAGGTCCACCGGACCGGCGGCGCGCACAAATGCGTCGCGGTCGCCGGGGTGGATCACGACGGCGAGTTCGGGCACGCCCGCCGCGTGCACCTCGTCGAGCTGGGCCGCGAACACGGAGCGCCGCGCGCCGCGACGGTCGACGAGGGTCTGCAGCGGCAGGTCGCGCTGGTTCGGACTCGCGGCGGTCAGGATCGCCTTCTG
>VGXW01000776.1 GCA_016873195.1 Planctomycetota bacterium | reverse complement strand
GGGGCTTCGCCGGACGCGGAAGGATCGCGCTTGCCGTAGGTCATCGGCGCGCGCAGGTCGTCGACGTAGCGTTCGACGAAGGTGTCCATCGTGGCGCTGGTGGTCGCGCACGGCGCATAGGTGCGCAGCACCTGCTGTCCCGAGCTGTGGAAGTCGAGGTAGATCTCGGGCCGCAGCAGCGCGACCAGGTTGCGCATGACCTGGGTCTCGGGCTCGCTGCCGGCCGCCGGGCCGCTGTAGGTGTCGGAGTTCGGCAGCGTCGAGGCGCCGCACAGGTTCCACAGGAACGGGTAGTTCCGGTTCAGGTCGACGCCGAAGACGCCGCCGCCGTTGTTGCGCCGGTTCTTGCGCCACATGTCGTCGACGGTCCAGACGTGGTTCACGCCGTCGGGGTTGACCATCGGCACGAAGTAGAGTTCGTAGCCGTTGACCACGGCGGTCAGCGTGGGATTGCTGCCGTAGGCGGCGAGCACGCGCTGCATCGCGCCGAGCACCATGACCGGCGAGTTGAGTTCCCGCGCGTGGTGCTGGGCCGCGATCACGATCGCGGGCTCGTCCTCGTCGGTGGTGACGTTGTCGCTGACCTTCAGCGCGTAGATCGGCCGCCCTTCGTGCGTGAACAGGCCGCCGGGCAGCGTGCTGAGGTTCACCTTGCGCGCCCGGGTCGGATACAGCGCGACCTGCGCGTCGATCGCCGCCTCGATCTCCGCCACGGTGTAGTAGCCGGGGTCGGGAATGTCCTGACCGCCCGCGATCGCACGCTCGAGCTCGACCTCGTGGAACGGTCGGCCGTAGTCGACGAACCGCGCCGCAGGGGCGATCGACAGGAGCGCGCGCACCTGGTCGCGCTGTACGACGACCTCGAGCGGGCCGCTGGGCTGCGCGGCGCCGCCGCAGCAATGGCCGAGCACGTCGAAGTGCTGCTGCAGCAGGAGGCGCTGGCCGGGGGTAGGGTTCTCGAGCCGGTAGAGCAGCGAGGTGGAGGGGGCCTGGGCGGGCAGCAGGGCTGCGAGCCACGGGACGAGGGCGAGAGCGAGCATGCGCATGGGGACTCCGGGGAGAGGGTGGCGGGGATCGTATGCCCAAGGCACAAGCGCGCGAAGGGG
>VGXW01000775.1 GCA_016873195.1 Planctomycetota bacterium | reverse complement strand
TGGGACCGTCGAGCTGCCCGGGCAGCTCGAGCGCGTCGACGGCGAGCACGCGGTGGGCCCGGCCGTTGTCGAGGAAGCGCGCGGGGGCGAGGCGCAGGTCGGCGAGGATGCGGTGCAGCGCGGTGCCGTTCTTGCCGCCCCAGCCGGCGTGGAAGCCCTTGAACACGCCGCTCGTGTTCGACAGCCAGCTCGCCTGGTAGAGCAGCGGCGCCAGCAGGCAAGCGGTCGCGGCGGCATCGATCAGCCCGCGGGCCTGCCAGTCGGCGATGCGCGCGCGGATCGCGTCGATCCGGCGGCCCGTCGCGCGGCGGTAGAACAGCCGTTCGCGCGTGGGGTCGGGGTGGTCGTCGTCGGCGGGGCACAGGTGCCGCGTCACCCAGCCGTCCTCGCCCGGCAGCGCGTCCAACGCCGCGATCGCGGCCGCATGTCCGCGGAGGGGTGCGCACGGCGGCGGCGCGTCGCAGGCGATCGCCGCGGTGTTGAGCACCTGCGCGTAGGGCTCCCAGTCGTTGGCGACCACCGCGAAGCCGAGCCGCTTGGCGAAGCGCGCCACCGCGCCGCTGCCCGCGAACGCATCGAGGAACGTCGCGCGCGCCGGCGCGACGCCGGTCGCGGCGAGTGCTTCACCGATCAGGTCGAGCAGCCCGCGTTTGCCGCCGAGGTACGGCACGAGCTGGTGGAACACGAACTCGTCCGTCGTGCGCGCGCGGTGGACTCGGCGGTCGAAGCGCAAGGTCGCCGCAGAGTAGCCGCCAGGGCTACTGGGGCCACTTGACGTGGTCGTGCAGCGCCGGCCGCTGCGTGCGGAACAGGCCGGTCGCCGCGATCACGAAGTTGCCGTCGGCGTCCTTGCGCAGCGCGCCCTGGACCTTCACCGCATCGAGCAGGCGCAGGTCGGGCAGCGCGGTCGTGCGGATCGGCTTGCCGGCCGCGTCGCGCAGTTCGACGACGAGCGAGTTCGCGGTGCGCGTCGCCGACTGCTCGCAGCAGTAGTCCCACGGCGTCTCGCAGCGGTCGGTGTTGCCGACCTCGCCGCAGTAGGGCAGGTCGATGTCCATCAGCGTGAACGCCGCGAAGCCCTTGACGACGTTGGCGATCCGCCCCACCACG
>VGXW01000774.1 GCA_016873195.1 Planctomycetota bacterium | reverse complement strand
CAAACGCCCGAGGCCGAAGCGCGCGCGGCGGCCGAGGCGGAGGCGATCCGCTGGTTCGGTGGTGAACGCCACGTCGCCGCCGTGCCCTCGGCCGAGGGGCCGCTGCTGCTCGAACTGCATCGTCCGGCCCCGGCGCGGCTCGACCTCGCGGTGCCCGAGGGCACCTGGCGCCTCGCCGCCGACCCGCCCACAGCGGGCCTCGGCCTCGCCCTCGAGGGCGCCACCGCCGACGGCGAGCACTTCACGGTGGCGCCCGGCGGTGCTGCGACCGCGGTCGTCGCGACGCCCGCGGCCGGTGCCGTGCTGCCGCTGCGGCTGCGCGCGGTCACGCTGCACCGCGTGCGCTGATGCCGGCCGGCGCTACTGCGACACGGTGACCAGCGCGTCGCTCGCGGTGACGCCCTGCGGGCCGCACGGATCGAGGAAGCCGAACCGGAACGACCGGGAGACGGTGGGCTGGATCGACGCCGGCAGCCCGGCGTCGACGTGCCGGAGGCCGCGTCCAGGCGCCGGTGCCGCGGGCGAATCCCGAGTCGGTCGCCGCGTCCCCCAGAACCGCCTACGCTGGGCTGGATGACCGACCTGCTGGCCGAGCTGCGGCGCCTCTACGGCTTCCCGGCCTTCCGCGGCATCCAGCAGGCCGTCGTCGAGCACTTCCTCGGCGGCGGCGACGCGCTCGTGCTGATGGCGACCGGCGAGGGCAAGTCGCTGTGTTACCAACTGCCCGCGTTCGTCGGCGGCGGGCTCACGCTGGTGGTCTCGCCGCTGATCGCGCTGATGGACGACCAGGTGGCGGCGCTGCGCGCGCGCGGGCTGCCGGCGACCTGCATCCACAGCATGCTCGACAAGGACGAACGGCGGGCCCGGCTCGCGCAGGCGCAGCGCGGCGAGGTGCGGCTGCTCTACGTGACGCCGGAACGTTTCCGCGTGCCGGGTTTCCTCGAGGCCCTCGCGAAGGTGCGCGTGGCGCGGCTCGCGGTCGACGAGGCGCACTGCGTGAGCCACTGGGGCCACGACTTCCGCCCCGACTACAGAAAGCTCGGCGCGGTGCGCCAGGCGCTCGGCGACCCGCCGTGCCTCGCGCTGACGGCGACGGCGACGCCCGCGGTG
>VGXW01000773.1 GCA_016873195.1 Planctomycetota bacterium | reverse complement strand
AAAACCGTGCACGAAGACGATGCCGCCCGCGGCACCGCAGTAGGGGCAGACCGCGTTCGGCTCCCGCTCGGTCACGACATCGCGACGACGAGTTCCTCGTCGATCTCGGCCTGCAGCAGGTTCTGGATCGCCATCAGCGTGCCCGTGGTGGAACTCGGGCAGTGGCCGCAAGCGCCCTGGTAGCGGATGAACAGCGTCTTGCCCTCGAGGCCCATGACCTGCAACCCGCCGCCGTCGTTGGCCAGCGCCGGGCGCACGCGGTCGTCGAGCAGCGCGTTGATCCGCGACAGCAGCGCGGGGTCGCTGCCCTGCGGCAGCCGCGCGAGCGGATCGCCAGCATCGGGCGCGGTTGCGTGCGCCGCGGCAGCCGCCGGCGCGTCGTCGGGCACGTGGCTCTCGAGCAGCCGCGTGACGCGCTCGGCCACCGCGCGCCAGTCGGCCGCGGCCGTCATGCCGACGGTGACGAAGTTGTCGCAGAAGAACAGCGTCTCGACGCCGGGGATCGCGAACATGCCTTGCGCGAGCACGTCGTGGTGGGCCTGCTCGGGCCGGCTGTAGGCCACCGACGCTCCGGGTCTGGCCAGCGAGCGGTCGACGAGGAACTTGAATGCGTTCGGATTCGGGGTCGGTTGGATGCTGGTGACCTTCATGGGCTCGCCGGGGTCGTCGGAACGAGCGCCGTTTTCGGCTGCCGGGGCGCCCGTGGCAAGAGGGCGCCCGGGGCAGACGCGGGGTTCTGGTGCCGCGGGGCGGTTTCGGCAGCCACCGCCGCGGCGGCTCCTGGATGCGGGGTCCTGGCCGCTGCCTTGCGCCGCATCGCCGCGGCCTGCGCGTCAGTGCAGCAGCCGGCTCGTGTCGCCGGTCGGGCCCGTGGTCAGGAACACGGGCTTCCAGAGGCCGCCGGCGCCGGCGTGGTCGACCACGCGCAGCACCAAGGTGTTCCTGGCGCCGGGCACGAGGCGTCGGCCGAGCTCGGCGACCTGGCGCTCGAGCCAGATGGTCTTCCTGGCCACCGGATCGCCGAACGTCCCCGCCGCTTCGCCGTCGAGCCAGAACTCGAAGCTGTCGTCGACGCCCTCGAACACGGCGCGGACGTCGAGGTCCCGCCAGTCCGCG
>VGXW01000772.1 GCA_016873195.1 Planctomycetota bacterium | reverse complement strand
GATCTGATCACCGATCCCGACAAGGGCCGGATCTACACCGTCGGTCGACTCGACGAGGACAGCCAGGGCCTGATCCTGCTGACCAACGACGGCGAGTTCGCCAACCGCGTCGCGCACCCGCGCTACGGCATCCACAAGACCTACGCGGTGAAGCTGCGCGGGCGCGTCGAGCAGGACGCGGTCGACAAGGTGCGCAAGGGCGTGCGCCTCGCCGAGGGGCGGACGGCGCCGGCCTTCGTGAAGGTGCTCAAGCGCACGAACGAGTGGTCGCTGCTCACCGTCACGCTGAACGAGGGCAAGAACCGCGAGGTGCGGCGCGTGTTCGCAGCCGTGGGCTACAACGTGCTGCAACTGCGGCGCACGCACATCGGCGCGCTGAGCGATCGCTCGCTCAAGGAGGGCCAGTGGCGCCCGTTGCTGCGCGAGGAGCTGCGCGAGCTGCTCGAGCGCTCGCGTGAAGGCGCCGCTCCGGCGACCGCGGATCGACGCGCAGACCCGCGCGTGCGGCACTTCAAGGGCGATGCCAGTCGCGAGGAGCACGCTGCGGTCGGGGTGCGACCGCCGTCGCCCGGCCGCGAGCGCCGCAGTCCCAGCGACCGCGCCCGCTGGCTGCGCGACCGCCGGCGCCAGCTCGAGCACATGCAGCCGTCGGCGCCGACCGGGCGGCACCAACGCGGGCAGCAACGCGAGCGCCTGCGCGAGGAACGGCGGCAGCGCGAGCAGGGTCGCGAAGCGGCGCGCTCGGCCTACCGCAGCCCGCGTGCTCAGCGCGGCCGGGGAAGCGGCGGCCGGTCCTGAACGGCGCGCCGCGCGACGGGCAGTCTGAAGCTCACGAGATGAACACCGCCTCGAAGTCCGCGCGCGCCAGCCGCGCTCGCTCGGCCGCCGCGCCGGCGCCGCTCGTCCAAGAGCGCCGCCTGGAGAACGGCCTGCGCGTGCTGGTCGCCGAACGCCACGCCGATCCGGTCGTGGCGGTGATGCTCTGGTACCGCGTCGGCTCGCGCAACGAGCGCGAGCACGAGGCGGGCGTGTCGCACTTCCTCGAGCACATGATGTTCAAGGGCGCCGAGCGCTTCGGGAAGGGCGAGATCGATCGCCTGACCACGATGCTGGGCGGCTCG
>VGXW01000771.1 GCA_016873195.1 Planctomycetota bacterium | reverse complement strand
GGCTTCCCAGCCGAGCAGGCCCGCGAACAGGCCCATGTCGGAGCCCTGGCTCTCGTGCGTCGTCGCCAGCGAGCCCTCGGTGTCGAACTCGACCAGCACCCGCTCCGGAGTGCCGCCGCAGAGGTCGCGCGCGAGGCGCCCGATGCGCACCGACGCGGCGGAATGCGAACTCGACGGCCCGCGCATCACGGGCCCGATGACGTCGTTGAAGATGCTGGGCGGCAGTCTGGCGGGCATGGTCGTCTCGGCAGTCGTCTGCGGCAGGCAGATCCGGGCTTCGGATCCCACCACCTAGTCGGTCACCACCTCGTATCGCCCGCCAGGCTTCGTGTCGAACTGGACGACGCCCGCGTCGGCTGACGTCACCGCCACCGGGCGACCATCACCCACGACGCGAACGGCCAGAGGCACGCGCAATCGACAGGCGTTGCCGAGCGCGGAGACGATCTGGGCCCGCACGAGGCGCCCGTCCTTCCACGTCATCGCCACGTCGAAGCCGCCGCGTGCCTTCAGGCCGGCCACCGAACCCGCGGGCCATGCGGCGGGCAACGCCGGCAACAGCGCGAGTTCGTCTTCGTGCGACTGCAGCAGCAGTTCGGCGATGGCGGCCGTCAAACCGTGCGCGCCGTCGACCTGCATCGCCTTCGAGCAGATCGAGAACAGGCTGCCGGTCGTGTAGTTCCTGACGGCGTAGCCGATGTTCTCGAGCGCCCGTTCCCCGTCCAGCAGCCGCGCCCAGCACGCGGCCTTCCATGCCGACGACCAGCCGTTCCCGCCGAGACCGCGCTTTTCGAGCACCACGCGGCATGCCGCCGCGAGCTCGGGCGTGCGCCGCGGAGTGATCTGCGCGCTCGGGAACAGGCCGTAGAGATGGGAAACGTGCCGGTGGCTCTGCTCCCGCTGGTCCCAGTCCTCGAGCCACTCCTGGAGGTCCCCGCGGCGGCCGATGCGCATCGGCGCGAGTTTCGCCGTCGCCTCGGCAAGGCGCGCCCGCAGCTCCGGGTCGGTGCCGAGGATCGCGGCGGCCTTCACCACCGCGCCGAACACGTCGCGCACGATCTGCGTGTCGATGGTCGAACCCGCCACGAGCGCCGTGCCCGAGCTCATCGACCCGGTCACCCCC
>VGXW01000770.1 GCA_016873195.1 Planctomycetota bacterium | reverse complement strand
CCCGCTGTGGGCGGCGGCGGCCGGCCTCGCGCTGCTCGCGCCCGGCTGGCGGCAGGGTCCGGTGCCCGCCATCGCGCGCGCCTTGCGCTTCCTGACGCTGCCGGCGACCGCGGTGCTCGGCCAGTCGGGCTTCCGCATCGCCTACCACGGCGACTTCGTGCCGAACACGGCGCACGTGAAGCTCGGCCTCGGCGACGGCGTCGCCGCGGACGGCGCCCGCTACGTGCTCGAGAGCCTGCAGGTCACCCCCGGCCTCGCGGGCCCGGCACTGCTCGCGCTGGCCTGGCTCGCCGCCGTGCAGCCAGGCCGGTTCGCGGCGCTGGCCCTCGGCGTTCCGGCGCTGCTCTACGCCACCTACCTCGTTGCGATCGGCGGCGACCACTTCCCGGGCTACCGCCTCTGGCAGCCGATGCTGGCGCCGCTCGGGCTGCTGGTCGCCACGGCGGGCCAGCGCTTCGCGACTGTCTGGCTCCGCCGGCTCGCGCTGCTCGCGCTCGGGCTCGGCGGTGCCGCGGCGAACACCTGGCTCGCGCGCACCGACCCGCTCAGCGCGCTGGTGCGGCACGAGACGTTCGAGTGGACCGGCAAGGCGATCGGCGAGGTGTTCGCGCGCAGCTTCGGTCCGGCGCGCCCGCTGCTGGCGGTCGACGCCGCGGGGGCGCTGCCCTACTACTCGCGGCTGCCCGCGCTCGACATGCTCGGCCTCTGCGACCGCACGATCGCGACGACGCCGACGCCGGCCTGGGCCGGTCCGGCCGCGGTCGCGGGCGGGCTCGTGCGCCGGCAGGGCCACCTGCGCGGCAACGGCGCCCACGTCATGGATCAGGCGCCCGACCTCGTGCTGTTCGGGCCGCCGCCGGGCCTGCCGTTGCCCGTGTTCCTGAGCGGGATGGAACTCGAGTACGACCGCCGGTTCCTCGATGGCTATCGCTGGGTGACCATGGAACTGCCCCCGGGTGACCGGCCAGGTGCCGCCGCAGGCCCGATCACGTCGTGCTTCTGGGTGCGCGTCGAGGGACGTGCCGGCGTGCAGACCGGGCCCGAGCGCATCACCGTGCCAGCCTGGCTGCTCGGCGCCTTCCGCCAGCGGATACCGATCATGTGCCGCATGGAACGCAAGGTC
>VGXW01000769.1 GCA_016873195.1 Planctomycetota bacterium | reverse complement strand
AAAAAGAGCTGCAGGCGTGGCTCCACAGTGGCGACGCGAGCCAACGGTTGTCTGCCGTGTTCGCGTTGGCTCTGGCCGGGGACTGGCGGCCCTTCAACCTCCGGAACGCGCCGGAACAGGACGTCGATCCGGACGTGCAGCGCGCGATCACGTTGCTGCACGGTGTGCGGCGGGTGCGCGGCGCCGCGCGCGCGGCCGAGGTGCTCGAGGCACTCGGCCAGGCGAGGACGGTGCGCGACCAGCATGAAGCCGTCGATCGGCTCGCCGGATTCGATCTGCGGGACGCGCCTCGGACCCTGTGGCCGCTGCTGCTGAACCTCGCGCAAGGGGCGGCGGAACCCTCGCCGGAGGTGCGGGGCGCGCCGGATCCGGCAGCAGCCCAGGAACGGAAGGCGAAGGCCTGGCTGCGTCGCTCCGCGCTTGGGCACTGGTACGGCATCGCTCGCCGCGGTGCCCCGTTGCCGCCTGCGTTCGTCGACCTGCTGCCGGCGGTGCACCGGCAGACCGGCGAGGGGCAACTCGTCCGGGAACTGGTCGACGTGGCCGAAGCGCCGGCGATCGCCGAACGCGTCCGCGCCACGAGCGAGGACCCTGCGAAGCTCGCTGGCTGGCTCGCCGTGCTGCAGGCCGCGGGCCACGAGCAGCGGCAGCAGGTGCTGCAACTCGTCGGCCCGGCACTTGCCGGCGAAGTGCTGCGGTTGCCTGCGACCGGGCAACTCGACTGGCTCGAACTGAACCGCAGCGCCACCCTGCCCGATGCGGCGTGGCGGGCCCTGCTCGCGGCGCCTGACGTCGATCTGCGGCGGCGCGCGATCCGTGCCGCGATGCTGCGCGCCGCCGAGGCGCCGGTGGCCGTGGACCTCCTGATCACGACCCTGCAGGACGACGACGAGCAGGTGGCGACCTTGGCAGCCGCAGCCCTCCGTAGCGACCAGCGCGCGCCGGATCGCGTGCTTGCGGCACTCGTCGCGCGCGCGGCGACCGCTCCGCCCTTGTTGCTCGGCAATCTGGTGCGCGCGCTGCGGCGGCGCGGGAACGGTGCCCAGGCGCGGCCGACGTTCGACGCGGCGTTTGCCCGCGAGGAGTGGGAGGTGCGGCTGTCTGCCGCCGTGGCGCTGCTCGGGG
>VGXW01000768.1 GCA_016873195.1 Planctomycetota bacterium | reverse complement strand
CAAATCGTCGGCGAGCACAAGCTCGGCTTCTGGACCGCGGACCTGCTGCCGATGCTGCCGCTCGTGGTGCTCGCGCTCGCGGGCTTCGTCGCGCGCTGCCGCGCGGGCGAGGCGCGGCACGCGCTGTTCCTCGCCGCCACCGGCAGCGGCGGGCTCGTCACCTCGTGGCTCTCGCGCCTGCACGTCGGCGGCTTCGACAACGTGATCCAGTACGGCTTCGCCGCGGCCTGCGTGCTCGGCCCGGTCGCCGCGGCGGCGCAGCCGCGCTGGCTCCGGCTGGTGGGACCGGCGCTGCTCGCGGTGCAGTTCATCGTGCTCGGCGCGATCCCGCTGTCGCCGCACCCGCGCCGCGCGGCGCTGCCGTCGCCCGCGCACCGCTCCGCGCACGAGCAGTTGCTCGCCTACGTGAAGGCGCAGCCCGGCGACGTGTTGATCCCGGCCCACGGCGGCATCACGGCCGCGGCCGGCAAGGCCGCCGGCGCGCACGGCCAGGCGATCTTCGATCTGCTGAGCCTGTTGCCGATGCTGCCGAACGGCTTCTTCGACCTGCAGGCCCACGGCGGCATCACGGCCGCGGCCGGCAAGGCCGCCGGCGCGCACGGCCAGGCGATCTTCGATCTGCTGAGCCTGTTGCCGATGCTGCCGAACGGCTTCTTCGACCTGCAGGCCCTCGGCGACGACGCGCGGCTCGCCCGCATGCCGGCGCGCTGCCGCACGGCGCTCGTGAGCTTCCGCGACGGCGTGGCGCGCGTTTTGCTCGAGCAGCGCTACTCCGCGATCGTGCTCGACGACCAGATCGGCGCGGCGTTCGAGGTGCTGTTCGCGCTGGCCCTCGTGGGCCCCGACGGCCTGCCCGGCACGGCCGACGATCTGTACCGCCGCCGCCCAGGCAGACTGCTGCGCGACGGACCCGCGCTGGACCCGCTGATCGGCTTCGAGGCCGACGACCCGTACGCGCTGGAGGCGAGGCGGTGACCGGCTGGCGCGGGGTCGCCGGACCCGCGCGGACGTCGATGTCGAGGTCGGCCCCGAGCTGCCCGGTGGTTCAGCGCCTCCGCTCGGGTGGCACAGCAGCAACGGGCGCCGCCACGCGGACCTCCTGCCGCGGCCCCGGCCCCACGAAGACGCGCT
>VGXW01000767.1 GCA_016873195.1 Planctomycetota bacterium | reverse complement strand
GGCGGAGCTGTTCCTCGCCACCTGCCACCCGAAGACCGCGCTGCGCTGCATCGACGACGCCGACTTCGAGCCGATGTTCAAGGAGCGGATCTTCGCCCTGCGCGACTCGCGCGGCGCGCTGCAGGTCTGGGCGCGGCTGCGGGCTCCGCTGCGTTCGCTGGGCGGCAGCTGCGTGCTCGTGCACGACGCTGCGGCCGCCGCCGGGGACCCGCCGATCCACGCCGTGCTCGTGGTCGACCCGACCGCGGTCGAGGGCGGGCCGCCGCGCGTCGAGGCGATGACCTACCTGGAGCACGGGCCGTTCGCGCGCTGGGCCGACACGCCGCTGATGCGCCGCGGTCCCGACTACGAGCGCTGCAAGCAGGACCTTGCTGCACGCGTGCTCGCGGTCGCCGCCACGGTGGCGCCCGAGTTGCCGGACCTCGTCGAGGACGTGTACGCCGCAACGCCGCTGACCGACGCGTGGTACACGCGCAGCGAACACGGCGCCGTGTTCGGCATCAGCCACGACCTGTCGCAGCAGGGCACCAACCGGCCGATGCCGCGCATGCGGCTGCGCAACCTGTTCTTCAGCGGCGCCTCGATCGCGATGCCGGGCATCTGCGGGGTGTTCATCAACGCGTTCGACACCTGCAGCATGATCCTCGGCGACGACGCGCTGTTCGCCAGCGTCGCGACGTGAGGCGCGGCGGCGGTCGCCCCCGACACTTGCGTCCGGGGACGCACGGGGGAGACTGTGGTCCGGTTCGAGGAACTGCCAATGAACTCACGCAGGTTCGTGAGCGTCCTGGTGGCCGGGGCGCTGCTGTCCGGCGCAGGCGCGTGCCGCAGCACCCGGGTGCCGTGCATCGGGCCACCGATCACCGTCCCGAGGGTCGTCTCCGTGTGGGGGAACTGGACCAAGGTGCGGCGGGAGTCGTTCGACGTGTCCCTCTCGATCCGCAACGAGTCGCCGGACGACATCGTCGTGCTCCTGCACGAAATCGTGGCCGCGCGCGGCGACGCGGTGGGCGACGTGTATTACGCCGCCTTCGGCATCGGCGAGCGGTTCATCGACCTGGTGTCGGGACAGACGAAGACGTTCACGCTCGTGTGCTCGCTGAGGGTCGCCGCGCCTACGGCGCCCGTCCGGGTGACGCTG
>VGXW01000766.1 GCA_016873195.1 Planctomycetota bacterium | reverse complement strand
CCCCGTTCGACCACCCGCTGTACGTGCTCTATTCCTCGGGCACGACCGGCGTGCCGAAGTGCATCGTGCACGGCGCCGGCGGCACGCTGCTGCAGCACATCAAGGAACACCTGCTGCACACCGACGTGCATCCGGGCGACCGGCTGTTCTATTTCACGACCTGCGGCTGGATGATGTGGAACTGGCTGGCGAGCGGACTGGCGAGCGGCGCGACCGTCGTGCTCTACGACGGCTCGCCGTTCCACCCCGGCCCGGAAGTGCTGTGGCAGATGGCCGCGGACGAGCAGGTCGCGATCTTCGGCACCAGCCCGAAATATCTCGCCGCGCTCGAGAAGGCTGGCTACCGTCCGCGCCAGCGGCTTGCGCTGCCGCGCCTGCGCACGATCCTGTCCACCGGTTCGCCGCTCGCGCCCGAGCAGTACGACTTCGTCGCCGCCGCGATCGGCCCGGAGATCCAGCTTTCGTCGATCTCCGGCGGCACCGACATCGTCTCCTGCTTCGCGCTCGGCAACCCGCTGCTGCCGGTATACCGCGGCGAACTGCAGTGCCGCGGGCTAGGCCTCCAGGTCGAGGTCTGGAACGACGCCGGAGCGCCGGTCACCGGCGAGCGCGGCGAGCTCGTGTGCGCGGCGCCGTTCCCGTGCATGCCGGTCGGCTTCTGGAACGATCCGGACGGCCGCCGCTACCGCGCCGCCTACTTCGAGCGCTTCCCCGGCGCCTGGCATCACGGTGATTACGCGCTGCTCACGGAGCGCGGCGGCCTCGTCATCCTCGGCCGCTCCGACGCGGTGCTCAATCCAGGCTGCATTCGCATCGGCACCGCCGAGATCTACCGCCAGGTCGAGCAGCTCGACGAGGTGCTGGAGAGCGTCGTCGTCGGCCAGGAGCACGACAACGACGTGCGCGTCGTGCTGTTCGTGCGGCTGCGCGATGGAGTCGAACTCGACGAGGCGCTGCGCGAGCGGATCCGCCGGCAGATCCGCAGCCACACGACGCCGCGGCATGTGCCGGCGAAGATCCTTGCGGTGCCGGAAGTGCCGCGCACGATCAGCGGCAAGGTCGTCGAGCTGGCGGTGCGCGAGGCGATCCACGGCCGGCCGGTGAAGAACACGGACGCGCTGGCCAATCCGGCGGCGCTCGCTC
>VGXW01000765.1 GCA_016873195.1 Planctomycetota bacterium | reverse complement strand
AACCATGGGCCGTTGTGGCATCGGCCCAGGAAGTCGAAGATCCCGGCATGGTCCGGTACGTCATCCTCGCCCTGCTCCTGGCCGCCTGCGCGGCAGACCCACCGCGCCCGCCGCTGGCCGAGACGGGCCGTCCGATCGAGACCCTGGGCGCACCGTCGCTGCTGTCGCTCGCCGATGCGCTCGACCTCGCGCCGCCGCAGCCGCGCGTGCTGCGCCTCGTGCACGGCGTCGACTCGTGCCGGCCGCGCGGCGGGGTCAATCCCTACGTGCACCTGCCGCCTGGACGGCCGCGCGCAGGCGAGCCGCTGGCGATCGACTTCGTGACGCGCTGCGGGCCGATCCCGCCGCCGCCGGCAGCCGAGTGCTGGCTGATCTGGTCGACGCGGCCGATCCCAGCGCCGATCGACTTCTCGCCCTACGGCATGCCCGGCTGCTGGTTGCTCGTGCAGCCCGACAACGTGCTGCTGGTGCCGCCGCCGCGACCGGGCGCGATGGTCTGCCGCGAGGGCGGCGTGGTCCGCTTCCGCTGGGCGTCGCCGGTGCTCGGGACGCGCCTGTGGATGCAGCTACTCGTCAGCGCACCCGGCGAGAACGTCGCCGGGTTCCTCGCGTCGCCGGCCGTCGAGGTCTGGGTCGGCAGCTAGGCGTCGATCCGGTAGACTCGGCTGGGCTCATGCCTCCATCTGACGGCCGATCGGTCGGCGTGTCCGCGCAATCCGATCAGCAGCTAGAGCCCGAAGCTCGCGGCGATCCTGTCGCCGAGGCGCGTTTTGCTGGTTCCGGTTCTGCCAACGTCCCTGATCGCGCGCATCAAGGCGGCGAGGCTCGCATCGAGAACCGCCGCGCGCCGTGCTTCCTGCCGACCACGCCGCTGCTTGCGCCGCTGCTCGCTCTCGCGCACTAGCGCAGCCACGGCAGCGCGACCTTCCGCGCGCAGCGCCCGCGCGTCGATGCGCCAGCGACGCACCCAGCGCCACAGCGTCGCATGCCCGATGCCCAGCCGGCGCGCGGCTTCCTCGCCAGAGCACAGGCGCAGCGCGCGCGTCAGCAGCTCGCGCAGCACGTCGTCCACGGGTCGGATCAGCGTGCGCGCCGTGCGCGTCTGGTAGTCGATGCGCCCGGCCAGCGACAGGCACGCCTTGC
>VGXW01000764.1 GCA_016873195.1 Planctomycetota bacterium | reverse complement strand
TTCCCGTCGCCGCCGCGCTCGCCGCCGCGCTCTCCGCCCAGACGATCCAGCCCCCCTACAACGCCGCCTACGGCTACGTGGACCTCGGCTCCGTGCCCGGCGTGCCCGGCCCCCTCGGCGGCGTCACGTTCAAGCGGAACGACCCGCAGAAGCTGCTCGTCGGCGGCAGCGCGAACGGTGGTGCCGGGGCGATCTACGAGATCTCCGTCACGCGCGACACGAACGGTCACCTGACCGGCTTCAGCGGCACCGCGACGCTCGTGTCGACGGCGCCGAACATCGACGGCGGCCTCGCCTACGCGCCGAACGGCGTGCTGTTCTACACCGGCTATCCCATCAACACGATGGGTCAGATCAAGCCGGGCAGCACCGCGCCCGACCGCATCGACTCGATGGGCCCCTTCGGCGTCGGCGGCTCGCTCGGCACGCTCGCCTTCGTGCCGGCGAACTTCCCCGGAGCCGGCCAGCTCAAGCTCGCCTCCTACAGCGCCGGCGGCTTCTACAGCCTCACGATCTCGCCCGACGGCAACGGCACCTACGACTTCGCCCAGGCCGCTCCGCCGGTGCAGATCGGCGGCGGCCCCGAGGGCATCCTCTACGTGCCGCCCGGCTCGGCGCTGATCCCCGACTACACCAAGGTGCTGATCAGCGAGTACGGCACGGGCAGCGTCGTGCTCTACGACCTGGATCCGGCCGGCCGCCCGGTGCCGGGCACGCGCACGCCGTTCCTGACCGGCCTCAGTGGCGCCGAGGGCGCCTGCACCGACCCGATCACGGGCGCGCTCGTGTTCTCGACCTTCGGCGGCGGCGACCGCGTGGTCGTCGTCGAGGGTTTCGGCGTGTGCGGCAGCTTCACGCCCTACGGCACCGGCATCCCGGGCCTGAACGGGGTGCCGACGCTGGTGGGCGGCGGCTGCGCGGGCCGCGGGCAGTTCACGACGCTGAACGTCGCGAACGGCCGCCCCGCGGCCTCGGGTCTGCTGGCGGTCGGCTTCAACCCGGCCTCGCAGCCGGTGCTGAACGGCACCCTGCTGGTGCAGATCGTCAGCACCTACTTCCACGTGCTCGACGGCAGCGGCCAGTGGACGCTGTCGCTCTTCCTGCCGACCAGCCCCGTCTGGAACGGCCTCAACATCTACTCGCAGAGCCCC
>VGXW01000763.1 GCA_016873195.1 Planctomycetota bacterium | reverse complement strand
GGCGGGTCTGTTCCAGGTGCTCTGGGGCGAGAAGGGCGGCGGGTTCCGCGGCCCCGAGGCGCTGCAGGGCGACGACGGCGAACTGCTGATCGTGACCAGCTCGGGCGGTGAGGACGATGACGTCGAGAGGATCTGCACGCGGCCGTTCGCGGCCGACCTCGACGGCGACGGCAAGCTCGACATCGTGACCGGCAACTTCGGCGGCACGTTCGCGTGGTTCCGCGGCACCGGCCCGGGCAAGTTCGCCGCGAAGAGCGCGTGGCTGCAGGCGGGCGGCGAGCCGATGCGCGTGCCGCACCACAGCGATCCGTTCCTCGTCGACTGGGACAAGGACGGCGACCTCGACCTGCTCAGCGGTTCGGCCGGCGGCGGCGTGTTCCTGTTCGTCAACGAGGGCAGCAGGACGGCGCCGAAGTTCGCGGCCTCGGTGGCGCTCGTGCCGGAGCACGAGGACAGCGAGGAGGTCGTGTTCGGCGACGCGCACCTGAAGGGCCCGCAGGGCAGCACGCGGGTGTGGGCCGACGACGTCGACGGCGACGGCAAGCTCGACCTGCTGGTCGGCGACAGCGTGCGCCTCACCTACCTGGTGGACGGCGTCGGGGAGGCCGCGGCGAAGAAGGCGATGGCGGACTACGAGAAGCAGGTTGGAAAGCTCTACCAGGAGCTCGCCAAGGCCGACGACAAGCAGTCCGAGAAGCTGCAGAAGCAGATCGAGGAACTCGACAAGGGCCGCGCGAAGTTCGTGCGCGAGGTGGCGACGGGCTGCGTGTGGCTGCTGCGGCAGCAGTGAGGTGCGCGGCGCGGGCCCGCGGTCACGCCGTGGGCTCGACGCCGAGCCCGGGCCGGTCGAGCGCCAGCAGCCGGCCGTCGCGCAGCACGAAGCCGCCGCGCGCGAGGTCGTGCGCGAGGTCGAAGCTGCCGTCGAGGTCGAGCCAGCGCGTCGCGCGGCACGCGAACGCGGCGTGCAGCGCCCCGGCGATGCCGACGCAGCTCTCGTCCATGCAGCCCCACAGGAGGCCGATGCCGGCGGCCTCGGCGCGGGCCGCGATCGCCAGGGCCGGCGTGATGCCGCCGCACTTCATGAGCTTGATGTTCCAGACCCCGAACGCGCGCGGCGGCGCGGCCAGCACCGCGGCATCGTCTTCGTCGAGCAGGCTCTCGTCGGCGGCGAGG
>VGXW01000762.1 GCA_016873195.1 Planctomycetota bacterium | reverse complement strand
CTGCACTACGCGGGCTTCCGCTGGCGCGCCACGGAGCAGGTCGTGCTGAAGCGCACCTCGCTGATGGTCTACGTGCACGCGGCGCGGCAGGACAACACGGTCTGGTACGACGACGTCGTCGTGTCGACCGGCTATGTCGGCACCGGCGAGGTGCGGGCCGCGTCGCCGCCGCAGCGCGCCGGAGAGAAGGGCAAGGCCCAAGCACCCCGGTGAGCCGGTCGGGGCTGCAAGGAGCGGCGTTGCCGGCCGTCCCAGTCAGGGTGAAGCACGTTCTCACACCGCGCTGGATGGCGATCAAGGCCGCCCAGTTCCTCATGGTCGCCGGACTCGCTGCATTCGTCGTGCTGTGGCGGGATCCGTCGTGGACCGTCGGGGCCTGCCTCGTGCTGCTCGGTTGGTCCTGCAGCCGCGCGTACTACTTCGTGTTCTACGTGGTCGAGCGCTACGTGGACCCGTCCTACCGCTTCGCGGGCCTGCTCGACTTCGCCCGCTGGTTGGCCCGGAACCGCCGCGCGTAGCGAGCCGCATGCCGTGCACGCGGAACTCCGCTCCCGGCGTGCCTGCGCTGCGCGGCGGTCAGCCGGGCAGGGCGAGTGCCTCGAGCACGTCGGCGGCGCTCGTGTCGACCCCGACCGAGACGACGCGGCAGGGCACGCCCGCTCTGCGGTAGTGATCGAGCAGCGGCTCGGTGCGCGCCGCGTAGATCGCGAGCTTCTTCGCCACCTCTCCGATCGAGTCGTCATCGCGCCCGGCGCGGTCGCCGCCGCTGTCGCGGCGGATCCGCGCGTGCACGGTCGCGGCGCTGCACTCGAGCGCGACCACGAGCACGATGTCGGCGATCGTGGCCACGTCGCGCGCCTGCCCGGCGTGCCGCGGCAGGCCGTTCAGCACCACGAGGTCCGCCGGCGCCACGCGCAACTCGGCGCGGAAGGCATCGAAGACCGCGCGCGCGATCGGGAACGACTCGTTCTCGAGCAGCAGCCCCTCGCGCAGCACGCGCTGCACGAAGGCGACGGTCGCGGTCGGGAGCGCGTGCGCGCCGGCGGCCACGCGGCGCAGTTCGGCGCCGAAGTCGAAGTGCACGCAGCGGCGGCCGCCGAGGCCGCGCGCGGCCAGCAGGCCACCGAGCGGGGTCTTGCCCGAGCCGGTCGGGCCGAGCAGCAGGATGGCTTCCCC
>VGXW01000761.1 GCA_016873195.1 Planctomycetota bacterium | reverse complement strand
CCGCGGGCGGCACGGTCGCCGGGCGATCAGGGCTTCGGCACCTCGACCCAGAACCAGCCGCGCAGACGAATCCCAGGCAACGCCAACCCATGACGACCTCCGTCTCAGGAACCGGGCCGGGCCCCGCCGGCGCCGCCGCGCGACGCCACGAGCGCGCCCGTCGCCGCGCAGCGCTGCTCGACCGTGCCGAGCGCAGCGCCCTGCCGCGACGGGCAGATCTCGGACAGCGGGCAGTCCTGGCAGGCGGGCGACCTGGCGAGGCAGACGTAGCGGCCGAGCAGCAGCAGGCGGTGGCCGCCGTCGATCCACTGCTCCCGCGGCAACGCCGCGCACAGATCGTGCTCGACCTTCTCGGCGACCTTCGCGGCCGACAGACCCAGGCGCTGCGCCACGCGCATCACGTGCGTGTCGACGACGATTCCCTCGGCGACGCGGAAGGCGACGCCGAGCACGACGTTCGCGGTCTTGCGCGCGACGCCGGGCAACTGCACCAGCGAGACCATGTCGCGCGGCACCTCGCCGCCGTGCCGCTCGGCGATCGCGAGGCTCGCGCCCTGGATCGCCTTCGCCTTGTTGCGGAAGAAGCCCGTGCGGTGCACGACGGCCTCGACCTCCTCGCGCGGCGCCGCGGCCAGGTGCTCCGGCGTCGGCCACTTCTCGAACAGGAGCGGCGTCACCGCGTTGACCGTGCGGTCGGTGCTCTGCGCGCTGAGGATCGTCGCCACCAGCAGCGTCCACGCGTCCTTGTGCTCGAGTTCGCACTGCGGCGAGGGCATCGCCGTGGCGAGGCGACGCATGACCTCGGCGGAATCCGCGGGCGGGCCCGCGGGGGCTTCCGGTGGCGTCGTCTTCTTGCGCATGGGGGCGGGCAAGAAAGGTAACGCGCGCCGGCCGCCACTCAACGGCGAGGCGCCGTCGAAGAGCCCGTGGCAGCGACTCGAGCGAACGGTGGACACGTCGGGAGTCCGGAACCACCCCCGCCGCGCGTCGCCCCTGCGCGGCGTCCGCGCCTGCGGTTAGACTCGGTCTCGTGCGCGCCCACGAGGAGGCGTCCGTGAAGTCGAGTCTTGCCGGGCTCTGCTTGCTGCCGCTGGGACTGTCGCTGTGCGCCCAGGACCTGACCGTGACGGCCGTCGAAGGTCTCGCCGGCCACCTGTACGCCGAGCACGTGGGCCCC
>VGXW01000760.1 GCA_016873195.1 Planctomycetota bacterium | reverse complement strand
CCCCCGAGCAGCCGGGCCTCCTCGCCGAGGAACTTCACGAAGGCGCTGTCGCGGTCGCGGGCCCGCTCGTGCAGCAGGTTCACGAACTCGCGCGCGGCGCGAACGCGCGGGCCGGGCTCGTCGATGCCGCGGGTCCGGTAGAGCAGCATGTCGCGCACCATGCTGCGCAGGTGCCAGCCGGGGTAGGTGTTGTAGCTCAGGTAGGCGATGCCGTCGGGCGACAGCACGCGAGCGATCACCGCGAGGATGGCCTGCTGCACCGGCTCGGGCACCCAGGACCAGACGCCGTGGCAGACCACGTAGTCGAAGCTCGCCGGCGCGAAAGCGACCGCGGTGACGTCGCCCGCGATCCAGTCGACGTTCTGCACGCCGAGTTCCCGCTGCGCGCGCCGCGCGGCCTCGATCTGCGCCGGGGACACGTCGACGCCGACGAACCGACCGCGCGGCAGGCCTACCGCCATCGGCAGCAGGTTCCCGCCCGTCGCGCAGCCGATCTCGAGCACACGGCAGGTCTCCACCTCCGGTGCTGCGAGGGCCACCAGCGCCGCCTGCACGGCGAGGTTGTCCGGGTGCGTCGGCCGCAGCGGCCGGCTCTCGTAGGGCACCGCGTCGTAGCTCTTCGCCGCGTCGTGCGCGTCGTTCATGCTGGCATCAGAGCGGGCGCATGGCGGCCCGGGCAACCGGCAACGTGGGCGCTACGATCGTGGCCATGAACTCCCTGCGTTGGATCCCCTTCTCCTGCACCCTGCTGCTCGCCGGCTGCGGTGCGAAGCCCGCCCCCGCTCCCGCGGCACCGGCCGTCGCCGCGGCCGAGGCCGCGACGCCCGAAGTGCTCGGCAAGCTCGCGAAGGCCGACGCGAAGGACGGCACCGTCGACAAGGTCGTGCATCGCTGCGCCGGCTGCCGGCTCGGCATGGACGGCAAGGCCGAACTCGCGCTGAAGGTGCAGGACTACGTCATGCACTTCTGCAAGAAGGGCTGCCTCGACGCGTTCGTCGCCGATCCGAAGAAGGAGATCCTCGCGCTCCAGATCAAGGAGTGACGCCGGCGCGGCGGCTGCCGCCCCGGCGCGAGCCCCGCGTCAGCCGATCGTGATCACCATCGTGTCGGTCAGGGTCACCTGCGGCGAGACGCAGCCGCCCGTGCCGAGCACGTCGGCGCCCTGGATGCCGATGACG
>VGXW01000759.1 GCA_016873195.1 Planctomycetota bacterium | reverse complement strand
ACCGAGCGGCCCGGCCGCGAACAACGCCGTGTGCGCGAAGGCGCCTTCCCCGGCGTCCCGGCACTCCGCGAGCAACCAGACGGCGTCGCAGCGCACGAGCAGGGCTTGCGCGCCGTCCGCCCCGGCAGCCGCGAGCCACAGCCGCGCGAGCCGCGCAATCCGTTCGGCCGCCGGCAGGCCGGCAGCCGCGAAGTCCGCGCCGAGCAGGCCGAGCGCACGCTCGTGGTCGAGCACGGGGCTCCGGCCGGCGTCGACGAACACGTAGCTGCCTTGCCCGTATCCGCTGCCCGGCGCGCCGAAGCACGCGGGATCCGCGGCGAGGAACCGCTCGGCGCACTCGGCCAGCGCACCCGGCAACGCCGCGCAACGGACCCATGGCGCGAGGTCCGCGCCGTCCCCGCCGCGCAGCGCGTCCACGGTCGCGCCGGGAAGCGCCGCCAGGTCGACGACCTCGACCGCATCCGCCAGCAGGGCCACGGCGAGGCGCAGCGTCGCGTCGCTGCTCAGCACCTTGCCATCCGCGACGACCCTGTCCACCCCGAGTTCCGCATGGCGCACGGCGAACGCGTCGTGCGCCGCGAGCAATGCCGCGGCGGCGTGGTCGTCCGTGCGCGGCACGAGGCGCCAGCAGCTCTGCGGCGACTCGACCCCGCTGCTCGCCGGCATCTCCGCGTCGTCCCGTCGCTGCGCCAGCACGAGCAAGGTGCCGTCGCCCGCGGCGGCCGGCCCCAGTTCGGCGCTCAGTTCGGCCGCCGCCGTCGCGTGGACCTGCCGCCGCCAGCGGTCCTCGCGCCACAGTTCGCGCGTCACGCATCCCGGCAGCGCGCAACCCGGCAACAGTGCGCACATGGCCAGGGCTCGCGGGCGCAACGGCATGGGGGCCCGCAGCGCGGGAGCCACCCCGGCGTTGCCGGCCGCGAACGCGCGCGACATCACTCCACCCGCGCTGGCCCGGATGCCGATGCTGCGCTACGCCTATGGTCAAGACTCCCATGGCATCGTCCACCTCCCCCGCCGCCCAACTCGAACACAAGATCCGCACGCGCACGGCCACCGTCGGCGTCGTCGGCCTCGGTTACGTCGGCCTGCCGCTGCTGCGAGCGTTCTTCCAGGCCGGCTTCCCGACCGTCGGCTACGACGTCGATCAGCAGAAGATCGACATGCTGAAGCGCGGCGAGT
>VGXW01000758.1 GCA_016873195.1 Planctomycetota bacterium | reverse complement strand
TCACGAGGCTCTTGGCGTAGCAGTTCGCCGCTTCCTCGGCGCTGAGACCGACAGCGGCGTCGATCGCCGCGTCGCGCACGCCGTTCGGCGCGGCCTCGGCGCGCAGCGTCTCCGGCAGCGCGCGCAGCACGTCGTCGAACAGCACGGCGATCTCCGACCTGTCCGGCAGCGGTGCTTCGATCACCGTGGCGTGGCCGGCAAGCTCGGGCGGGACCTCACCGCTGGGCGTGAGGATCACGATGGCGGCGGCCTTGTCCTTCGGCCGCACCTGCAAGGCTCGCGCGGCGTTGCGCAGCGCCCGCAGAACGACCGGGTCGAACCAACGGTGCAGGTCACGCATGCACCACACGACGCGCGCGTCGCTCGCGAGGATGTTCGCGATCGCCGCCGTGGGGTCGCGCATGTTGCCGTCGACCGTCTTACCAGCCGCGTCCGTGATGCCCGCGACGCAGTCCCAGAACTGCACGACGTAGCCGGCGGCGTTCGCGGCCTCCGTCAGCATGCGCTCGACGCGCACCTCCTCGCGCGTCAGCAGCCAGAGCAGCGAGTGACGCGCACGCAGCAGCGCCGTGAGGTCGGCCTGCATGCGCGCGCCCTTCGACATGGTGGCGCTCACAGCTCCATCTCCTCGGGGGCACGCCAGCCCGCCGGGCTCGTGGCCTCGTCGCACCACAGCCGCTGCGCCGCCGCGACCGTCGCCGCCTCCCGGCGCTGCCTGCGGGCTTCGTCCTTCGCCACGAGGCTCGGCAGCGGGTTGACCGCGAGGTCGAGCACCATGCGCAGCGTCAGGTCGCTGCGGCCGTTCCGCTTCACGTACCGGCTCGCGCAGTAGGCGCTGTGCTCGGCCGCCGCGTCCAAGAACGTCCGGGTCGCCGGCCACTTCGCCGAGCAGGTCGCGATCGTCGTGCCGCAGTAGATGCAGATCGCCCTCCGCACGTGGCTGCCGCTGCCGTAGGTGGTCCAGTCACTCGTGGCCCGCGAGCGCGGGTTGCGCAGGCGGTACAGCGCCACGCTGTCGATCAGATGCGGGTACTTCTCCCGCGCCAGTTCCATCTGGTTCATCGGTCTCTCTCCGTTCGGTTTCGGCCCTGGGTCTGTGGGCCATCATCAGCACGCCGCACCACGGCGTGGACCGGCCGCGCTCACGAGCGCGGCTTCGGCTTGCGCCCCGTGAGCTGTTCC
>VGXW01000757.1 GCA_016873195.1 Planctomycetota bacterium | reverse complement strand
GGCGGAGCGGCGATCGTCGAGCAGCGCCAGCCCGATGCACAGGTGCCCGGCCAGGGCCTCCTGGTGCGTGTTCTCGAGCAGCACGGCGCGCAGTTCGTCGCCAGCACCGCTGGCCCCGCAGAGGCCGAGCGCGATCGCGTAGGCGCCGCGCTGGGCCGGGTCGCTGCAGGCCCCGAACTCGCGCAGCAACGAATCGCCGACCAGCGGATCGGGCGCGTCGCCCGAACGATCCGCCGCGCGCGCCTCCCGGTCGCGGAAGGCGAGCACACCGAGCGCCATCGCCGCCCACGGCTTCTGCAGCGACCGGCCCTTGTCGAGTTCACGCACGAGCGCGTCGCGGTTGTGGCGACCGCCGATGCTGCCGAGCGCCATCAGCGCGAAGGTGCGGGTCTGCGCGTCCTTGTGCTGGCGGCAGGTGTCGAGCAGCAGCTTGCTGTACGCCGCGTCGGGGCTGGTTGCCGGGGCCACGGCGTCGTGCGGCCGGCAGAGCCGACCCAGCGCGATCGCGCACGACCGCGCTAGGTCGTTGCTCTTGCGCGCGTCCTTGTCCACGCCGGCGAGATCGCGCGCGAACAGGTCCCGGTAGCGGCCGGCGCGCGGGTCGTCCGGGCCGATCAGCCTGGCGATCGCGATCGGGCAGTGCGCCTGCACGAGCTGGTCGCCGGAACCGAGGGCGCGGCGGTAGTACCGTTCGAGGCACTGCAGCGTCTCGTCGACCAGCGCCACCGCGCCGGGCAACGATGGATCGGCGCCCAGCAGGCCGAGCGTCGAGATCGCGGCGACGACGACGTCGCGGCGTACGCGGGGATCGTCGAGCAGCGGGCGCACGGCCTCGAGCACGAGGCGCTTCTGCGCGACGTCGGCGCCGCGGGCCACCAGCAGGCCGAGGCCGTAGGTGGCGAACGCGCGCGTGCGCTCGTCGACCTCGGCCCGGTCGCAGGCCGCGCGGCCGGCCGCGTCGTCGGCCACCAGCGCGCGCAGCAGGCGGAACTCGGCCTCGCCGGCGATGCCGGCGATGCCGAGCGCCAGGGCCGCGATCTCGCGCACTTCCTGGTCGTCGCGCCGCAGCCGCGGCTGGAACACGTCGATCAGGCGGAAGGTCGGGTGGTCGGTGCCGGCTTTGGCCATCGCGATCATGCAGGACGAGGCGATGTCGCGGTTCTCGGTTGCGTCGATCGCCTTCT
>VGXW01000756.1 GCA_016873195.1 Planctomycetota bacterium | reverse complement strand
CGAGGAACGCCAGCGACGCCGCGAGCAGCTGCGGCCCGTGCCGCGCGCGTGCGCCACGAGCGCGCCGCTCGGCGTGCCGCACGGCGAACAGCAGCGCAGCGAGGCACCAGACGGTCGTGTGGCCGTCGACGCGGCCGACGGCCCACGCGATCGTGCCCGCGTGGCCCGGCAGCAGCGCCCACCAGAGGCCCGCGGCGAACGCGCGGCCGTCGGGCAGCACGCGCCGCCACAGCAGACCGGCGAGCAGCGCGTTGACCCCGTGCGCGAACACGTTGGCGAGGTGCGAGACGAACGGGCCGGCGCCGCCGAGCTGCTGGTCGAACCAGAAGCTCAGCGTGATCAACGGCCGGTAGAACAGCCAGATGTCGGTCGCGCCGTACTGCGGCCCGGCGAAGTCGTGCAAGGCGCGGCGCAGGTCCTGCGCGTAGTGCAGCGCCAGGAAGTCGTCGCTCTGCCAGGCGGGACCGATCGGCCACCAGGCCGCGATCGCCAGCAGCGGCAAGAGCCAGAACCAGCGCGGCACCGGGGGCGGGGTCACGGGCTTCCAAGGAAACGCCGCAGCGGCGCCGACTGCGTGTTTCGCCCTGGACGTGTCGCCGCGTTGCGGCGTAGGGGGGCTCACAGCATCACGCCGAGCAGCTCCATCTCCATGGTCATCTGCCCGTTGCAGAACACCTGCGCGGGCATGCGCGCGAGCCGCCGGCCGGAGAGCTGCACGTCGCCGCTGACGAAGTAGACGCGCGCGGGCGGAATCACCTGGCCGCGGATGCGCACGTCGTTGAGGCCCGCGAGCCCGACGAACCGGTCGATCTCCCACGTGCTCGTCTTCTTGATCAGGAACGAGGCCACCTGCGCCGCGCCCTCGATCATCAGCACGCCCGGCATCACCGGCTTGCCGAAAATGTGGCCGGCGGCCCACCACGCGTCCGCGGGCCAGTCCTTGTAGCCGACCGCGAGGCGGCGCTCGGGGTCGTAGTGGCAGATGCCGTCGAGCAGCTGGAAGAAGCCGCGGTGCGGCAGGTTGCTGCGCAGTTCTTCCTCGCTGATGACGTTCCGGCTGAGATCGAGGCTGGCGAGGTCGACGAGCGGTTGGCCCATGGCGAGGCCGCGAATCTAGCGAACGCGCGCGCGGGCCGGAAGCACGGTCCGCGAACCGCCGTCAACGGATGCGCACGAGCCGGCACTCG
>VGXW01000755.1 GCA_016873195.1 Planctomycetota bacterium | reverse complement strand
AAAACCGAGATGCTCGACGTCGTGCTCGTCGACGGGCATGCCAAGGGCATCGTCGTGCGCGACATGGTGACCGGCGAGATCCGGGCGCACGCGGCCGACGCGGTGGTGCTGGCGACCGGCGGCTACGGCAACGTGTTCTACCTGAGCACGAACGCCAAGGCCTGCAACGTCACCGCGGCCTTCCGGGCCTACAAACGCGGCGCTGGCTTCGCGAACCCGTGTTACACGCAGATCCACCCGACCTGCATCCCCAAGAGCGGCGACCACCAGTCGAAGCTGACGCTGATGTCGGAGTCGCTGCGCAACGACGGCCGCATCTGGGTGCCGCTGAAGCCCGGCGACAAGCGCCAGGCCGGCGACATCCCCGAGGCCGAGCGCGACTACTACCTCGAGCGCAAGTACCCGAGCTACGGCAACCTCGCCCCGCGCGACATCAGCTCGCGCGCGGCGATGCAGGTCTGCGACGAGGGCCGCGGCATCGGCGAGACCGGGCTCGGCGTCTACCTCGACTTCCGCGACGCGATCGCCCGCCTCGGCAAGGACGCGATCGCGGGCCGCTACGGCAACCTGTTCCACATGTACGCGAAGATCACGGCCGAGGACCCGTACGCGCAGCCGATGCGCATCTTCCCGGCGGTGCACTACACGATGGGCGGGCTGTGGGTCGACTACGACCTGCAGTCGACGATCCCGGGCCTGTTCGTGCTCGGCGAGGCGAACTTCAGCGACCACGGCGCCAATCGGCTGGGCGCCTCGGCGCTGATGCAGGGGCTCGCCGACGGCTACTTCGTGATCCCGTACACGATCGCCGGCTACCTGGCGACGCAGAAGGGCGGCGCGGTCGAGCCGGACCACCCCGAGTTCGCGAAGGTGAAGCAGCAGGTCGCCGAGTTCACCAAGAAGCTGCTCGCGGTCAACGGCAAGCGCACCGTCGACGAGTTCCACAAGGCGCTCGGCAAGATCATGTGGACGAAGTGCGGCATGGCGCGCAACGAGCGGGGGCTGCAGCAGGCGCTGCGCGAGATCCCGGCGCTGCGCGAGGAGTTCTGGAAGGACGTGCGCGTGCCCGGCGGCGACACGACGCTGAACCAGGCGCTCGAGAAGGCCGGCCGCGTCGCCGACTTCCTCGAGTTCGGCGAACTGCTGTGTCTCGACGCGCTCGAGCGGCGCGAGTCGTGCGGCGGCCACTTCCGCGAGGAGTGGCCCC
>VGXW01000754.1 GCA_016873195.1 Planctomycetota bacterium | reverse complement strand
CCAACCTGCGCCAGACGATCCCCGTCACCGTCACGAGCTACGACACGCCGGTGACCACGGAGATCGTGCTGACCAGCGTTTCGTGCGCCCGCTACGTGCCCGACTCCAGCACGGCGGGCACGGTCAACACGATCCCGTTCGGCACCTCGGCCCCGTCGGCGCTGACGACGCTGTTCACCTCGAACAACGGCGGCAACAGCGGCGGCGTGGTCTACTTCGACGTCGTTCCGGCGCAGAACCTGTTCGTGACCGGCTTCGACCTGAACACGGGCGTCGCCGCGGGCTTGCCGATCTCGGTCGACGTCTGGTACCGCTCCGGCACCCATGCGGGCAACGAGGGCAGCCCGTCCGGCTGGGTCGCGCGCACCGTCGCGCACGGGGTGTCCGCGGGGCTGGATCTGCCGAGCCGCGTCGACCTCAACGAACCGCTGCTGCTCGGCACCAGCACGACCGGCATGGCGCTCGTCGCGCGCAACTTCGGCCACCGCTACACCAACGGCAACGGCAGCAACCAGACCTACAGCGACGCCAACGTGACGCTGAACCTCGGCTCCGCGACCAACGCGCCGTTCTCGGGCAGCCCGTTCTCGCCGCGCGTCGCGAACGTGACGATGCGCTACCGCACGGACACGAGCACGTGGACGAACCAGCTCTACCAGACGATCCTGCGCAAGGAGCAGATCGGCGCCGCCGGGCCGATCACCGGGCTCGCGTTCGCGCCGGCGTCGACGGGCCGGCACTGGAACCGCGAACTGCGCATCCGCCTGTCGCCGGTGCCCGCGGGCCACACGCTGTCGACGACGTTCGCCAGCAACCTGCCGAGCCCCGTCACGGTGCTGCACAAGTGGGACTACAGCTGGGAGGTGACCGCGGATGTCTGGAACGAGATCGGCCTCACCGACGCGTTCCCCTACGACGGCACGTCCGACCTCGTGGTCGAGGTCTTCGCGCGCGGCAACCACAACACGGCCGACGCCGGCTTCCACCGCGGCGACGGCACCGTGCCGCGCGTCTTCGCCTACGGATTCGGCTTCGGCGCCGTGCCGGCCGTGGCCACGAGCAGCGACAACGCCGGCCAGCGCATCCGCGTCGGCTTCCACTGCGCCGCCGCGAGCGAGTACGGCACCGCGTGCGGGCCGCTGGTCGCCGGCCACTCCGGCAGCGGTGCGCGCGGCCTGACGTTCCGTTACACGGTGGCCAACGCGGTGCCCAAACC
>VGXW01000753.1 GCA_016873195.1 Planctomycetota bacterium | reverse complement strand
GACGTCGGCAGCGCCGAGGACCTCGCGCGGGCGCAGGGCACGTTCGGGGGGTAGGGCCGCGGAGTCACTTCCCGTCGGACCGTCTGCTGCGATTGTTCGTCAACGTGCTCCGCCCTGCTCCCCGACGGGCAACATCCTCACCCCCGGCTCCGGCCACTTGTTGTGGATCCCGAAGCCCCGAACAGGAGACAGAGACCCATGCTGCGCGCGGCCTTGTTGAGTTCGTTCCTGCTTCCGCTGCTCTCTGCCCAGGTTCCGCTGAGCCAGGCAGTGCCGGCCGACATGCACTTCGTCGTCCACGGCATGACGTCGGCGACGCCCGACCCGGGTTGGGTGCGCTTCGAACGCGCCGTCGGCATGCTCGCCGAGAGCGGGATCCACGAGGACGTGCTCGCGCTCGCCACGCTCGAGCTGTCCCCCGCCGAGCGTGAACGGGTGCACGCGGGCGTCGCGCACGCCTTCGCACTGCTCGGTCGCGTCGACTGGGCGCTGCTCACCGCGCAGGAAGTCGTGTTCGCCTACCGCATCGCGCTGCCGATGCCGGAGTACGTGGCGGCATTCCGCGTGCCGGCCGCGCGCGCCGGCGAACAGCTCACCGCGGTGCGCGAGATGCTGGCCGGGTTCGCGGAATTCTCCGGTCTGCCGCCGGGCGCGGTGCACGAGGTCGAGCGCGAGTCCGGACGGACGGTCGTGCTGGCCGTGCAGGGCATCCCGGTGCAGTTCGCCGCCGGCACCACCGGGGACGTGCTCGTGATGGCGACGAGCGCGCAACTCGCATCGACCTCGCTGCGCCTGCTGCAGGCCGGCACGGAAGGCCGCTCGTTCGGCACCAGCGAGCGCTTCCTCCACGGCCGGGCCGCGCTGCCGCCGGCCAGCGAGGACGAGCTGTTCTTCGACGTTCGCGGCCTGTTCGACTTCTACCGCCAGGCGCTGCGCCTCGGGCTCATGGGCGCCTCCGGCCAGGGCGAACAGGCGCGCCGGAGCCGCGAGGTGATCGATGTGATGCTGGCGCTGCTGGACGAGTTCGACGTGATCGACCACGTGCAATCGACGACCTGTTGCGATGGCACCACGACGACCTCGGTGTCGCGCGTCTGCTTCGTCGCCGACTTCGACTCGACGCCGTTGGCGGCCGCCGTCGGCCGGCAGCGACCCTGGTCCGACTGGCATCGACGCGTGCCGGTCGACGCCAGCGGCTTCGGCTTCGACGGCGGCATCGACCT
>VGXW01000752.1 GCA_016873195.1 Planctomycetota bacterium | reverse complement strand
CGCCTGCGCCTCGAGCACGGTGCGGCCGAGGCCCTCGGCGACGTCGGGCAGGTGGAGGAACAGGTCCATGCGCGCGTAGGCGCGCTCGGTGTCGGGGCCGGGCGGCAGCCACGTCACCGCGGTCGCGAACGCGAGGCTCGCGCCGCGGAACCGCGCGGCGAGCGCGGCGTGACCGGCGACCGGCGCGCCCATCACGACGAGCCGCGCGTCGGGCAGCCGGCGGCGCACCAGCGCGAAGGCCTCGAGCACGTGGTCGAGCCCCTTGCCGGGCGCGATGCGGCCGACCCAACCGAGCACGGGTCCGGCGGCGGGGCGGGCGGACGGCGCGGTGCGGAAGCGCGCGAGGTCGAGCCCGTTCGGGATCACGTAGACCCGTTCGCGCACGCCGAGGCGCGCCGCGACCGGCGTCGAGATCGCGATCACCACGTCGGCGAGTCGCCGCACCAGCCCGAACAGGATCTTCTCGACGCAGCGCGGGTGCAGCTCCAGCTCGCGCACGTGCCAGACGAATCGGGCGCCGGTGCGGCGGCAGTGCCACCACGCGGCGAGCCCCGCCAGCGCCTCGACGCTCGTGTTGACGTGGACCACCGCAGGGCCCAGCCGGCGGAACAGTCGCAGCAGCCGCAGCACGCGCAGCGGCGCGCGCCAGAGCCAGCCGAGGTGCCATCGCAGGTCGCGCGTGTTCTTCAGCTTCCGCAGCGGCACCACGTGCACCGGGATGCCGAGGCGCCGGTAGCGCGCGGCGAACGGCCCGTCGTGCGGCACGACCACGTGCGCGGACCAGGCCCGCCGGTCGAGCGACTGCACGAGCTCGAACAGGCTCGCGTCGGCGCCGCCGAGTTCGTCGGTCGCACTGACGTAGACGACCGTCTTCACCGGGGCACCTCCGCGCGCAGGCGCCGCCGCGCCCCACGCAGGGCCGCGATCGCGCCGGCGACGGCCCGCGCGCGCAGCGCCGCGAAGGTGCCACCGTGCGCGATCACGTCGGCGGTCGGCTGCCGGTGCAGGCCGAACTCCCGCTTGTAGGCGAGGTCGCCGCCCAGGAAGTCGATCTCGTCGAGGCCGAGCGGCAGTTCGGCGAGCAGTTGGTGGTAGAGCACCTGCCGGCCGAGGTCGAGCCGCGCGTGCGCACGGTCCCAGCCCGACACGAACGCCTTGAAGCGGCGGCGGTGCACGAACGACAGGCAGGCAGCGACGTAGCGGCCGTCGCGCGCGAGCAGCGACAGCCGCCCC
>VGXW01000751.1 GCA_016873195.1 Planctomycetota bacterium | reverse complement strand
CGACGGTCACTGCAAGCGCAAGCGCAGCCGCTCCACCTGCCGCAGCACCACGCCACCGTCCATGTCGAAGTCGATCAGCCGCACGGTGAAGAACACCGAGCGGCTGCCGTCAGCGTGCTCGTCGACGAACCACTTGCCGTTCCAGCCGAGCGGTCCGCGCGGCGGCGCCACGGCGGCGACGCGCCGCACCTTGCGCGCCGTGCGCACCTCGGCGGTGTAGACCAGCACGTCGCGGTTGCGGCGATGTTCGGCGTCCCAGCTGCAGTCGACACCGACGCCGGCGCCGCGCCACGTCGTGATCTTCGGGCCGAGCGTGTACTTCCAATCGGGCACGACGAACTCTTCGACGGGCCACCACGTGGCGGGCGCGTGCACGGTGACCTCGCGGCCGCGCACCACCGTGCGCGCCGCGGCCACGCGCGGTGGGCCGGGCAGGCGCGGCTGCAGCGCCGGGTCGCCGTAGCAAGCACTGTTGTAGAGCTGGTAGCGGCGCAGTCCGCGCTCGCTCTCCCCGTTCGCCAGCGCGACGGCCTGCGCGCGGTTCAGCGCACTGCGGTTGGCCCGGCCCAGCGCCTGGCCGGCGAGCACGGCGTTCCAGAACTCGCTGCGGTAGAGCTCGCTCTGTCCGACGCCGCGGCGCGCGTTGCCGACGAAGGCGATGGCGCCCTGGCGCAGCAGGCGCAGCGCCACCGAGCGGTGCTCGGGATCCTGGTCGAGCGCCGCCGCGCTACAGCCCGAGGATTCGACCAGGCACGGCGCCAGCAGCACGGTGCAGTCGTGGCGCGCGGTCTTGCCGAGTTCCAGCCACGACGCGTGCGAACCGTGCACGAGCACCGCGACCGAGGCGAGCGGCGAGGCGGCGTCGAACGGCGCCACACCGTCGTGGATCACCGGCGGCCGGAAGCCCACGTTCGTGAACAGCGGCGCCACCGCGCGTTCCCACTCGGCCAGCGCGAAGCGGTCGGCGGCCCCGGGCGCGAGCAGGTCGGGACAGGCGAGGCAGCGCGCGGCGAGCAGCGCGCCCGCGGCGCCGTCCTCGGCGACGAACCGCGCGACGGCCAGTTCGACGAACGGATCGGCGTCGATGTCGCCGTAACACAGGTCGGACGGCGGATCGCTGTCGACGCCCGCCGCGCACGCGACCACGGGCATCGGGATCGCCTCGGGCATCGCGCACAGACAGAGGAACTCCGGGACCTTGCCGAGGGCCTGGCGGAACACGGCGAGTTCGGCCCTTGCGGC
>VGXW01000750.1 GCA_016873195.1 Planctomycetota bacterium | reverse complement strand
GGGGGAGTTGCGAACACGAACCCGCTCGCTCCGGAGATGCAGGAGCACCGGGTGGCTCGGATGGCGGCAACGATCCCGGCGGTTGTCGGCGACGACCGCGGGCGCAAGCAGGGAGGGAGCGATGGCATGCACCAGCACCCCGGCATCTCCGTGAGAACCTGGACAACCTGTGGTTGCAGCGCAATCTCCCGAGACCCCCGATGACTCCATTCGCCCGCTCGACCTCGCCCCTGCCCCGACCGCGGCCCGCTCTCGCGGTCGCCTCGTTCGCGCTGCTGCTGCTCGCCGCCCTGCCCGCGCAAGGCACGCGCGAGGACTACGAACGGGCGCGCACGCTGCCGGCGAAGTGGCAGCAGCTCGGCAAGCCGTTCCGGCCCGCGCTGCGCTGGCTCGACGACGGGACCCTGTGGTGGCGCGAGTCGCGCGGCGGCGAGATCTTCTTCGTGCGGATCGGCGCGGACGGCGCGCGGCGCGAGAGCAAGCAGGCCGCGGACCTCGGCCTGCCCGGTGGCCCCACGCTGCTCGAACCGCGCCGCGAGGGGGCGCGCAGCACGAACTCGGCCGACGAGACGTCGATCACGTTCGAGAACCGCCTCGACCGCAAGGTGCGCGTGTTCTGGATCGACACGGCGGGCGAGCCGAAGCCCTACGGCGAACTCGCACCGGGGCAATCGCGCGAGCAGCACACCTTCGCGGGCCACGCGTGGCTCTGCGACTTCGGTCCGAACGACCTCGCCGGCGTGTTCGTCGCCGAGCCGTGGGCCGGCCGCGCGGTGCTGGACGAGAAGTCCGTCGCGCGCGCGCGCCGCGGGCCCCGGCGCGAACGCAGCGAACGCGCGGAGCCGCCGTCGCCGCTGTTCGTGCGCGACGGCAACGTGTTCCTGCGCGGCGAGGGCGGCGACGTGGCTCTGTCGACCGACGGCAGCGCCGCCGATCCCTACCACGAGCCGCGGCACTGGTCGCCGGACCGCTGCAAGGTGCTCGGCTTCCAGGTCACGCCGCCCGCACCGCACCCGGTGACGGTGGTCGAGTCGACGCCGAAGGACCAGCTGCAGCCGAAGGTGCACACGTTCGACTATCCGAAGCCCGGCGATGCGATCGCGCGACCGCGGCCGCGCCTGTTCGACATGAAGGCGAAGCGCCAGATCCCGGTGCCCGAGGCGCCGTTCGCCGAGCCGTGGTCGATCGACCGGGTGCACTGGGCGCGCGACGGCCGCGAGGTCTACGTGCTGCACAACCAGCGCG
>VGXW01000749.1 GCA_016873195.1 Planctomycetota bacterium | reverse complement strand
GTGCCCGGCGCGAGCAGGAACTCGAACACCAGCGTGCGTTCGGCGGCCCCGGAGAGCTCGCCGACGAGCACGCTTGGCCCGGTTGCCGGGCCTTCCGGCGGCGCGATGCCGCCGCGAACGCGCACGAGTCGTGAGCCGCCCGGGCGCACCTGGACTCGCGTGCGCAGGGCCGCCACCGTGCCCATGGCGCGCCGTTCCTCGGTCAGCACGGCCTCCAGTTCCTCGGGGCCGGGCACGTACCACGTGCTGCCGTCGCCGGCGTCGGCCATCGCGCGCAGCAGATCCTCGTCGTAGCTGGGACCGAAGCCGACCGTCGTCGTCGTGATCCCCTGGCTCGCGGCAGCGCCGCACCATGCGGCCAGCACCGTGGGCCGGCACTCGCCGACGTTGGCCCGGCCGTCGCTCATGAGGACGATGCGGGCCAGGCGTGCAGCGGCGCTCGTTCTCGGCGCTGCCTCGAGCATGCGGCGACCGGCCAGCCAGCCCGCAGCCAGAGCCGTGGAGCCGCCCGGCACCAGCCCACGGATCGCCTGCTCGCAGCCGGCGATGATGCCCGGCCCCAGGGCCGACAGATCCTGCAACACCGTCACCTCCCGGTCGTAGGCAAGGACGCCGCAGCGGCTGCCCGCGGGCAGCCCGGCGATCCAGGTACTGGCGGCCTGCTGCACGGCGCGGAGCGGCTCGCCGGCCATCGACCCGGAACGGTCGAGCACGAACGCGACGTCGACCGGATGCATGCCGCTGCCGTCGGCACGGGCACCGCGCAGCGACAGGGCGACGTGCACACGGACGGCCCCGGACGGTTCGGGCGTGGCGTCGGTGCGCAGCGTGTAGGCGATGCCGTTCTGCTCACCTGCCGCCGCCGGTGCCTCCCCCGGGCAGGCCGTTGCAGGAGCGGCATTGGCCGCGCCGTCGCCGGCACCGAGGCCGCCCAGGTGCAACGTCCCGGCGGCGAGGTCGATCGTCACGACGCGGTCGCGGAACAGCGCCGTGCCGAGGATCCAGCCGTCGGGTGCGAGCAGGCCGAGGGCCATGCCAAGCAGCGGCGGCAGGACGCCCGCCTCGACGCGGAGCGGCAACCCGGCGACGCGCAGGTCGCACTCGTAGAGATCGACCTCGAACTCGCCGAACCCCGGGAGGAAGTCGCGCGCGCGCCGGACCGGTCGGCGGTCGCGGACGGCTGCGGCCGGGCAGTAGGTCAGCGCCGAGCCGGTGTCGAGCAGCGCCTGCACCGTTCCGGCCCCGGTG
>VGXW01000748.1 GCA_016873195.1 Planctomycetota bacterium | reverse complement strand
CCCCGGCAGCCAGTGCTCGGGCCACGCGGCGAGCTCGCCCGCCGGGATCGTGAACACGCCGTGGTGCTGCAGCGGATCGAACGCGTGGAGCGCGCGCAGCAACGGCAGCATGGCGCAGCGCAGCGCGCGCAGTGCCCGCGCGTCGGCGCAGGCGCCGTCCGGCACGAGCAGCAGCAGGTCGGCGTCGCGGTAGCCGGTCCAGTCGTCGCTGGCGAGGCTGCCGTGCAAGAGGCAGCGCGCGCCGGTGGCCGCGGCGAGCGCGCGAGCGGCGGCGGCGAGGCGGCCGAAGCCGGGCTCGGCCAGCGCGCGCAGCGACGGCGGCACGGCGGGCACGGCGACCGTGGTCTCGGGCGCGTCGGCGGACGTTCCGGGCAGGCGCGGCGCAACGGCGGCGAGCAGCCGTTCGAGATCACCGACGGACCGCACGGGAGCGGGCTCGAGCCCCGCGCCGCGCGCGAGCTGCTCGGCGGTCCGCGCGAGGGCCGGCCGCACACCCCTGGCCAGCGGCTGCAGCAGCGCGCCCGCGCGCGTCGGCCACTCGAGGTTCAGCAAGGCACCGAGCACCGTGCGGAACGACTCGCGGCTCGGGCGCGGCGGCGCCGCGACCGCAGGTACGGCGGCGGTCATCGTGTTCCTCCGTGCAGTCGCGGCAGCAGCAGCCGTTCCTCCGCGGTCGGCCGCCGCCACGCGAGCAGCAGCGCGACGACCACGGCGGCGGGCACGGCGAAGCGCGGCGTGACGGCGAACGCGGCGACCAGCGCGGCCAGGGCGGCGCCGAACGGGTGGACCAGCACGCGCGTCCAGGCCAGTCCGACGCCGGCGAGCGCGACGTTCGCGGCGAGGAACACGAGCAGCACGGTCTCGGCGGCCAGCGTCGCCACCACGGCGCCCATCGCGCCGAGCGACGGCATCAGCACGAGGCCGAGCCCGACGTTGACCAGCAGCGCGATCCAGCAGCCGAGGCCGAGCCGGTCCTGGCGCGAGATCGCGGCGAGCGTGTCGCCGAGCACACTCGACACGAACTTGACGAACACGACCGGCGCGATCGCGACCAGCAGCACCTCGCTGCCCTGGAACCGGGGCCCGAGGCAGGCCCCGACCAGCCAGTCGCCGTTCGCGGCGAGCAGCAGCGATCCGCACAGGCCCAGCGCGGCGAGCAGCGTCAGCTTGACGCGGTAGAGCCGCGCGCTCGGCGCGAGCCCCTCGGCCCCCGTGCGATAGGAGAGCGGTGCGGCGGCGACCGAGAAGG
>VGXW01000747.1 GCA_016873195.1 Planctomycetota bacterium | reverse complement strand
CCCCGACGCCGGCGCGGCGCCGGGCACGTTCCTGCTGACCGGTGCGCAGCTGTTCCCTGCGTTGGCGAGCATCGCCGAGTCGCTGGCCGGCCGCTGCGCCGTGTTGTCGCTCTACACGCTCGGGCTCGAGGAACTGGTCGCCGCGAACCTGCTCGGTCCGGACGATCCGCTCGCACTCGTGCTCCGCGGCGGCTACCCGCGGCTGTGGGCCGAACCCGAGCTGCCGTCGGATCTGTTCTTCTCGAGCTACCTGGCGACCTACCTCGAACGCGACGTGCGCAATCTGGTCCAGATCGGCAGCCTGCGCGAGTTCGAGCGGTTCGTGCGCGCGATCGCAGCCCGCACCGGCTGTCTGCTGTCCTACGCGGACCTCGCCGGGGACGTCGGCGCGGCCGTCAGCACCGTGCGCGAGTGGACCTCGGTGCTGACGGCCTCGCACGTCGTGACGTTGCTCGAGCCGTACCACCGTTCGGTCGGCAAACGCCTGGTGAAGAGCCCGAAGGTCTACTTCGACGACGCCGGCTTCGCCGCCTGGCTCTGCGGCATCCGCACGCGCGAGCAACTGCTCGCGTCGCCGATGCTGGGGGCCCTGTGGGAGACGCTCGTGCACGGCGAGCTGCGCCGGCAAGTCGCAGCGCGGTCTCCGGGCACGCCCCTGTGGTTCTGGGCAGCGCACGGCAGCGCCGAGGTCGACTTCGTGCTCGAGGCGGGCGCCAGGTTCCACCTGCTGGAAGCGAAGGTCGCGAGCGAGCCTGGCGGCGACGCGCAGCGGGGTTTCCGCGCGTTCGAGCGGGCCTACGGCGCCGAGGCCGTGGTGCGTCGCACGATCGTGTGCCGCACGGGGCAGGCGCATGCAACGGCGGGCGGCGTGGAGGTGGTGGGGTTGGGGGCCGTGCGGGTCGTCGGGTGAGGTGGGGGCGTGCCGGCGTAGCAGGGACAGCGCCGCAGCGCAACGGGGGCAGGTCGCCGTGGCTGCACCAGGCGCGTGCGCTCGCAGTACGGGTCGGTCGAGGATGCGGTGGGGGTCGATCCACGCTGGCCGCGACATTGCTGCTGCCGCTACCCCGAGGCCGCTGCTCGCGTGCCCCGGAGCGCTTGCACGGACGGCGAGAGACCAGGACGCTTGCCCCCATGTCCGCCTCCTACCGCGCCCCGCGGGGCAAGACCCTCTCCTGCGCGAACTGGCAGATCGAAGCCGCGTTCCGCATGGTGCAGAACAACCTCGACCGCGAGGTCGCCGAGGAGCCCGA
>VGXW01000746.1 GCA_016873195.1 Planctomycetota bacterium | reverse complement strand
CCCCGGCGTTCGAGAGCACATACGCCGAGTGCCGGTGGTACTGCGCGTGCGCGATCGACAGGCCCATCTCGGCCAGCCGCGCCGCCCAGTCGAGGAGCAGCCGGTCGTCGTCGTCGTCGCGGCCGTTCTCGGCTTCGCGACGCGACTCGCGCGTCACCGCGTCGTAGATGGCCAACGCCAGCTTGCGCACGCGCTCGGCCTGCTGCGCATCGACGTGATAGCGGCGCATGAACTGCGCGACCGTGGCCTCGCGCATGTCGGTGTGCTGCACGCGGCCGAGCAGGTCGTAGAGCACGCCGTGCCGCAGCGCGCCTTCCGATACCGACATGCGCTCGATGGCCAGCTCCTCGAGCACGGCGCCGAGAATGGCGACGCCACCGGGCAGCACCGCGGCGCGGTTCTCGCCCAGTCCTGCGATGCGATCGGCGTCGGCACGCTCCTGCTTGATGAGGAGGCTGCGCAACCGGTCGAGGCCCTCGCGCGTGATTCCCGACTCGGCGAAGCCGCACTCGGCGAGAATCCTTTCGATGGCGCGCGCGGTGCCCGAGGACGCGACCGCCTCGTGCCAGCCCTGGGCGCGGTAGGCACGCACCATCCCGGCGAGTTCCTGGCGCGCCGCAAGTTCCGCCGCCCGCATGCGCGCCTTGTCGATGCGGCCGTCGTCGAAGTAACGCAGGCTCCAGCTCACGCAGCCCATGTAGCGCGACTCGGTGAGGCGCGGCTCGTAGCCCGTGCCGATGATGAATTCGGTCGAGCCGCCGCCGACATCGACCACCAGCCGGGCGAAGTCGGCGGGCGGCAGCGAGTGCGCGACACCGAGATAGATGAGCCGCGCCTCTTCGCGCCCCGAAACGACCTCGATCGGGAAGCCGAGTGCGGCGCGCGCTTCGCGCAGGAACTGCGGCGCGTTCTTGCCCACGCGCAGCGCGTTGGTGCCGACGGCGCGCACCGCCTGGCGCGGCAGCCCGCGCAGGCGCTCGCCGAAGCGTGACAGCGTCTCCAGCGCGCGCGCCTGCGTCGCCCGGTCGAGCCGCTTGTCCGCGGTGAGGCCGGCGCCCAGCCGCACGCCCTCGCGCAGGCTGTCGAGCGTGTAGATCTGCCCATCGACCGCCCGGCCGACGAGCAGGTGAAAGCTGTTGGAGCCGAGATCGACCGCGGCGAGCACCTCGTGACGCTGCATCGCGGCTATTTACCATCGCTTGCGTAGCGCCGCAAACCGCAGCGTGATCGTCGCGAGCCGCAGCGGGCCGT
>VGXW01000745.1 GCA_016873195.1 Planctomycetota bacterium | reverse complement strand
CGCCGCTCATGAACACCACGGGCAGCCGGCACTGGCGCGCCGACAGCTCCTGCAGCACCTGGAGGCCGGTGCGGTCGGGCAGGTTCAGGTCGAGCACGAGGCAGCCTGGGCGCGACTCGTCGAGCTCGGCCAGGAAGTCGGCGGCGGTGCCGTAGGTCTCGACCGAGAAGCCGGCAGTCTGGGCGAGGTTGAGGAACAGCGAGAGGATCGACGGCTCGTCATCGACGACCCGCACGAGCGGCGCGAGCCCGGTCGCAGCGGCTGCGGGCGGAGCCTGGTCGGGGGCCGCGGGTGGAGAGCAGGGCATCGTGGATCCTGGCGCTCGGCCCATGGGGGGCCGATGCACCACTGGCATCGGCCGGTCGCTGCCGGTGCCTTGAGCCGTTCTGCGGCGGGCGCCCGGCACCGCTCCGCGCAAGGCCGTGAGGTCAGCCGCCGGCGAGACCGGCCTGCAGGTTGGCGCGAGCCAGGGCCTCGAAGGGGCCGCCCCAGGCGGTGTGGTAGATCCGTTCGCGTTGCAGCATCGCGGCGAAGAACGCGCGCCGGCCGGCGGCGAACTCGGCGTCGGGAACGTGCGCGTGCTCGCGCCGGATCGCCGCGGTGTTGCGTTCGAACTCGGGCCGCGGCAGGGCCAGCGACATCAGGTCGAGGTCGATCACCGGGGCGGCCTCCGGGGACCGCGGCGCGTGGTGCACCGTGTCGAGCACGATCGCCTGCACGCGCTGCACCCGATCCTGCGGCCAGCCGGCCTCGCGCAACCGCGCGCCGGCCAGGGCCGCGCTGTCGGCCTCGTTCGTGCGGCTGCGCGGATCGTAGATCGCGTCGTGGAACCAGACCGCCATGGTCTGCACGTCGTCGAGCGGGAAGTCGCGTCCCGCGTGCAGCATCGCCGCGACGTGCTCGAGCGTGTGGTAGTGGCGGTGGGGTTCCTGGTGGCGGCGCGTCAGTTCGAGCAGCAGGGAGGTGGTCATCGGGGCAGCGCGCAGGATACCCGCGGCTGCGCGCCCGGCGCTGGCGGCCCGCGCCGGCCGTGCGTATCCTGCTCGCCCCTTTCCCGTGCCCATTCCCCGAGTCACCATCGTCGGCCGCCCGAACGTCGGCAAGTCGAGCCTGCTCAACCGGCTCGTCGGCCGGCGCGTGTCGATCGTCGAGCCGACCGCGGGCGTCACGCGCGACCGGGTCGCGGTGCCGGTCGAGCACGCGGGCCGGCGCTTCGAACTGGTCGACACCGGCGGGCTCGGGCTCGTCGAC
>VGXW01000744.1 GCA_016873195.1 Planctomycetota bacterium | reverse complement strand
CGGCATGGGCCGGGTCTACGAGGCCTTCGACCCCGAACTACGGCGCCGAGTCGTGGTCAAGAGCCTGCGCCGCGAACTCGCGCTGCAGGAGCAGGCCCGGGAACGGTTGCGCCGCGAGGCGAGGGTGCTCGGCCAGCTCGGCCACGGCAACCTCACGCGCGTGATCGACCTCGTCGAAGAGGACGGCAGCACGCATCTCGTGCTCGCCTTCCACGAGGGCCGCACGCTCGGGGAACTGCTCGCCGCCGCGCGTGAACGCAGCGAGGCCCCGTCGCCGGCGGCGCCGCGCTGGCTCACCATCGGCCCGGCCAGTGCGACGGCCGGGGAAGGGCTGCGGCGGCTCGTCGTGTTCTTCGTCACGGCCGCCAGGGCGCTGGCCACCGCGCACCGGGCCGGCATCGTGCACCGTGACTTGAAGCCGCAGAACCTGATGGTTGCACCCGACGGTGCTCCGGTGGTGCTCGACTTCGGCCTCGCGTTGCCCCTCGACGAGGAACGGCTCACCGTGGCCGGGGAACTGCTCGGCACGCCGCTCTACATGGCGCCCGAGCAGATCGAGGGGATGAAGGCCGATGCACGCACGGACGTCTACGCGCTTGGGGTCACCCTCTACGAAGCCCTGACCCTGGTGCATCCCTTCGCGGGCAGCGGTGGACGGGCCGCGACGTTCCATCGCATCCTGCGCGGGGATCCCGTGCCGCCGCGGCGGCACCAGGGACTCGTGCCGCGGGACCTCGAGGCGGTCGTGCTGCGGGCGATGGAGCGGGAGCCGGCGCGCCGCTACGCCGACATGGAGGCGGTGGCGAACGAACTGCAGCGCGTGCTCGACCTGGAACCGACCGAGGCCCGCCCGGTCTCCGGGTTCGGCCTCGTCTGGCGGCGGATCCGGCGTCGCCCGTGGCTCGCTGCCGGCGGGGCTGCGGTGCTGGCGGCGGTCGCCATCGCGGCGTGGAACTTCCACCGTGTGCAGGACGTGAAGGAACTCGCGCGCAAGCTGCCGGCGGTCGCGGCCGGGATCGAGGGCGCGGCGAAGGACGCCCCGGCACCTGCTGCGGACTCGCTGCGTGCGGCGGCGCAAGGTCTGCGCATCCTGCAGGAACGCATCGAGGCACGTTCCATCGCCCAATACGACGAGATCCCGAACCTGCACGCGATGCTGCCGCGGGGCAAGGTATCGGACGCTTCCATGCTGGTGTGGGTCGGCTTGCCCACGCGCGGGCAGGTCGGCGCCGACGACGAACCGCTGCGCGCC
>VGXW01000743.1 GCA_016873195.1 Planctomycetota bacterium | reverse complement strand
AGAACCTTGCCGGCGCCGACGTTTGGACGCTGACGACCGGCATGGGCATCCAGGTCGCCGGCCAGGGCACCAACTTCCGCGACATGGACTTCGACCTGCGCACGGGCGACATCTACCTGCGCGCGTCGAACAACGTGTTCCGCGGCGTGCGCACCGGCGACAACGCGTGCAGCATGGTCCTGCTCGTCGACGCGCCGGAGGCCACCGGCATCAACCTGCAGAACGTCTGCTTCGTCGACCACCAGAACGGCGAGTTCGTGCTGTGGAACGACCGCCAGTCCGGCGGCACCGCGCAGACGTGGTCGCAGGTGATCAAGGCCGTGCGGCTCGACGGCACGCCCGAGACGATCGACTGGGGCACGTTCGCGCCGGCGCTCAGTGCTGGCGCCTACGACTTCGGGTTCGACCGCGCGACCGGCACGCTCGCGATCAGCGACTACTACCTGCGCAAGGTGCAGATCTTTCTCGTGGCCGTGAACCCGAGCTGGCCCTACGGCCAGGGTTGCCCGGGCCAGGGCAGCTTCGTGCCGTCGCTGCGCGGCAGCGGCACGATCAACTCCGTCTCGGGCGGCTCGATCGTCTACAGCCTGACGCAGGCGGCGCCGGCGTCGGTCGTCTTCCTCGCGTTCGGCTTCGGCAAGGTGCAGATCCCGTTCGGCAACGGCTGCGACATCCTGATCGACCCGATCTTCCCGTTCGTCTTCGGCCCCTACCTCACCGGCCCCGGCGCGCCGGGCAGCGGCACCGCGACCGGCACGATGACGCTGCCGGGCGGCTACCCGGGCCTCGGCATCACCGCGCAGGGCGTCGTGCTCGAGAACGGCAGCGCGTCGGCGATCGTGCTGTCGAACGGCGTGTCGTTCCGGATCCCGTGACCATTCGCGCACTCACCACCCTGCTGGCGCTGGTTGCCGCGATCCCGGCCCAGGCCGAACTGCGCGGCACCTGGGTCGCGCGCGACGGGCTCGTCTCGCGGCAGAAGATCCAGAGCACGCTCGACCAGCTCGCGGCCGCGAACTGCAACTGCGTCTGCGTCAACGTCTGGAGCCGCGGCTTCACGATCCACCCGTCCGACGTGCTCTTCGCGGCCACCGGCCAGCGGCAGGACCCGAGCTTCGTCGGCCGCGACCCGCTGCAGGAGTTCCTGATCGAGGCGCACCGGCGCGGCATCGAGGTCGAGGCGTGGTTCGAGTACGGCTTCATGTTCGGCTGGAGCGGCTGGTATGCGGGGCCGACCGGCGTCGGGCCGGTGC
>VGXW01000742.1 GCA_016873195.1 Planctomycetota bacterium | reverse complement strand
TTTTCAGAGATCCTGCAGATCAGAGATCCTGCGGGCGGAGCGTCTTGCGGCCGTTGGCCTCGGCGCGGCACTCGGCCTTGGAGATCATGCCGCGGACGCACTCGTCGAGCGCGCCGTAGAAGTCCGACGAAACGTTGCTCTTCTTGACCGCGGCCTTGGTGCGGGACTTGGAGATGATCAGTTCGCCGGTCGCCTTGCCGGCCTTCTTTCCGTTCTTCTTGGCAGCCATCTGAGTCTCGGATTCGGGTGGTTCGGGTTCGACCAGAACGCAGCGAAGTGCCGCGCCCCCCATGCGAACCCGGGCGCAGTTTGCCGGCCGGCCGGCTGCAGTCAACGAAAACTGCGCCAAAAGTGCCCATCGGAGGCCGATCTCGCCCTTTCCGCCGCCGGTGCCGCGGCGGTCGCGTGCCGTGACACCGCGCACAACCCCCGAGAACGGCCCCGGATCGCCGGTTTCGCGGCGGTCCGCCAGTGCTGGCGACGGCGCGCGCTCGGCTGGCGCGGTCCGCCGCGGTGCCGCTAGAGTGCCGGTCCCCACCATGAGCTGGCGCCGGATCCTGCTGCTCTGCCTCTCGTTCGCGATCGCGCTCTGCGCCGCGACGTGGGCGCTGCTGCAGCGCTCGGACGCGGCGACGACGGTCGTGCGGCGCCTGCTCCGGGAACACCTGCTGCCCCCGGCGAGGGTCGACGGCACCGAACTGGACCTCGGCCTCGGCCGCCTCGTGCTGCGCGGGCTGCGCGTCGACGACCCGCTGCGCCCGGGCACGCCGCTGCTGCGCGCCGAAGAACTGCGCCTGGACTTCACGGTCGATCCGTTCGGCGAACTCGTGGCGCTGCTGCGGGTCGAGGTCGACGGCGCCCGGTTCGACCTCGGACCGACCGTGCCGCAGCTCGGCCAGCTGCTGCGGCACGCGACCGGCCGCGGCGGCGAGCCGGCTGCCCTGCCGGCCGTGGTGCTGCGCCGCACGGACGTGCGCTGGACCCCGCGCGCGGGCGCCGAGCCGGTCGCGCTCGACGGCCTGCAGGCCGACCTGCTGCCGCTGCGCGGTCGGCCGGGGGTCCATGCGTTGACCGCCGCGGTGCGCGCCGTCGACCTCGGCACCACCGTGCAGGTTGCCGGCGAGCTCGAACCGGCCGGTCCGGCCGGCCCGTCCGGGCACGCGACGGCCACGCTGCGCGGCGCCCGCATCGACTCTGCGCTGCTGCTGCGGCTGCAGCGCCTGTCCGGGCTGGACCTGCAGGGAGTCGACGCCAGC
>VGXW01000741.1 GCA_016873195.1 Planctomycetota bacterium | reverse complement strand
ACGTCGCGTCGTCATCACCGGACTCGGGGCGCTGTCGTCCCTCGGCACGGGCCTCTCGGCCAACTGGGAGAACCTGCTGCGCGGCGCGTCGGGCGCGGGCCCCATCACGCGGTTCGACACCAGCAAGCACAGTTGCCGGTTCGCGTGCGAGATCTGGGACTGGAACCCCGAGAAGCACTTCCCGAAGAGCGAGAGCAAGCGTCTCGAGAAGTTCACGATGTACTACCTCGTCGCCGCGGACGAGGCGGTCCAGGCCTCCGGCCTCGACATGGCCAGGGAGGACCGCACGCGCGCTGCCTGCATCCTCGGCACCGGCATCGGCGGCATCCACGAGATCGAAGCCAGCAAGCTGCTGCTGGTCGAACGCGGCGCCGACCGCATCAGCCCGTTCTTCATCCCGAAGATCATGGCCAACGCGATGGCCGGCCAGGCGGCGATCCGCTACGGCATGCAGGGCACCTGCTACGTGACCTCGTCGGCCTGCGCGTCGGCGAGCCACGCGATCGGGCTCGCGCTGCGCACGATCCAGTGGGGCGAAGCCGACGTGGTGTTGACCGGCGGCGCGGAGGCCGCCACGACCGAACTCGGGCTCGCGGGCTTCTGCGCGCTGAAGGCGCTGTCGACGCGCAACGACGACCCCAAACGCGCCTGCCGGCCGTTCGACCGCGACCGCGACGGTTTCGTGATGGGCGAGGGTGCGGCGGCGATCGTGCTCGAGGAGTACGAGCACGCGCGGCGCCGCGGCGCGCCGATCCTCTGCGAGCTGCTCGGCTTCGGCTCGACCGACGACGCGTTCCACATCACCGCGCCGAACGAGGACGCGGACGGGCCGAGCCGCGCGATGGCCATGGCGCTCGCCGACGGCGGCGTCGCCGCCGACCGCGTCGGCTACGTCAACGCGCACGGCACCAGCACCCTGCTGAACGACAAGATCGAGACCGCGGCGATCAAGCGCGTGTTCGGGGACCACGCGAGGAAGCTCGCGGTGTCGTCGACCAAGTCGATGGTCGGGCACCTGCTCGGCGCCTCGGGCGCGATCGAGTTCGCGGCGACGGCGATGTCGGTCCGCACCGGGGCCCTGCACCCGACGATCAACTACGAGACACCCGACCCCGAGTGCGACCTGGACTACGTGCCGAACCAGGCGCGCGAGCAGCGGGTCGACTGCGCGATCAGCAACTCGCTCGGCTTCGGCGGGCACAACACCTGCCTCCTGCTCGGCCGCGTCTGACCTCCCGCCGCCGCGCCGCCGGCGGCCCCGGGCG
>VGXW01000740.1 GCA_016873195.1 Planctomycetota bacterium | reverse complement strand
CCTGTGCCCGAACTGCGCCAACCAGCACACGCTGGGCAACGACCCCGTGCTCGGCAACGCGGACTTCCACCTGGTGTTCGACCAGGCGCCGGCGCGCTCGCTGGCGTGGGCCCTGATCGGCGCGGGCCCGTGCCGCAATTCGCCGATCATCACGCCGCTGCTGTGCGGACCCGTCTGGTCGACGCCGCTGCTCGGCAGCCTCGGCCCCATCCCGACCGGCGGCATCACGCCGTGCTCCGGCGCGGCGGTGTTCGCCTTCCCGCTGCCGGCTTCCGCGACCTTCGCGGGCTGGGTGCTGAGTTCGCAGTGCGTGACGCTGTGCGCGACGCCCGTCGGCATCGGCACCGCGATGAGCAGCTGCCTGAGCTTCGAGCTGCAGGGCAGCTGACGCGGTGGGGCGCGGGCCGGCGCCTCACCCGCGCACCACGCGCCCCGCCATCGCCTCCGTCTGCAGTTCGCCGTCGACCGCGAGCGCGCCGTTGACGACCAGGTGGACCACGCCCTCCGCGCAGCGCTGCGGCTCCAGGTAGGTCGCCCGGTCCGTGAACCGCGCCGCGTCGAACAGCACGACGTTGGCGACCTTGCCCGGGGCCACCAGCCCGCGGTCGCGCAGGCGCAGTGTCTCGGCCGGCAGCGACGTCATCCTGCGCACCGCCTCCTCCAGCGACAGCCGCCGCTGCTCGCGCACGAGCCGCCGCAGCACGCGCGGGAACGTGCCGAACGAACGCGGGTGGCCGCCGCGCCCGCTGGGAGCGACCGCGCCGCCGTCGGATGCGACGAGGCACCAGGGCTGCGCCAGGATCCGGTCCATGTCCGCCTCGCGGATGCCGAAGCCCAGGATCGACACGGCGCCGCGCGTCAGCAGGTCGCAGGCCAGTTCGAACGGCTCCACGCCGCGCGCCGACGCCGCCTCGTCGAGCCGGCGCCCGCGCAGGTCGCGGTCCGCCGCGCCGAGTCCGCCGCCGAGCATCAGCACGCCCCAGCCGCCGTTCGCCGCCACCGCCTGTTCGGTCTCGGCGCGCATACGTGCGCGCTCGGCCGGGTCCCGCAGGCGTGCGACGAACCGACCGCCCTCCTTGGCCCAGCCCGGGAAGTTGGCGGCGAGGCCCGTCGACCAGGCCTCGTAGGGATAGCAGTCGCAGCGCAGTTCGAGCCCCTCGGCGCGCGCGCGGTCGATGCGCTGCAGCAGCGCGTCGATCTTGTGCCAGTTCGGCTTGCCGCCGACCTTCAGGTGCGAGATCAGGAGCGGCGCTCCGGACCGCCCCC
>VGXW01000739.1 GCA_016873195.1 Planctomycetota bacterium | reverse complement strand
GAAGGCGCGCGGCGCTGCATGGCGAGGGCGCTCGAGGTGGCCGGCCTGTCGGTCGGCGACGTCGACTACGTGAACGCGCACGCCACCTCGACGCCGCAGGGCGACCGCGCCGAGGCCACCGCGATCCACGCGCTGTTCGGCGCCGCCGGTCCGCCGGTGTCGTCGACGAAGTCGATGACCGGCCACGAGTGCTGGATGGCGGGCGCCTCGGAACTCGTCTACTGCGCGCTGATGCTGCGCGACCGGTTCCTCGCGCCGAACCTCAACTTCGAGGCGCAGGAGGCCGACGCGCCGCGGATCGCCGTGCTCGCGCGCCCGGCCGAGGTCGAGGTCGACACGATCCTGTCCAACTCGTTCGGGTTCGGCGGCACCAACGCCTGCCTCGTGCTGCGCCGCTTCCGCGACTGAGCCGGCCACCGCCGCGCTGCGGCGACCGCCACCGATGAAACCGAGCCTCCAGCGCCGCTGCGGCGGACGCCACTGAGATGGCGCACGACGTCGTCGTCGTCGGCGGGGGCATCGCGGGCCTCGTCGCCGCGATCCTGCTCGCCGAGACCGGCCGCAAGGTGCTCGTGCTCGAGCAGCACGCGGTGCTCGGCGGCTACCTGCAGCAGTTCCGCCGCAAGGACACGACCTTCGACGTCGGCTTCCACTACCTCGGCTCGACCGCGCCCGGCCGGCCGATGCGGCAGTTCCTCGAGCACCTGCGCGTGCACGACCGGCTGACCCTGGCGCCGCTGCCCGCCGGTGCGGCGATCGTGGTGCGGCGCGGGGCGCGGAGCTTCGCCCTGCCGACGACCTTCGCCGCGTTCCGCGACGCCGCGATGCGCAGCTGGCCCGACGAGGCCGGCGCGATCGCGCGCTGCTGCGACGAGATCGACGCCACCTGCGCGCAGTTCCGCTGGTTCCACCTGCGCGGCGGCGTCGCGTACCGGCACCCGCTCGACATGAAGCTCGCGGGCGCGTCGTTCCAGGACTGGGTGGCCGAACGGCTGCGCGACCCGTGGCTGCGCGAGGTGCTCGGCATGCAGAGCTTCAACCTCGGCCTGTTCGCCCACGAGGCGCCCTGGAGCAAGCACGTGCTGGCGTTCCGCTCCAACTTCGACCACACCTCGCGCATCGTCGGCGGCGGCGGCGCCCTGGTCGACGCGCTGGTCGCGCGCGGCCGCGAACTCGGCGTCGAGTACCGCTGCCGGCAGGCCGTGGTGGGTTTCGAGTGCCGCGATCGCCGTGTGCTCGCGGTGCGCACGCAGAAGGGCGAGCGCTGCGTGGGG
>VGXW01000738.1 GCA_016873195.1 Planctomycetota bacterium | reverse complement strand
CCGTCGGCCGGCAGGCCGAGTTCGCGCGCGCGGGCCCGCACGGCCGGCTCGTCGAACCAGTCGACGCCGGGGTTGCGCTGCGCGAACAGGTCGAGGTACTTCGCCTTCGGGAACGGCGGCGCGAGGTCGTAGCGCCCGCCGCGGAAGTCGACCGCGGTGCGGCCGCCGAGCACGCGTTCGCACAGGTGCGCGAACAGGCCCTCGACGCGCGCCATCACGTCGCGGTAGTCGGCCCAGGCCTCGTAGCTCTCGAGCATCGTGAACTCGGGATTGTGGCGCGTGCTGATGCCCTCGTTGCGGAACACGCGGCCGATCTCGTAGACGCGCTCCATGCCGCCCCCCAGCAGCCGCTTCAGGTACAGCTCCGGCGCGATGCGCAGGTAGAGCTGCATGTCGAGCGTGTTGTGGTGCGTGACGAACGGCCGCGCGGCGGCGCCGCCGAACAGCGGCTGCAGGATCGGCGTCTCGACCTCGAGGTAGCCCAGCGAGTCGAAGTAGGCGCGCACCTCGCGCACCAACCGGCTGCGCAGGGCGAACGCCTGCCGCACGTCGGGGTTGGCGAACAGGTCGACGTAGCGCATGCGGCAGCGCTGCTCCTGGTCGACGAGGCCGTGCCACTTCTCGGGCGCGGGGCGCAGCGCCTTGCTCGCGAGCACCACGTCGGTGGCCCACAGGGTCGGCTCGCCCTTCTGCGTCGTGCCGAGCCGCCCGGTGACGCTGACGAGGTCGTTGCACTCGACCAGCCGGCGGTCCGGCCAGAACGCGGCGAGTTCGTCGCGCTGGAAGCCGACCTGCAGCGAGCCCGTGCGGTCCTGCACGTGCGCGAAGCGCAGCTTGCCGAAGTCGCGCACCACCCCGAGGCGCCCCGCGATCGTCGCGACCTGGCCGGTGCGGGCGGCGAAGTCGGCGAGCAGGGCGGCGATCGGCTGGCCGCGCGGCACGCGCGGTGGGAACGGGTCCTTGCCGGCGCGGCGCAGCGCGAGCAGCTTGTCGAGGCGGTCCTTGGCGATGCCGTCGGTCACGGGTCGGTGGCGCGGAAAAGGCGGCGCATCCTAGGCGGCGCGGCCGGGTTCGGGAAGCGCGAGGCCTCCGGGCGGGCCGCGGCGGGAAAATCCCCGTGCGCGTCCGCGTTGGCCCGGTATCGTGCCGCCCCCTGCCATGTCGTCCAGGCTGTGCATCGTGCTGGCCCTCGCGGTCCTGTTCGGCGCGCTCGCCGGCGGCAACCCGTTCCTCGCCGGTGGCCCGACTCCGGCTGCGCCGTCCGGTTCGACTGGCGAAAAC
>VGXW01000737.1 GCA_016873195.1 Planctomycetota bacterium | reverse complement strand
GCTCGCCAAGGGCGCGATCACGGCCGGGCTGCGGCTCCTGCTCGAGCGGCGCGGCGCCGGCCTCGCCGACCTCGACACGGTCTGGCTCGCCGGCGCGTTCGGCAACTGCGTCGACCGCGACAGCGCGCGCCGCATCGGGCTCCTGCCGGTGCCGGGCGAACGCGTGCGGCCGGTCGGCAACGCGGCGCTGCTCGGCGCCAAGATCGCGCTGTTCGCGCTGCCGCAGTGCGGCGCGGAGTTCGCCGGCCTGCGGGCCCGGGTCGAGCACGTGGCGCTGGACCAGGACCCGCGGTTCCAGCAGGTGTTCGTCGACGAACTCGGGTTCCCCGCACCATGAACTCCCGCGAACGCGTGCTGACCGCGCTCGCCCATCGCGAGCCCGACCGCATCCCGATCGACCTCTCGGGCCACCGTTCCTCGGGGCCCCCGCGTTGGCCTACGCGCGGCTGCGCGAACACCTCGGCCTCGAGCGCCGGCCGATCCGCGTCTACGACCCGATCCAGCAGCTCGCCATCGTCGACGAGGACGTGCTGCAGCGCTTCCGCGTCGACACGATCGAACTCGGCCGCGGCTTCGCGCTCGGGGACGAACACTGGACCGAGTGGACGCTGCCCGACGGCACGAACTGCCTGATGCCGGTCTGGGCGCGGCCCGAACGCGACGGCGAGGACCAGGTGCTGCGCTCGCCGCGTGGCCGGGTCATCGCGCGGATGCCGCCGGGCTCGAGCTACTTCGAGCAGGTGCACTATCCGTTCGCCGACCAAGACGTCGACGATCTCGACCACCTCGAGAAACTCCTGCCCGAGACGATGTGGACCGGCGTCGCTTCGCCGCCCGGCCCCCTGGTCGACGGTCCCAACGGACTGGCCGTGCTGCACGACGGCGCGCGGGCGCTGCGGGCGAGCACCGACCGCGCGATCCTCGCCCTGTTCGGCGGCAACCTGCTCGAGATGGGGCAGTTCTTCTACCGCAACGACAACTTCCTGCTGCTGCTCGCCGCGGAGCCCCGGCGCGCGCACGCGTTCCTCGACCGTGCCGTCGAACTGCACGAGGCGCGGCTCGAGACGTTCCTCGGCGCGGTCGGCCCGTTCGTCGACATCGTGGTCTTCGGCGACGACTTCGGCATGCAGCAGGGTCCGCAGATCTCGCCGCGCATGTATCGCGAGTTCTTCCAGCCGCGGCAGCGGCGGCTGTGGGACCGCGTGCGGCAGCTCGCGAAGGTCAGGATCCTGCTGCACTGCTGCGGCGGCGTGCGCCCGCTGCTGCCCGGGCTGATCGAGGCCGGCCTCGA
>VGXW01000736.1 GCA_016873195.1 Planctomycetota bacterium | reverse complement strand
GACTTCAGCTCGATGCGCAGCTTCGCCGGACCCGCCACCGCACCCGCCGGGACTCGCACGGAGTCGTCGTAGAGGATGCCTCAACAGTGTTCGCGGATGCGGGTGGTCTCGCGGACCTCCTGCCCGCGCGCGTTCACGGCCAGCACCGTGACCAGCAGCTCGTCGCGCTCGAGATCGAGGAAGTGTTCGTCGACGACGCACAGCGTGTCGGGGCCCGAACCCGGATTGCCGGCGATCACGTTGATCTTCACGGCGGTCCCGGCGCGCAGCTCGATCACGTCGTCGCCCCAGGTGCCGAAACGCAGCGGCCCGAGCGGGCAGGGCCGCAGCACGGGCGCCTTCGCGGCGCTCGTCGCCCACGCCGTCGTGTCGATGCCCGTCGCGCCGTAGCCGCCGGAAACCTCGTGCCGGCCGTTCCACTGCATGCGGAACCAGAAGCCGCTGCGGTCCTTCTTCGGCGAGGTCGACAGCAGGAAGGACCTGTGCACCAGCGCGGTGCCGGGCAGGGGCAGTTCGGGGATGCGGAACGACATCTCGAGCCCCGCGGGTGCCTTGTTCGGATCGCGCTGGCCCACGAAGCGTTCGCCGGGTCCGGTCAGGTCGCCGTCGGCGTCGAGGTCGAGGTAGAGCACGTCGTGGAACGGCGCGTCGCGCGTGCTCTTGTCGGTGACGGCCCAGGTGCGGTTCCGGCCGGCGAGGTCGAGCACGAACAGCGCGTAGCGTGGCTCGGCGACGTAGGCCGGTTCCTTGCCGATGCGGCGCTCGAGCTTCTGGCAGTCGACTTCGACGTAGGGCTCCGGCGTCGCGCCGGGCTGCGCGAGCACCTGCGCGAGCAGCGGGGCGGCGGTGGACAACAGGATCGGCAGCAGCGGGCGCATCGGCGGGCCTCCTCGGCGGCGCATGCTACCGCGGCCCGGCCGGCGTCGGGCGGGGTCACTTCCCCGTCTCGATCGCGTGTTTCGGATCGACCCCCTGCTGCAGCTTGCCGTAGTCGAGCTGGCTGCCGCGCAGGCTGTGCGGGATCAGGTAGACGACGATCATCACCGCGCTGGCGAGCAGCACGGCCGTGCGGCCGCAGAGCAGGTTCCTCGGGCGCAGCGCCAGCGCGCCGCAAGCGAGCAACCAGCACAGCCACATGACCAGCTGCTTGTTGTCGGTCAGGTCGTAGCCGAACGGCCAGCCGGTCCAGAAGGCGCCGAACGCGTACTTCTGCACGATCGGTCCGAGCACGAGCCCGCCGGCGAACAGGCCGACCAGCGCGGTCCACGCGTAGCGCGCCATCGTGTGCGTC
>VGXW01000735.1 GCA_016873195.1 Planctomycetota bacterium | reverse complement strand
GGGGAGGCGATGGACCTGGACGGCCTCTTGGCGCTGCTGCAGCGCATCCGCGCCGGCACGATCGCGCTGCGCGAGATCGACCGCAGCGGACCTTCGCCGTTCGCCGAAGGGGTGCTGCACGCGCTGCCCTACTCGTTCCTGGACGACGCGCCGCTCGAGGAACGGCGCACGCAGGCGGTCGTGACGCAGCGGACCGGCCGGCGGCCCCGGCCCGACGACGGCAGCAGCGAGCTCGATCCCGCGGCCCTGGCCGAGGTCGCCGCCCAGAGCTGGCCCGACCCGCGCAGCGCCGAGGAGCTGCACGAAGCGCTCGGCTGGATGGGCTGGCTCGAGCAGGACGAGGTGGCTCCGGCGTGGCGGCCGTGGCTCGACGAACTCGCCGCCGACGGCCGCGCCGAGCGCGCGGACGACCGCTGGTTCGCGGCCGGCGCGAGCCGCGAGCCGGTCGCCGCGTGGCGGGGTCGGCTCGAGGCCGTGATCCCGGTGCCCGCCGCGGACCTGGCCGACGCGGACGCCGAGGCCCTGCGCGCGCTCGAGGCCGAGGGCACGGCGATGCGCGCGCGCTGCGCGGGGCAGGAGGTCTGGACGCACCGGCGTCTGCTCGCGCGCGTGCGCCGCCTGATGGTCGAACGACTGCGCGCCGCCGTCGAGCCGCGCAGCCCGGCCGCCTACGCGGAGTTCCTGCTGGCCTGGCAGGGCGCGACCGCCACTGCGCGCCGCGGTGGTCCCGCGGGCCTGCGCGAGACGCTGCGGCAGCTCGCGAGCGCCGCGTTCCCGGCCGAGGTCTGGGAGGACGAAGTGCTGCCGCAGCGCCTGCAGGGCTACCACCCGGAATGGCTCGATCAGTGCACGCTCGGCGGCGAGTTCACCTGGCTGCGCCTGTGGGGCCCGTGGCGCGGCCCGCTCTCGCGCTGTGCGGTTGCGATCCTGCCGCGCACGGAACTGGGCCTTTGGCTCGAGCTGCCGCTCGAACGCGCGCGGCCCGACGAACTCGGCGCCGCCGCGCGAACGCTGCACGAACTGCTGCGGAGCCGCGGCGCGTCGTTCCCGACCGACCTGCAGGCGCAGGCGCACCTGCTGCCGAGCCAGCTCGAGGAAGGCCTCGCGGAACTCGTCGGCAGCGGGCTCGCGACCTGCGACTCGTTCGCGGCGCTGCGCCAGCTCGCCATGCCGCCGAGCCAGCGGCGCTTCCCGGTGTTCGCGGTCGGCCGCTGGAGCCTCGTGCCGTGGCCGCCCGAGGGTCCGCGGGCCAGCGAAGACGCCGTCGAACTCGCGGCGACGAGCGCCCTGCAGCG
>VGXW01000734.1 GCA_016873195.1 Planctomycetota bacterium | reverse complement strand
TTTTCCCCGGTGGCCCGGTCCCACGGCCGGTGCGTGGGGCTCAGGGGCCCTGCGTCCCGTCCCGGCACTTCGCGAGGAAGGCCGCGAAGTCGGCCGGCGCGACCGCCTCGAGGCGCACGGGTTCGCCCGTGCGCGGGTGCGCGAAGCCGAGCTCCGCCGCGTGCAGCAGCTGCCGGCCGGCACCCAGGCGCAGATCCCACGAGGGGTCGCCGCCGGCCTTCACGTGCGCGACGTAGGCGAGGTAGCCCGCCTCGTCCTGGCTGTAGAGCTTGTCGCCGACCAGCGGCAGGCCGACGTGCGCGAGGTGCACGCGCAGTTGGTGCGTGCGGCCGGTCGCCGGCGAGAGCCGCAGCAGCGCGTGCTCGCCCGGCTGTTCGAGCACCTCGACCTCGGTCCGTGCGGGTTTGCCGCGCGGGTCGCCGGGCGCGCACACCGCGCGCCGCGCGGCGATGGCGCCCCCCTTCGCCCGGCCGATCGGCGCGTCGATCGAGAAGCGCTGCGCCGGCGGATTGCCGCGCACCAGCGCGAGGTAGGCCTTGTGCACTTCGCCGGCGGCGAACTGCGCCTGCAGGCGCGCGGTCGCGGCGCTGCCCTTGCCCAGCAGCAGGAGCCCGCTGGTCTCGCGGTCCAGCCGGTGCACGAACTGCAGCGGCGCGCCCGGGCAGACCCGGGCCTGCAGCGCGTCGAGGAACGTGTGCGGCGCGAACGCAGAGGCCGCATGGGCGACGAGGTGCGGCGGTTTGTCGATCGCGACGAAGTCGGGGTCGTCGAGCACGATGGCGGGAACGGGCCCGGGCGGCGCCGGCGGCACGAGGTAGGCGATCTCGTCGCCGGCGTGGAGCCGCACCTCCGCGTTCGCCCGGGCGCCGTTGTGCAGCACCGCTCCGGCCTCGATCTCCCGACGCCACGCCGGTTCACCGTGGTAGCCGAAGCGCGCCGCGAGCCACTGCAGCAGCGGCATCCCGGCCGCCGCCTCGGGCACGCGCGAACGCAGGATCGAGGTCATGTCCGGGCTGCCAGCAGCGGAAGGCCGCCCGGCCGCCGCGTCAACCGCCGAGGCGGCTGCGTGCGGGAATCGCGGCCCCGCGCGAACCTCCGGCATGAGGCGCTTCCTGCTCGCGGTCCTGCTCGGCGCCGCTGGCGCGGGACCGTGCTGGGCGCGGGCCGGGCTTCCGGCTCCACCGGGCTTCATCCGACGGGGGCCGTGCCATCGGTCGCCGATTGCTCTTGCTCTCTGCCGGAATGCGCGGCGCACGGCGGCGCCCGTCGGCCAGCGGCTCCAGCGGTTCCGCAGGTAGTTCCCGC
>VGXW01000733.1 GCA_016873195.1 Planctomycetota bacterium | reverse complement strand
GGGGCGGACGCGGCCAACGGAGGCGTCCTGCTGGCCAGCGTTCCGACGCCCGGCAACGCGATGCCGAACGCCTTGGCGATCACCCCCGACGGCCGCCGTGCCTACGGCATCACCGGCGGCGCGCCGGGCTCGAGCCGCGTGATCGAGATCGACCTCGACCGCAGTTCGGCGACATTCGGCACCCAGATCGGCGCCGTGTCCGGAATGCCGGTGGTGGGCCAGCTCGAAGGCGTTGGCATCTCCCGCGACGGGCGGGTACTGGCCGCGTGCAACCTCGGTCTCGGCCAGACCACGCTGGTCGCGTTCGCCGACGTCGATCCGACGAGCCCAACCTTCAACACGGTGACCCGAGTGGTGCAGGTGCCCGACATGCCGACCGACGTGCGGCTCGCCCCGGACGGGTCGAAGGCCTACGTGGTCATGGCGCAGCTCGGGCCGCTGGGCACCCTGCTGGTGCTCGACGTCACGACGGGCCTGCCGGTCTCGCTGCTCACCACGCTCGGCAACTTCCCGGTCGACGTCGAGATCTCGCCGCGCGGGGACTTCGTGATGGTCGCCTGCCCGAACTCGCAGGAGGTCGTGCGAGTCGACGTCGACCCGAGCAGCCCGACCTACCTCGCACGCACGAGCACCCCGGTGGCGCTGCAGCCGTTCGCCGTGGCGATCGCTCCCGACGGGCGCACCGCCTGGTGCAACGAGATGAACGGCAGCGCCGTGCACGAGATCGACACGGCGACGATGACCGTGCTGCGCAGCTTCACGGTCGGTGTAGGCGGCAGCGCGGCGATCTGCGTGCGCTGACCGCCGCGGCCGTCACCGGCCGCCGCCGTAGCGGCGGCACCAGACGAGCACGCCCTGGTAGGCGTCGTGCGACTCGCCGACGCGCGCGCGCAGCTCCCGCCGGCAGAGTTCCAGCTCGGGCAGCACCTCGGCGGCCCGGCCCTGCGCGGCGCGCGCAGCAGCGAGCCCGGCCCGGAACACCCAGGGCTCCGGACGCGCGGGATCGAACGTCGCCGCCGCGATCCGGCACGCAGCCGCGAACTGCGGCTCGGCGGCCGCCGCGCGGTCGGTCACCAGCAGCAGCGAGCCGAGCGTGCCGTGTGCGGTCGCGCGGTCGGCGGTGGGCGCGGTCTCGGCGCGTTCGCGTCGCGCGATCGCGTCGCGCAGCAGTTCCTCGGCCTCGGTGAGCAGCTGCCGTTGTCTCGCCGGTTCGCGCTCGGCGAGGTTCACGAGCGCCGACGCGAGGTTCGCCTGCGTCACCAGCGTCTCGGCGGCGTCGCCCCCGAGCACGGTCCGGCGCGCGTCG
>VGXW01000732.1 GCA_016873195.1 Planctomycetota bacterium | reverse complement strand
CGAGCAGCCCGCGCTTGCCGCCGAGGTACGGCACGAGCTGGTGGAACACGAACTCGTCCGTCGTGCGCGCGCGGTGGACTCGGCGGTCGAAGCGCAAGGTCGCCGCAGAGTAGCCGCCAGGGCTACTGGGGCCACTTGACGTGGTCGTGCAGCGCCGGCCGCTGCGTGCGGAACACGCCGGTCGCCGCGATCACGAAGTTGCCGTCGGCGTCCTTGCGCAGCGCGCCCTGGACCTTCACCGCATCGAGCAGGCGCAGGTCGGGCAGCCCGGTCGTGCGGATCGGCTTGCCGGCCGCGTCGCGCAGTTCGACGCCGAGCGAGTTCGCGGTGCGCGTCGCCTTCTGCTCGCAGCAGTAGTCCCACGGCGTCTCGCAGCGGTCGGTGTTGCCGACCTCGCCGCAGTAGGGCAGGTCGATGTCCATCAGCGTGAACTGCGCGAAACCCTTGACGACGTTGGCGATCCGCCCCACCACGGTGACGGAGTCGGCGGGGCCCTTCTCCTTGGCCGCGAGCACGCCGAGCGCCTGGCCGGGGTCGGCCGCGAGCACGAACTTCGCGACCTCGGCGGCGGCCGCGGGGGGCTTCGCGGCGGGCGTGTCGCCGCCGCCGCAGGCGGCGAACGAGAACAGCGGGAGCAGCGAGAGCAGCGGGAGCAACGTTCGGTTCTTCATGTTCTTCCAGCGATGGCTTCGATCAGGGGGAGACGGACGGCGCGCGCGGCGGGCACGAGGCCGCCGAGCAGGCCGGAGGCGAGGGACGCGAGCAGGCCGATCGCGCGGCTCGTGGCGTCGGGCTGCAGCAAGAGGGCGCCCATCGGGTAGCGCAGGGACACGTCGCCGACCGCGAGCGCGCCCAGCAGGCCCAGCGCGCCGCCGACGAAGCCGACGAGCAGGGACTCCTGCACGAGGCCGAAGCCTACCGCGAGCGGCGAGTAACCGAGCGCGCGCAGCGTCGCGAGTTCGCGCGTGCGCGCGAGCACGGCGGCGAACATCGTGTTGGCGCAGGCGAACGCGCCTGCGATCACGGCGAGCACCGCCATCCAGCGCGCCAGCGAGGCGATCGGCAGGAGCGCGCTCGCGAGCGCCTGCATCATCTCGGGCTCCGGCAGCGAGGAGATCTCGAGGTCGAGCCGGCGGCCGGCGAACAGCGCCACTTCGGGCAGGAGCTCGGGCGACTCGAGGCGCAGCACGACGCACGACACGTCCTCGCGCTTCGTCGCGTTCATCACGTCGGTCAGACGTCCCCAGATCTCGGCCTCGTAGACCGTGCCGGGCGCGGCGAAGCGGCCGACGATCGTGAAGTCGGTGCG
>VGXW01000731.1 GCA_016873195.1 Planctomycetota bacterium | reverse complement strand
GGGGTGCGTTAGCGCAGTTCGGCGTTCTCGACGACGACGCGGTCGTCGAGCGGGGAGATCCACAGGCGGTCGCAGCGGATCACCTCGATCCCGCCGCGCACGACGGTGATGCCGCCTTCGCAGTAGACGTAGCGCACGAGCTGCAGGTCGCGGTCGGCGGCGGCGGCGGCGGGCTGTGGCGCGTCCGGGCCGAGTGCGCGCAGTGTGCGTTCGAGGCGCGTGCGCAGTTCGTCGGCCGTCAGCCGGCGGCGCGGCGCGGGCGGGCCGACGGTCGCCCGCGGCAGGCCCGATCCGGCCTCGCGTTCCGACAGCGCGTGGACGGTTTCGGCGTCGAGCAGCACGAGGGCGTTGCCGCCGCGGATCTCGAGGTCGAGGTCCGGCACGCGGAAGCGGAAGCCGCCGAACAGTCGCTCTTCGCGGTAGTCGTCGCCGTGACGGCCGTCCTCGCGCGCCGCCTCGACCGTGTAGCGCAGCGGCGTACCGGCGGGCTGCTGTGCGGCCAGCACGGTGCCGGCGGCGACGGCGGCGGCGTGGCGGAGCAGGCGGGCGATCGTCATCGTGCGGGTCCCTCGACCGGTTGCTGCGGAACCTGCTCGAGCACGAGACCGTGCGCGGTCCACGCCATCGCCGCGTAGTCGACCTCGATGTGCTCGGCGATCACCGTGCGGCCGCCGGCGAGGCGCACGCGGGCACCGGCTGGATCGCGGACGATGCAGCGGTTCTGGCCGACGTCGAGTTCCAGTTCGGCGGCGCGGGCTTGCAGGCGTCGCTGGATCCAGTCGAGGTCGACGGAGTCGCCGCGCACGGTGTTCACCCTGCCGTTCGTCGCGTCGCGCGCCATGTGCAGCCGGCCCGCGCGCAGGTTCAGCCCATCCGGATCGACGGACCCGTCCGGCCGCAGGCCGTTGGCCTGCACGGGCCCGCCGAAGCGGATCTCGCCCGGCAGCACGTCGACGTCGCCGCGGCACGTCGCGCCGAGGTGCGCGAAGTCGCCGTCGCCGCCGGGCTCGCGCAGGCTGACGGTCGGCAGCCAGAGCAGGCGACGGCCGGGGAAGTGGCGCAGCGCCTGCAGGCGCAGTTCCTCGTCGTGGAACACGCGCACGCAAGCGCCGGTCGCGGTGATCGTGCGACCGTCGTGCGTGCGCGCCACGGTGGCGGGCACCATCGCGTCGGGATCGCCGACGAACATGCCGGCGGCGAGGCCCTGCGACAGCACGAGTCGGTGCGCGCGGCCCTCGACGTGGCCCTGCTCGGGATCGTCGACGACGATCCGCCGCACGTCCTCGGCGAGCAGCCAGGCCGAACGCAAG
>VGXW01000730.1 GCA_016873195.1 Planctomycetota bacterium | reverse complement strand
CCCGCGGGCAACGCCGGCCACTGCACCTGCACCCGTTGGTCCTCGCGCCGCCACGCGTCGCTGCGCCGGCCCTTGGGCTTGCCCCCGGCGGAATCGGGACCGCCCAGCAGTTCGGCGACGAACTCGTCCTGGCAACCCTCGGGCGGCAGCATCGTGACCGCGAGCTGCGAGCCGGAGCGCAGTTCGACCGTGAGGTCCAGAGCGCCCGGCGTGAACTCGATCGGCTCGCGCGGCAGCACCTGGTCCGATTGCACCGCGAGCCGATAGCGGCCCGGCGGGAAGCCGCCGCGGCACTCGAAGCGGCCCGCCTCGTCCTGATGTACGAACAGGCCCCGCTGCTGGCGCCAGTTCGGCTCGCCGCCACGTTCGGGCGCGGTGAAGCGTTCGATCCGCAGCCCGACCTTGCGCTTGCACGGCGCGCCGTCGAGTTCGAAGTGGCCGGCGACGAGCAGCGCGTCGAGCTGCAGCACGAGGTCGCCGAGGTCCTCGAGGCCCACGCGCAGTTCGCGGCCCGGCGCGCGCGCGATCAGCGTCGGCTGGCCGTCGCGGCGCACTTCGGCCTGCAGCAGGTCGGCGCGGTTCTCCTGGCGCGCGCGGCCGACCATCACGAAGAAGCGCCCCTCGGCGTCGGTGCGCAGGTCGGCTTGGGTTCCGATCTGCGGCCCGTTCGCCTGGAAGCGGAACTTCTGCTGCACGAACGGCGCGCGCTGCGGGTCGAGCAGCCGGCCCGTGAGCAGGGCGACGCCGTCGGGTGGGCCGAGCACGACTTCGACCCCGGCGCCCGCCGCGACCGGTCCCGCGAACGAGCGGCTCAGCGAGCCGCCGAGCGCCTGGGCGTAGGCGCCGAACCGGGCGCCGAGCGGCACGTAGGGGAACCGTGCCCAGCCGTCGGCATCCGTGGGTCGTTCCCAGTTCATGCCCATTCCGCCCCAGCCCCACTCGGGGCGCAAACGCTGCTGGTTGCGCGCGGGTTGCCAGTAGAGCGTGATCCACTCGACCTCGGGCACGGGCTTCTGGTGCAGTTCGGCGCGCGCGCGCACGCTCCCGCACGTCGGCAGCCGCAAGACCACCGGCTCCGGCGGCGGCGGGTCGATCGTGCACACGGTGCCGTCGTCCACGAAGCCCGGCAGGTGGGTGCGCACGCGCCACTGCTCGACCTTGGCCTCGCGTTCGCCGGCGCGCAACTGTTGCAGGTGGCGCAGCCGCGCGATGCCGTCGGGCGCTTCGGTGATCGCGAGCGCCTCCCAGTCGCGCAGATACTGGAAACGGCCCTGCGCGTCGTGGGCGGCCATCGCGACCGGCACGCCGGGC
>VGXW01000729.1 GCA_016873195.1 Planctomycetota bacterium | reverse complement strand
TGACCGGCGCGAAGGAGGGCTGCGGCGCCGGCGAGTGCGGCGCCTGCACCGTGCTGCTGGACGGGCAGGCGGTCAACGCGTGCCTGGTGCTGGCACCGGAGGTGGATGGGCGCCGCGTCGAGACGGTCGAGGGGCAGGCCCGCGGCGGCAGGCTGTCGACCATCCAGGAGGCATTCAACCGCAACCACGCCGTGCAGTGCGGGTTCTGCACCTCCGGCATGGTGATGTCGGTGCAGGACCTGCTGTCGCGACAGCCGACGCCGGACGACGACGACATCAAGGAAGCCATCGAGGGCAACTTCTGCCGCTGCACCGGCTACCTGCAGATCATCGAGGCCGTCCGCGACGCGTCGGGACGCACCGACGGCAAGGGAGGGCTGAAGCATGCTTGAGGACGCGGTTCCCTCCGCGCTGAGGCACGTCGGCGGCAGCCCCGACCGCACCGATGCCGCGGCGAAGCTGACCGGCCAGGCGCTCTACGTCAGCGACATGACGCTGCCCGGCATGCTGCACGCGCAGGTGACCACGAGCCCGCACGCGCGGGCGCGCATCCGCGGCATTGACACGTCGAAGGCCGAGGCGCTGCCGGGCGTGCGCGCCGTGCTGACGGGCGCCGAACTGGAGTACCGCATCGGCCTGTACGTGGTGGACAAGTACCTGCTGGCCCGCGGCGAGGTGCGCCACTTCGGCGAGGCCGTGGCCGCCGTGGCCGCCGACACGCTGGCCATCGCGCGGCGCGCGGCCGACCTCATCGAGATCGACTACGAGGTGCTGCCGCCGGTGCTCAACCACATGGACGCCCTGAAGGACGGCGCGCCGCTGGTGCACCCGGACCTCGGCAGCTACGACCACGTCTCGGCGGTGTTCACGCCCATCCCCGGCACGAACATCGCCAACCAGTCCAAGCTGCGGAAGGGCGACGTCGAGAAGGGCTTCGCGGAGGCGGAGTGGCTGGTCGAGCGCGAGTACACCAATCCCTCGGTGCAGCACGTGCCGATGGAGACGCACGTGGCCATCGCGCAGTGGAAGACCGGCGACGAGGTCGACATCTGGACCAGCTGCCAGTCGCCCTTCGCGGTGCGCAACCTGTTCTGCTACACCTTCCGCCTGCCCCTGACGAACGTGCGCGTGATCGTGCCGCACGTCGGCGGCGCCTTCGGCGGCAAGGCGGGCATCCACCTCGAGCCGCTGGTGGCGTGCCTGTCGCGCAAGGCGGGCGGGCGGCCGGTGAAGTTCCAGGCTTCGCGCGAGGAGGAGTTCAGCCTGCTGCCCTGCCGCAGCGCGCTGACCTACCGCATCAAGACGGGCGTGGGGG
>VGXW01000728.1 GCA_016873195.1 Planctomycetota bacterium | reverse complement strand
TGCGGAACCCCTTCGCCAGCGCCTTCTGCACCAGCACCGCGCCGCCCTTCTCGCCGTCCTCGCCGACCGCCGGGCAGACCACGAACACGCGCCCGGACCGCCGCACCGCGCGGCCGATCGACCGCACCGCGCGCGGCCACCGTTCCGCCGGCAGCTGGAACGCGCGCACCGGCCGGTGGCCCGCGGGCTTCTGCTGCAGCGTCACCACGTCGAGGTCGCCGAACAAGGACAGCGCCAGCGTGCGCGGGATCGGCGTCGCCGTCATCACCAGCACGTGCGGGTTGTCGCCCTTCTGGACCAGCGCCTGCCGCTGCCGCACGCCGAAGCGGTGCTGCTCGTCGATGATCGCGAGGCCCAGGCGCGGGAACATCGCGTCGCCCGACAAGAGCGCGTGCGTGCCGAACACGAGCTGCGCGCCCGACCGCGCCAGCACCTCGGTCGCCGCGGCGCCGAGCGACTGCTTCTGCGCGGCCGTCAACAGCACGACCTGCACCTCGCTGCCGGCAAGCCAGCGCGCGACCACCGCGTGGTGCTGCTCGGCGAGCAGTTCGGTCGGCGCCAGGAACGCGACCTGACCGCCCCGCGCGAGCACCGCGAGCGCCAGCGCGATCGCGACCGCGGTCTTGCCGGTGCCGACGTCGCCCTGCAAGAGCGCCCCGAGCGCGCCGGGCCCCGCGAGCTTCCGCCACAGCACCCGCACCGCCGCGTCCTGGTCGGGCGACAGCGAAAACGGGATGCGCGCGCGGATGCGCGCCTCGAGCGGGCCGTCGACCGGGAAGCGTTTGGCGGGCCGCGCCGCCCGCGCCGCGCGCGCCCTCGCGACCGCCGTGAACAGCTCGACCGCCTCGCGCACCGCGAAGTGCCGCCGCGCGGCTTCGTGCCTCGCAACGTCGGCGGGCCGGGGCATCGCGAGCAGCAGTTCGGCCACCTGCGCGTCGTGGGCCGCGAGCGCCTTCGGCAACGGCGGCAGCGCCAGCGCCGCGAGGTCGAGGTGGTCCAGCGCGTGCGCGATCCAGTGCTGCAGCCGCGCCGACGAAACGCCCTCGATCTCCGGGTAGCGCAGCTGCACCTCGCCCTGCGGATCCGCCGCGAGCGGCAGCACGCGCGCCTGCTTCACCACGAAGCGGCGGCCGCGCAGGTCGAGCAGCCCCTCGACCTTGCGCTGCTGGCCCGCGGGGTAGGCCTTCCTGAGCCACGGCTGGTTGAAGAAGCTCGCCGCGAAGGTGCTGCCGCCGGCGCCGGCGAACTGCACCGTGACCATCGCCTTGCGCCCCGGCAGCCACGCGAGCGATGCGCCGGTCACGCGCCCGGCGAG
>VGXW01000727.1 GCA_016873195.1 Planctomycetota bacterium | reverse complement strand
GGTCCGCCGAACCGAAGTGCACGAGCCGGTGCTGCACGGTGCGCCCGGTGAGCCGCCCGGCGACCTTGCTCTCGCCTTCGACGAGCACTTCGACGGTCTGCCCGACGAGCGCGCGGTGCCGCGCGAGCGAGAGTTCGGCCTGCGCGGCCAGCAGCACCTGGTTGCGGCGCTCCTTCTCGGCCGGCGGCACGTCGTCGGCGGCCTCCGCCGCGGCGGTGCCCGGCCGCGGCGAGTACTGGAACACGTAGCTCTGCGCGAAGCCCACGCGCCGCAGCAACGCCACCGTCGCGGCGAAGTCGGCTTCCGTCTCGCCGGGGTAGCCGACGATGAAGTCGCTGTGCAGTTCGACCTCGGGCGCGCGCAGGCGCAGCTGCTCGATGCGCGCGAGGTAGCGTTCGACGGTGTAGCCGCGCCGCATCGCCTTCAGCACCGGATTGCTGCCCGACTGCGCGGGCAGGTGCAGGTAGCGCGCGACCTTCGGCAGTTCCGCGATCGCTTGCACGAGGTCGGGCGACAGGAAGTTCGGGTGCGAGGTGATGAAGCCGAGCCGCCGCAGCGCCGGGATCCCGTGCAGTTGCCGCAGCAGGCGCGCGAGCGTGGCGCCCTGGCCGGCGAGGTCGCGGCCGTAGGCGTTGACGGTCTGGCCCAGCAGCGTGATCTCGGTGACGCCGTCGTCGCAGAGGCGCTGGCACTCGTCGGCGAGTTCGGCGATCGGCCGCGAGACCTCGTCGCCGCGCGTCGCCGGCACGATGCAGTAGGCGCACGGCATGTTGCAGCCGCGCATCACCGACACGTAGGCCTGCGAACGGTGCGGGCGCACGCGCACGTCGCGCCGGATCCGGTCCCCGCTGATGCCCTGGTCGACGGCGACCACGCCCGCGCCGTGCACCTCGTGTCTGGTGCGCGCCGGTTCGCGCGACGCCGCGATCGCCGCGTTCTTGACGCGCGCCGCCTCGACGGTGGCGTCGATGTCGCCGAACGCCGACGGGCCGACCACGAGGTCGACGTGCGGCATGCGCGCGAGCAGGTAGCGCTGGTGCTCCTGCGCCATGCAGCCGAGCACGCCGACGACGAGCCCGGGCTCCGTCCGCTTGCGCACGCGCAGTTTGCCGAGCTTGGACCACACGCGGTCCTCGGCGTGCTGGCGCACCGAGCACGTGTTCAGCAGCACGACCGACGCCGCGGCCTCGCTCGCGGCGGGCACGTAGCCGCGTTCGCGCAGGCGGCTCTCGACGAGCTCGCTGTCGAGCTTGTTCATCTGGCAGCCGTAGCTGATCAGGTGGTACTGCGGGGCGGTCATGCGCGGGGCGCGGGATTCTAGGTGGGG
>VGXW01000726.1 GCA_016873195.1 Planctomycetota bacterium | reverse complement strand
CAACCGTCCGGCGAAGCTGAACGCGCTCGACGGGCCCACGATCGCCGAACTCGACGCGGTGTTCGCGGCGCTGGACGCCGATCCCGCGGTCGGTGCGATCGTGCTGACCGGGGCCGGCGAGAAGGCGTTCGTCGCCGGCGCCGACATCGCCGAGCTCAGCAAGCAGGGCGTGCTCGACGGCAGGCAGAACTCGCTGGCCGGGCAGGCGCTGACGCTGCGCATCGAGAACTGCAGCAAGCCCGTGCTGGCCGCGATCAACGGCTTCGCGCTCGGCGGCGGCCTCGAACTCGCGCTGGCGTGCGACGTGCGCTGCGCGGCGACCACCGCGAAGCTCGGCCTGCCCGAGGTCTCGCTCGGCATCATCCCGGGTTACGGCGGCACGCAGCGGCTCGCGCGGCTGTGCGGCACCGGCACCGCGCTGCAGCTGATCCTGACGGGCGACCCGCTGCCGGCCGACGAGGCGCTGCGGGTCGGCCTCGTCAACGGGATCTTCGAGCCGCAGGACCTGCTGGCCAAGGTCGAGGAGATCGGCAGGCGCATGGTCTCGCGCGGCCCGCAGGCGCTCGCGCTGGCGAAGGAGGCCGTGCGGCGCGGTGCCGCGCTGCCGCTCGCCGAGGGCCTGCAGCTCGAGGCCGACCTGTTCGGCATGATCAGCAGCACCGCGGAGATGAAGGAAGGCATGGCTGCTTTCCTCGAGAAGCGCAAGCCGACCTGGCTGCGGACCTGATGCAGGGACCGTTCGACGCGCTGCTCGCGGCGAGGCGCGGTGGGCCGGTCGCGCTGCTGCACAGCTGCGGGGCGGGGCCGTCCTGGCTCTGCACGGACCCGGTCGACGTGCTGTCGCGCCCCGCGGGTGCGTGGGCGGGAGGCTTCGACGCGCTCGACGGCTTCCTCGCGCGCCACCGCGACCGGCGCGTGGTCGGCTGGCTCGGTTACGACCTCGGCCTCGACGTCGAAGCCTGGCCGCTGGCGATCGCGGACGACTTCCCGGTGCCGGTGCTGCACGCGGCGGCCTACGCGACGGTGCGGCAGTGGCCGCCCGGGCCGGTCGGACCGGCGCCGCCGGTGCCCGCCGCGGGGCCGCTCGCCGCGCACCTCGCGCGCGCCGACTACGAACAACGCGTCGCGGCGGTCGTCGAGCACGTGCGCGCCGGCGACGTGTTCCAGGCGAACCTGACGCAGCCGTTCACGGCCGGGTGGCACGGCGATCCGCGGCTCCTGTTCTGGCAGCTCTGCGCACGGAGCCCGGCGCCGTTCGCGGCCTACATCGAGGACGGGGCCGGCACCGCGGTGCTCAGCAGTTCGCCCGAGGAGTTCCTGTGGCGCAGCGGCGACGCCGTGCGCACGGGG
>VGXW01000725.1 GCA_016873195.1 Planctomycetota bacterium | reverse complement strand
CCGCCGGCGAGGGCTTGCACGAGGTTGCGGCCGCGAGGCCGGCGCCCGTGAAGCCGACGGAGTCGAAAGCCGAGCCGGCGCCGCCGACGGTCGTGGCCATGGCGCCGGAGCTGGTGATCGAGGCGGGGGCCTACCAAGTCGAGATCAAGAGCGCCGTCACCGAACAAAGCCCGGCCACCGCGCCCGTGGTCACCGGCGAGACGTTCGAGAAGTACGCCATCGGGTCGGCCGAGGACGCGCTGTCCAAGAAGGCCGGTGTCGTCTACCGCGCCGGTGAGCTCTACGTGCGCGGCGGCCGCTCGGGCGAGGTGTCGATGCAGATCGACGGCGTCGCGAGCGAGAATCCGCTCCGGGACGCGGCCCGCAGCGCGCCACAGGCCGCTGCCCCCGGCTCGATCACCGGCGGCACCACCCCGCCCAACGGCGAGCGCTTCGAGTCGATGTACTTCGAGCACGCGGGCACCAACCCCTTCGTCGCCACCGACGACGACGCCTTGTCGACCTTCGCGCTGGACGTGGACAACGCCTCCTTCGCGCTGGCGCGCAGCTACCTGGACCGGGGCGAACTGCCGCCGGCGGCCGCCGTCCGCGTCGAGGAGTTCGTCAACGCCATCGACGCCGGCTGGCCGCCGCACGGGCGCGAGACGTTCCGCATCGGGCTGGACGGCGGGCCGTCGCGCTTCGGCGAGGGCTACCACCTGCTGCGCGTGGGCATCGTCGCCCGCAGCGTCGACGCCTCGCAGCGCAAGCCGGCCAACCTCGTCTTCGTGATCGACATCTCCGGCTCGATGGACCGCGAAAACCGCCTGGGCGCGGTCAAGCGCGCCCTGCGCGTGCTGGTCGACGGGCTGGGCGAGGGCGACCGCGTCGGCATCGTCACCTACGGCTCCCAGGCCGAGGTGCGCCTGCCGCTGGTGGACGCCTCGCGCCGGGACGAAATCCTGGAGGTCATCGGCAGGCTGCACCCGACGGGCGCCACGAACGCCGCGGCGGGCCTGCGCCTCGGCTACGAGATGGCGCGCCGCTCGTTCGAGCCCGGCCACGTCAACCGCCTGGTGCTGTGCTCGGACGGCGTGGCCAACGCCGGCCCGGCCACCGACGCCGAGGGCATCCTCGAGCTGGCGCGCCGCGGCTCGGACGACGGCATCACGCTGTCGACCGTCGGCTTCGGCATGGGCAACTACAACGACGTGCTGATGGAACGGCTGGCCAACGACGGCGACGGCAACTACTTCTACGTCGACGGCCCGCGCGAGGCCGAGCGCGTCTTCCGCGAGAACCTGACCGGCCTGCTGCAGACCGTCGCCCGCCAGGCGAAGGTGCAGGTCGAGTTCGACCCACGGCGCGTGGCGCCCC
>VGXW01000724.1 GCA_016873195.1 Planctomycetota bacterium | reverse complement strand
CGCGCCGCGTCCGGTTCGAAGCGCAGGTCGCCGAGGCCGGCGCGCCGGACCGCCAGCAGCTGGGCCGTGGGGGCCGGCGCCGGGGCGGGGGCCGCGGCGTCCGCCGGCCACAAGGTGATGTCGCCGCCGCCCTCGCTGCGCTGGATGCGCACCAGCTCGGGCATGCTGGCGAGGAAGGCGCCGAGCGAACGGAAGCCGAACTTGCTCTCGTCGAAGGTCGCGTGGTGCTGGCGCAGCAGCGGCCGCAGCAGGGCGCCCTTCATGCCTTCGGCGGCGCGCGCCCCGAGCAGCTGCGCGATCGTCTGCTTCACCATCGCCAGATCCGCGCTGTCGGAGGGGGGCGGTTCGGCCGCTCCGCTGTCCAGCCCGGTCATGGCGCTCCACTCGAGAAACCGGTCGCAGAGGCCCGCGAGCGTGGAACTCGCGGCGCCGTCCGGAGCCACGCCGACCACGGTCTTGCCGTAGCGACGCAGGGTCTTCAGCACGGGCAGGAAGTCGCGGTCGCCGGACACGATCACGAAGGTCTGCACGTGCGGCAGGGTCCAGATCGCCTCGATGGCGTCGGTCGCCATCTGCACGTCGGCCGAGTTCTTGGCCCCGACCGCGCTGCTGCGGCCGAAGACGTGCACGAGGTCGACGCCGGCCCGGTAGAGCATCACCTGGTGCTGGTTGAGGTCCTTCCACCGCCAATCGGCGTAGGCGCGCGCGGTGGCCACGGGGCCGTACTCGCCCGCCAGCCCGAACAGGTTCTCGAGGTTGAGCAACTCGCCGACCCGTTCGTCGCCGAACACGTCGCGCAGGCCGAAGACGAGGTTCTCGAAGTCGAGCATCACGGCGACGTGCCCCGCGGGGGCTGCCGCCGCGCTCGGGCCCGGGATCTCGGCCGGTCTCTTCATGCGTGCTCCTCTGCGCTGGCGGCCCGCTTGTCGCCCGCTGCCGTCTGCCTGTCAAGGGCGCTGCGGGTGCTGCCCGATCCGCTGCGTCCGCCACCCCCTGAACGGCCCGCATGTGCGCACTCCTCCGGGTTGCTTTCGCCGCCGCCGCTGTCGATCCTGCCGCCCTCCATGACCTGGCTGCTCGACTTCTGGCGGTCGTCCATCGGGAGCAAGGTGACGATGGCGGTCACCGGCCTCCTGCTGTTCCTGTTCGCGCTCGGGCACATGATCGGCAACCTGACGCTGTTCGCCGGGCCCGACGCGATCAACGCCTACGCGGCGTTCCTGCAGAGCAAGAAGTCGCTGCTCTGGGTCGTGCGCATCGGGCTGCTCGCGGTCGTCGCGCTGCACGTGCTGACGGCACTGCGCCTGTGGTTCCAGAACCGCGCGGCGCGCCCCGTGGCCTACGTGCGCGAGACGAC
>VGXW01000723.1 GCA_016873195.1 Planctomycetota bacterium | reverse complement strand
CCCCCGGCCGCCGGTGGCGCGGTGCCCGTCGCGATCGTGGTGCCGAACACCCTCGCGCTGCGCGGCGTCGCCCTGTGGCTGCAGGCGCTGCAGTGGAGCAGCGCGGCCTGGCGTGCGTCGGCGGTCGCCGGCGGTCCGGTGCACTGAAGCGGCACTCCGGGGCCGCCGCGGCGACAGGGCGTCGGTGCGCCACTGCTTGCACAGGGCTGGCCAGCCTCCTCGACTGCGCCCCGGGCTCGTGCCGTTCCAGATCAACCTGCACTACCTCGACCCGGACCCGAACCGCAGGCACATGGGCGAGACGCGCGAGGAACGGCTGCGGCAGTCCCACGAGGAGCACGCGACTGAGGTGCTCGGCCTGCGCGAGGGCTCCTGGCCGATCGCCCGGGCCTGCTTCGCCGTCATGCCTCGCACGGTGATCGTCGCCGGGTCGCCGCAGACGACACGCACTTCGGCGCCCGTGGCGGAGGGCCACCGCATCGCCGCAAGGGCCGGCCAGAACTTGCTGTCGGCGGGCATCACCGCTCGGTTGGCCCCGGCGGCCTGCCAGGTAGGCGCGGAGTACCACGGCTTCGCGGCCCGCGGCCTGTCCTCGCTGGGCTCGGGCGGTAGCATGCCCGTGATGTTGCGTGACCAGGTGGTGCCCCGATTGCGGCAGTGCCTCGCTGCGGCCGGCGCCGAGGTGGTTGCGGCCTACCTGTTCGGCAGCGTCGCCCGGGGGCAGGAGCGCTGCGACAGCGACGTCGACGTCGCCGTGCTGCTGGCGCATGGTCCGCCGCGGTCGCTCGAGGCGTTGGAGCGGATCGCGCGTTTGCAGGACGAGTTGTCGCGCGCTGTCGGCCGCGACGTCGATCTCGTGGTCCTCGACGCCGCTCCGCCCGACCTGCTCCACCGTGTGCTGCGGGACCGGGTGCTGCTGTACGAGAGCGATCACGCGCGGCGCATCGAGTTCGAAGTGCAGGCCCGCAACGAGTACTTCGACCTGCTGCCCAACCTGGAGCGCTACCGGCGCGCAGTGCTGAGGCGCGCATGAACGCGAGTCACCTCGTCACCAAGCGGCTCGCTTTCGTCGTCGACTGCGTGGCCGAGATCCGCCAGTTGGCGCGGATCGAGCTGTTGCCGACCGACAAGGTCCAGCAGCGGTTCGTCGAGCACACGCTGCAGATCGCCATCCAGGCGATGATCGACGTCGCCTTCGCGATCGCCTCCGAACTGAACCTCGGTGAGCCCGAGGACAACCGGAAGGTGTTCGATCGGCTGGCCGGCGCCGGGTGGATCACGCCGGCGATGGCGGAGCTGTGTCACCGCATGGTGGCGTTCCGCAACGTGGTCGTCCATCGCTACCTGCAGATCGACCCC
>VGXW01000722.1 GCA_016873195.1 Planctomycetota bacterium | reverse complement strand
TCTTCGCCGACTGGACCGAGCGGTACAAGTGGCATCTGCGCTCGGTGATCGACCAGACGTTCAACCCGACGCACCTCGTGCCGCTGGCGCAGCAGTGGCACGCGATGATCTACAACGACGTCGTCGCGGACACGAAGAAGGTCTACTCGACCGCCCACTTCCAGCAGAACCTCACCGCGACGATCACCTCGAGCGCCGCCGGCGGCGGCACGATCTCCGGCCTGATCCCGTTCATCAACGCGCGCTACAGCTACCTGAACACGCACGCCTACCTGACGGCCACGCGCGTCGCGCTGAGCGACCTCGCGCACTCGCCGGCGCTGCCGTCGCAGACGCAGCCGATCGGCTTCACGGTGCAGGCCACCGGCGCGGCCTCCGTCGACCTGTGGTGGCGGCGCGTCGGCGCGTTCCAGAAGGCGACGATGTACGACGACGGCCAGCACGGCGACGGCGCGGCCAACGACGGCGTCTGGGGCGTCTCGATCGCAGCGCAGCAACCCGGTGCGCTGGTCGACTACTACGTCGAGGCGAAGACCTCGACCGGCGCGGCGAGCTACCTGCCGCACACGGCCGAACTCGAGATCCACTGCCCGCACGTCCGGATCGACTGGCCCGTGGTGCCTTCGCCGATCGTCATCAACGAGTTCGTCGCGCAGAACGTGACCGGCGCGGTCGACGAGAACGGCCAGCACGAGGACTGGGTCGAGCTCTACAACACGAGCAGCCAGACCGTCGACATCAGCGGCAAGTGGCTCAGCGACAGCCTCGCCGTGCTGAAGTACCGGTTCCCGGCCGGCACCACGATCGCGCCCTACTCTGTGCTGCGCGTCTGGTGCGACGAAGACGGCACGCAGGGCCCCCTGCACGCGAACTTCAAGCTGGCCGCAACCGGCGAGGACGTGGCGCTCTACGACGCCTCGGGCCTCGCGATCCACGACTGGATCACCTACGGGCCGCAGCAGGCCGACGTCTCGACCGGCCGCGTCACCGACGGCGCCCTGCCGTGGGTCACGTTCCCGGCGCCGACCTACCTGGCCACGAACCTGCCGGCGGCGTGCGGCCAGCGCACCTACGGCGCGCTGCAGCCGGTGCAGCACGGCATGGCGCTGACCCTCGCGGGCACGCTGCAGATCGGCACGGCAGCCACCTTCTCCGTCGCCGGCGGGCCCGCGAGCGGCCTCGGCCTCGTCGTGCAGTCGTTGATCCCGGCGCACTTCGACCTCGCCACCTACGGCTACCCCGGCGAGACCCTGCTGCTGTCGCCGAGCCTGCTCGTCGTGCCGGCCGTGCTGTTGCTCGACGGCACCGGCGCCTCGTCGTGGCCGTATCCGATCCCGAACGACCCGGGCGTCGTCGGCATC
>VGXW01000721.1 GCA_016873195.1 Planctomycetota bacterium | reverse complement strand
CAGAGGGCGGCTTCTCGCTCGCCGCGCTCGCGGGCGGGGCGCGTTCGGCGACCGCCGTCGACCAGTCGGCGGAAGCACTGGCGGCGGCCGCGGCCGGGGCGCAGGGGAACGGCCTGACCGGGCTCACGACGGTCGAAGCCGACGTGTTCGACTTCCTGCGGCAGCAGCGCGAATCCGGTCGCCAGGCCGACCTCGTGGTGCTCGACCCGCCGGCCTTCGCGAAGTCGCGCCGCGAAGTCGAGGGCGCGTCCCGCGGCTACCGGGACCTGAACCGCCAGGCGCTGCGCGTGCTGGCGCCGGGCGGCTTGCTGCTGACCTGCACCTGCAGCCACCACGTCGAGCCCGCGAGGTTCGAGGAACTCGTGCGCCAGGCTGCCGCCGGCCTGCCGTTCCGGATCGCGCTGCGGCAGCGGCTCGGCGCCGGGCCCGACCATCCCGTGTTGCTCACGCACCCCGGATCCGAGTATCTGAAGGTGCTGCTGCTGCAGCGCCTGGACTGACCATGGACGAACCGAAGCAGGGCGGCCAACTGCCGATCACCGTGAACGGGACCCCGCGCCTCTGCCCGGCGGGCTCCACCGTCGCCGACCTCGTGGCGGCGCTCGGCCTCTGGCCGCAGCAGGTGGCCGTCGAGCGCAACAAGCAGATCGTGCGGGCCGCCGAACGCGCTGCGACGTTGCTCGCGGCGGGCGACCGGCTCGAGGTCGTGACCTTCTTCGGCGGCGGCTAGCGCTTCCCCCGGAACTGGCGGCAGCGCACGATCGGCGCGTGACCACCGCCGACCCTCCGCTCGTCCTCGGGCCCCACACGTTCACCTCGCGCCTGTTCCTCGGCACCGGCAAGTACCCGTCGATGGAGTCGATGGTCGAGGCGCTGGCGGCGTCCGGCACGCAGTGCGTGACCGTCGCCGTGCGGCGCATGCAGATCGGCGCCCCGCAGGGCAAGACCCTGCTCGACTACCTGCCGCGCGACCGCTACGTGCTGCTGCCGAACACCGCGGGCTGCTACGACGCCGAACACGCGATCCGCACCGCGCGTCTCGGCCGCGAACTCGGCATCGGCGACCTCGTCAAGCTCGAGGTGCTCGGCGATCCCGACACGCTGCTGCCCGACCCCGTCGGCACGCTCGAGGCGGCGCAGGCCCTCGTGAAGGAGGGGTTCACGGTGCTGTGTTACACCAGCGACGACCCCGTGCTGGGCAAGCGGCTCGAGGACGCGGGCGTCGCGGCGGTGATGCCGGCCGGCGCGCCGATCGGCAGCGGCCAGGGCATCCTGAACCCCAACAACATCCGCATCATCCTGCAGCGCGCGAAGGTCCCGGTGATCGTCGACGCCGGCGTCGGCACCGCCAGCGACGTGGCCCC
>VGXW01000720.1 GCA_016873195.1 Planctomycetota bacterium | reverse complement strand
AGGATCTCGTGCGGGTAGCTCGTGTGCAGGATGAACGGCAGCCGGATCACCTGCGCGCCGAGCAGCGTGAACGACGGCATGCCGTAGCCGGTCTCCCAGAAGTTCTCGACGAGCGCGAACTTGGCGAACGGGTAGGGACCGATCAGCCGCGTGTACATGTCGAGGTACTGCACCGTCGCCTCGAGGTACTTCGCGGCGAGGTTGGGATCGTCGCTGCGCAGGAACGCCTGGGCCGTGACGCCGGGGCCAGCGGGGCGCGAGTACTCGCGGAACGGTGCGGCGACGAGGTAGATCTCGTCCATCGGGTGCGGGCACGACCACGTCGACCGGCCGGGCCCGTGTGCGGTCCGTTCGCCCTGGCTGACCGAAAGCCAGTCGGCGGGGCCGGTGACCTGCATGCGGAAGGTCACCAGCGCGTCGCCGAAGTTCGGCACGAAGAACGAACTGCCCGACAGCACCACGCCGCGTTCGTCGACGAGGCCAGCCGTGCGCGCGAAGCTGCGGCCGTACTCCTGTTCCTCCTCGACCAGCGGATCGTGGATGACGCCGGCGTAGCCGAGGCGCACGCGGCGGTCCGCGGGCCAGTCGCCCTTCGGCCGCAGCTCGAACGTGCGCACCGAGGCCGCGCCGTGTTCGCCGACGCCGGCTTCGGCCTCCTGCGCTCCGCCGACCGGGACGACCGTGAAGTCGGGCCCGGCGTCGGGGGTGCCGAGGCCACGATGCAGACGGAACCGCGCGGGCTGCCGCAGGCCGGCCGGCAGCAGCACCTCGTCGACGACGGTGATGCGGTGCGCGGCGGGATCGAGCTGCACCGACAGCGCGTGATCGATGGTCAGCGGGGGCGGCGGGGCTTGCGGGGCCTGGACGAACAGGACGGCGGCGAGCAGGAAGGTCATGGCAGGGACGCGGTTGTAGGCCACGCGGTGCGCCGCGGGAACCTGCTGCACGCCGGCGAGGCTGGGACTCCGCGGTGCCGAAGCCGCCGCGAGAACTCGGTCGCTGCTCGACGAGGCCGGTCGGCGCGCCCGCGGCCCGAGCGGGAGCCACTTTGCGCTGCGGCGAGCCGGTATCGTCTGCATCCCACGAGGTGGCCCCGATGCCCGACGTCCGTTCCTGCCCGCTCTTGCTGCTGTTCGCCGGCTTCGCCGCGTGCGGCGGTGGTGGCGGCGGCGGTTTCCGCTTCACGAGCACGCCGGGGACTGCGGCCGCGATCCGCTCGCCCTGGACCTATCAGACCGTGGTCGCCGGCAGCCGCGGAGCGGTTGCGTTCACGCTCGTGCAGGCGCCGCCGGCCGCGACCGTGTCGGCCGGGGGTCTGTTGTCGTGGACGCCGGCCTACACCGACCTCGGCACTGCGTCGTTCGTACT
>VGXW01000719.1 GCA_016873195.1 Planctomycetota bacterium | reverse complement strand
CGCCGGCGAGCACCGCCGCGAGCCGCTCGGCCCGCGCGCGGCCCGCCTGCGTGAGGTCCGGGTCGTCGCCGTCGCCCTTCTCCGCGTGCCGCACGACCACCACCGTCGTCGCGGGGTCGCCACGGCCCTGCGCGAACGCGCGGACGCGCGCGACGAGGGCCTTCGCGAGGTCGTTCGGCACCGGGATCGTCAGGTCGTAGAGCCGCACCACCCATCGCCCGCCGCGCCGCTCGAGCACGCCCGAGCCGCGGCACTCGCCGTAGGCCTCGTTGTCGAGCCGTTCGTCGAACCACGCGAACTGGCCGCCCGCGCCGACCGTGACGTGGCGCACGACCGGCACGAACGTCCACGCCGACCCGCGCCGGAAGTAGGGCAGCGCGAAAGCCTGGAACTGCAGCCCGTCCCACCGCTCGGTGCCGTCCGTGCCCAGGAACACCGCATCGGGCGGGAAGATCGCGAAGTAGCGGTCCGCGTCGCCCTTGTCCGCGGCGTCGTGGAAGTCGTCGAGCGTGCGGGCGACCTCGGCGGCAGCACCGTCCGGTTCGCGCGCCTGCTGCAGCGCAGCGAGGTGCTCGGCGAGCGCGGCGGGCAACTGCTCTGCGGCCGGCAGCGGCCGGTGGACGACCTTCGCGCGCGGGGAACGCGCCTGCAGCTCCGGCGGCAGCGGCAACGGCACGGCGTCGCCGAACACCGTGCAGGTCCGGTCCCACAGGGCGAGCGACACGGCCGGTTCGAACTTGCCGCGGTCGCCGGCGAGGGTAACCGACCGGAACTGCCAGGGCGCCCGCTGCGCGAGCTGCTGCGCCGCGCCCCCGGCTTCGCCGAGAGCGACGAGGTGCATGCCGCCGCCGGCGACGTGGAACCGCCGGCGCAGGACCGCAGGCAGCTGCGCGAGTCCTCGATGCACGGCAACGCCTGCCTCGTTGCCCGGCAGCGGCATGGGCTGCGACGCCTGCGGCACCGCGACGACCATGCCGCGTGCCGCAAACGTTCGCGCGAGAGCCAGCGCGCGTTCCCGGTCCGCCGCCGCGTCCCCCGTGGCGTCGCCGAGCAGCAGCACCACCGGCCGGAACTGCGCCGCGGAGAAGCCCACCGGCAGCTGCACGCGGTAGTCGAGCGCCCCGGCCGCCTGCGCGACCACTTCCGGCGGCGGCAGTTCCTGCTGGCAGCGCGCGGCGCTGGAAACTGTGGCAACGGACAGGACGAACCACGGCGCCAGCGTCTTCATGCGACCGCTGACGCTACCGCCGGCGCGGTCTGCCGACGACCTCGCGGGGCAGCCGGGGGCGACGAACCGGCGCGTCGCCGCGTTGGACCTGGTCCCCTGGCGGTGCCGCGCGTGGTTCTGCTTCTCGGAGCCGCGGCGAACGGGTGCCCGCGGCCA
>VGXW01000718.1 GCA_016873195.1 Planctomycetota bacterium | reverse complement strand
TTCCCGTGCGACCTCGTGTTCCAGGGCGTCACGATCACCACGGCTGGCACGATCGAGGCGAGCACGCCGACGATGGTCGAGGTGTTCTGACCACGGGCCGCCCGTCCGCCGCGCGCGGTCACTTCGGCGCGCGCGCGCGGACCCGGTGGTAGACGACGGGCACCAGCACGAGCGTGAAGGCGCTCGACACGACGAGCCCGAAGATCAGCGCCCACGCGAGCCCGCTGAAGATCGGATCGAGCGTGATGGGGATCGACGCGAGGATCGCCGCGCCCGCGGTCAGCACGATCGGTCGCAGCCGCGTGGCCCCGCTCTGCAGGATCGCCGTCTCGAGCGGCAGCCCGCGCTTCTCGGCGCCCTGCACGAAGTCGATCAGGATGATCGAGTTGCGCACCGCGATGCCCGACAGCGCGATCATGCCGATCATGCCGGTCGCGGTGAAGAACACCGGGTTGGCGACGCCGGCGACCGGCTGGTCGAGCAGCAGGTTCAGCAGCCAGAAGCCCGGCAGGATGCCGAGGATCGTGAACGGGATCGACAGCATCAGCACGAGCGGCATCACGTAGCTCTTCGTCGGGGGCACGAGCAGGATGTAGATGCCGAGGCACGCGGCGAAGAACGCGAGCCCGAGGTCGCGGAACGCGTCGAGCGTGATCTTCCACTCGCCCTCGCCGCGCCAGCTCACCGTGAAGCCGTCCGGCACCTGCCACGGCAGGCCGCTGCCGTTGTGCAGCATCGTGCGCGAGTCGAGCGGGCGCGGTGCGGGCGCGGCCGCGCTGCCCGCGGGCACCCGGTCGGCGTCGACGTCGAGCACGATCTCGGCCGGCGGCCGGCCCGCGGCCTCGGCGAGCACGTAGGCGACTCGCTCGAGGTCCTTCCGGTGGATCGTGCCGTCGCGCGGCACGGCTGCGAAGCGGCCGAGTCCGGCCAGCGCCACGAGTTCGCCGCCGCGGCCCTGCAGGCGCAGTTCGCCGAGCGCCTGCGCGTCGGCGCGTTGCCACGGCGAGAGGCGCACCTCGACCCGCGGCGGCGACAGCTCGCGGCTCTCGTGCAGGAACGCCGCGACGGTGCCGCCGACCGCGGTGCGCAGCGCCTGCGCGGCCACCGCGGCGTCGATGCCGTGCAGGGCCGCCTTCTCGTGGTCGAGCCGGAAGTGCAGTTCGGCGGGCCGCGCCTCGGCGCTGGTGTCGACGTCGACCACAAAGGGCTCCTGCCGCAGGCGCGCGGCGAGCGCCTGTGCGGCGCGGTCGAGGTCCTCCGGCTTCGCGGTCGCCGGGCCGCGGATCTCCGCGGTCAGCGTCGCGAGCACCGGCGGGCCCGGCGGCAGCTCGACGACCTTCAGCACGGCCCCGGCCGCGGCGGCGGCCGGCCCCAGCAGTTCGCCCC
>VGXW01000717.1 GCA_016873195.1 Planctomycetota bacterium | reverse complement strand
CCCCGGCCACCACCGCGCCGCCGTCGACCAGTGCGACGTGCGTCGCGAACCTGCGGGCGAGCCCGAGGTCGTGCGCGACGTGGACGACGCAGAGCCGCTGCTGCTCGCGCAGCCGTTCGAGGTCGCGAGCCAGCAGCGCGGCCCCGTGCCCGTCGAGGTTCGCCGTCGGCTCGTCGAGCAGCAGCAGGCGCGGCCGGCGCGCCAACGCGCGCGCGACCATGGCGCGCCGCCGCTGCCCGACCGACAGCGTCTGCACGGCGCGCGCGGCCAGCCCGCCGATCTCCATCGCCGCGAGCGCGGCGGCCACGCAGTCGCGGACCGCCGCGCGGGCCTCGCGGTCCGGCAGGCCCAGCGCGACGAACTCGGCAACCGTGCACGGAAGCGGCGGCGCGAAGCGCTGCTCCTGCGGCACGTAACCGAGCCGCCGGCGTCCGGCGAGGTCGCCATGCCACCGCACCGCGCCGCCCAGCGGCCGCAACAGCCCGACCAGCGTCGCGAGCAGCGTCGACTTGCCGCTGCCGTTCCGGCCCAGCACGAACCACGACTGCGCGGCCCGGAACTCCAGGTCGACGCCACGCAGCAACGGCGTGCCTCGCCCGGCGCACAGCTGCTGCGCCGCGAGCAACGGGTCCCCGCCGGTCAAGGCCCGCGATCCCGCGCCGCCCGCAGCGCTTGGACCACCGCGCGCACGTTGTGGTCGACGAACTGCACGTAGTCGCCGGTGTCCGGCCGCGCGCCGGGTTGGTGCGCCATCGGCGCGATGCGGGCGCCCGTCGCGCGCGCCAGGAGTCCGACGTGCTGCGGCGCGAAGTAGGGCACGGCGAGGATCGCGCCGACACGCTCGCTGCGCATGCGCTCGACCAGCTCCGCCAGGTGCGACGTGGTCGGCGCGATGCCGGGCTTCGGCTCGCAGAAGCCGACCACCCGGAGCCCGCAGCGTTCCGCGAAGTACGGCCACAGGTCGTGGTCGGCCACCACGGCCGCGCCGCGCCACGGCCGCAGCGCACCGAACCAGCCGCCGAGCCGTTCCAGGTCGCCGTGCTCCCGCAGCAGTTCCTCGAGCCGGCCCGAAGGGAACAGCTCCGCGAAGGTCTCGGCGTCGTGTTCGTAGAGGGCCGCCACCTGCTCGCCGACCATCGCCGCCGCGAGCTGCCGGCGGAATCCGTCGAGCCGCGCCGTGAAGTGCTCCCGCCCTGCGGGCCACCGGGCCGCGAAGCGGGCGGCGAGCAGGCGCGCCACCTGCAGGCCACAGAGCGGATCGAGCAGGAAGTGCGGGTTGCCGCCCGCGTGCACGTCGCCGTGGCTGCGGTCGGTCGACGGCGCCGGCACACCGAGCGCGCGCACCGCCTCGGCCGCGCGCACGCTGCCCGGGCCGCCCGGCAGCACGGCGCGG
>VGXW01000716.1 GCA_016873195.1 Planctomycetota bacterium | reverse complement strand
CCCCGTTCGAGCCAGCGGCCGAAGGTGCGCAGCGCGGCGGCGTAGTGGTCGCGGGTCTTCGCGCTGCGCTTGGCCCGGACCCGGGCGACGAACCGTTCGGCGTCGGGGTCGTGATGCTCGGGATCGTCGTGATCTTCGCGAACGCCAGGAACGCGCGGATCTGCTTCAGGGTGGCCGACACGTGGCGCGGCGCGCAGCGTTCGGCTTCGAGGTGCTGCTTGAACTCGACCACGAACTCGTTGACCGGGCGCGTGCGTGCCTCGGCGAACGGGTCGGTGCGCCCGGCCTTCTGCAGCTCGACTTCGCGCAGCGTCGTGGCGAGGAACTCGCGGGCGATGCGCAGGTCCTTGGTCTTCGTCGAACGCCGCCGCACGACGCCGCTCTGGTCCTCGTCGACGATGTGCCAGAGCGGGCTGTTCGGGCGGCGGTACGGGTTGCCTTCCCAGTGGTTGGTCATGGTCGTGGTCGCTTGCCGGCCGGCTCCTCGCTGCCGCGCACGAACGCGAGCACCTCGTCGCGGGCCAGCAGCGTGCGCCCGCGCAGGCGGCGGGGCTGGGGGAAGCCGGACTTCGGGTCAGCCATCAGGCGCCAGACAGTGCGCACGCTCGCGAAGTCGCCGATCGAGACGGTGCGCGCGCTCACACGCAGTGCGAGGGTGGCTTTCGCGAAATCGCGCCGTGGACGACGAGCCCTGGTTGCAGGGTGCCGGACTCCGGAGGGGCCTGAACGCAGCAGGCAGGCATGATGCCGATGCCGGCGGAGCGCCGCGGCCCTGACGCCGCGCGCGGGCGCCCGACTGCGTTCGTCGCGCGATCTCTGTCCCCTACCTGGTGGCACCCTTCCTGGCCATCACGGCGATGGCGGAGTTGTTGATGTCGAGCATGTAGATGCGCTCGCCGCCGTTCGCGACCGCGACCGCGACGTGTTTGCAGCCGCCGGCGAGTTCGGCCTTGCCGATCGTCGCCAGCAGCGTGCCGTCGGCGGCGAAGCACTTGACGATGCCCTCGGACTCGGCGGTGTAGATGCGGCCCTCGGCGTCGACGCGCGTGTTCATCGGGTTGCAGCAGCCGCCGAACCCCTCGCCGCCGTCACGGGCGCGCTGCCCGAACGTGCCGAGCAGCTTGCCGTCGCGGTCGTAGCGGGCCACGCGGTGTTTGGTGTTGTCGGCGACGACGAGCTCCTCGCCGCGCACCTGCACGTCGCACTGGCCGCAGCAGCCGCGCAGACCCTCGAGGACGACCTGGCCGCCGTCGAGCGCCGGCGTCATGCGCCACAGCTCGAAGCCGCCGCCCTTGCGGGCCGCGGCGGCGACGAACACGTCGCGCGCGCTGACCGCGATCGCGGTGATCCGCAGCTTGCGCAGCAGGGCGGCCTTGGTCTGCTGCTCGACGTCGACCACCTGCCCGAAAA
>VGXW01000715.1 GCA_016873195.1 Planctomycetota bacterium | reverse complement strand
GAGCATCTCGCTGTACATGCGGAACGTCGTCAGCGGCGTGCGCAGTTCGTGCGTGACCGCCGAGGCGAAGCGCGCGCGCCGTTCGCCGTAGCCGAGCGCCGCGCGCAGCGTGAACCACAGCACCGCGAGGCCGAGCAGCGTGACGCCCCAGGTCGTCGCCAGCATCCACGGCAGCGGCAGACCGCTCGTCTGCCCGTCGTCGAGCCGCGCCGACAGGCGCGCAGGCACCGACGCGAGCATCGACGGCTGCTCGGCGGCAGTCGGCGCCTCGCAGCGCAGGAGCCGGCTCTGTTCGGGCGGGAACAGGTCAGCGACCAGCGCGAGCAGTTCGCGCTGCAGCTGCGGCCAGTCGACGACGACGCCCTGGAACCGCGAAGCGGCGCCGCTCTGCACGCGCCGTGCGAACACGAGCACGGGCTCCGACCCCCCGTCGAGCCACACCGGCACGAGCGGGCCAACCACCTCGGGCGGCGGACTCGTCTGCAATGCCAGGTTCGCCTGCGGCTGCATCGGCGGCTGTCCTGCGTCCGGCAGCACGAGCGCCACCCGGTTGGTCGCAGCCAGCGCTTCGGCCTGCTGGGCCTGCGGCTGCATCGCGATCTGCACGGGGATCTGCACGGGCACCTGCACTGGGACCTGCACTGGGACCTGCGGCGGGTTCTCCACCGTCTCGACCCACTGCTTGCTCGTCTCCTGCTGCGCGACGTTCTGCGCGAAGCTGCGTTGGCGGTTGTTGAACTCCTCGAGGCTCTGCCTGGTCTGCTGCGGCACCTCGGGCGCCACGACGATGCAGCCGAGCATCGGCAGTTGCGCTTCCGCGCCCTGCACCTTCGGCTCGAGCGCAGCGCGCGTCAGCACCGGCACGAGCTGCTGCAGCCGCGCCGCCGCGCGGTCGAGCGCGGTCTTGTCGACGTCGTTCGCCTCCGCGACGTCGCGCTCGTTGCCGAGCGGCACCTGTGGGCTCTTCAACGTGTCGCCGTCGAGCTCGAAGTGCAGCGGGAACAGCAGGGACCCGCCGCGCAGCAGCGGCGACTCGGTGACCACCGCGTCCGGCGCGAGCTTCGTGAACGCGCGCGTCCACGCCGACTGCGCGACCGGGAAGGCGCGGAACTCCGCGGGCGGCCGCATCGCCTCGCGCGCGAGTTGCGGCGACAGCCAGCTGTCCATGCGCCAGAGCCCGAGGCGCAGCCGTTCGTGCACGGCGGCCTGCTGCCGCGCGTGGCGTTCGTCGCGGTCGAGCCGCACCAGCACGGTGGTGAGCCAAGACACCACCGCGAGCAGCCCTGCGGCAGTGACGCCGAAGCCGAGCAGGGCCTTCACACGGTGGCGCCTCATGGCCCCTCCCTCGCGAGCATGTAGCCCACGCCGCGCACGGTCAGCACGACCTGCGGGGCGTCCGGCAGGTCGCCGAG
>VGXW01000714.1 GCA_016873195.1 Planctomycetota bacterium | reverse complement strand
GCCGGATCGACGCGATCCGCGCGCGCATCGCCGACTGGCAGGCCCGCGGGCTGATCGATGCCGCCGCGACCGCGTGCCTGTTGGCGCCGCTGCTCTACCAGGCGAGCTGGCTGTCGAACACGAGCGGCGTGTTCAAGGGCTTCCACGCCGGCTGGGGCGGCAGGAACGGCACCGCGCTGCACCGCATCCTCGCCGACCTGCGCCTCGCCCCCGCGCGCTTCCTCGACAACGGCCGGGCCCACCGCGTGCTCGCCGTCGACGCGCTCGAGCTGCCCGGGCAGCTCGACGGCCCCGTCGACGTCGCCTACCTCGACCCGCCCTACAACCAGCCCACCTACGCGTCGAACGACCACGTGCTGAACTCGCTCGTGCTGTGGGACCGGCCCGAACTGCCGCCGCCGACGACGCGCGGCATGAAGTCGGCGATCCGGCCCGACTGGAAGTTGCGCCGGAGCCCGTTCAACGACCGCGGCGAGGCGCGTTCGGCCTACGCGACGCTGCTGGAACGGCTGCGCGCGAGGTTCGTGCTCACGAGCTACAGCACCGACGGCACGATCCCGCTCGCGGATCTGGTGGCCGCGAACGCGCGCCACGGCGCGCTGTCCGTGTTCTGCCGCAGCTACAAGCGCTACCGCGTGAGCCCGACGCGGCCGTCGCCGCGCGCGCGCAACGTCGAGTTCGTGCTGGTCTGCGACCGGACGCGGCCCGCCGCGCCGGGCGACGCCGAGCGCGTGCTCGCCGAGATCGCCGCGGCGGGCAGATCCACAGAGCCGCAAGACGGGCCGCCGCGCAGATCCTCGGCAGGTAACAAGGCAGCAGGTCGAGACTAGGCAAGGGGTCAGACCCCTCTCCCCGCGCGGGGCCCCCATGCACCGCGCTGCTCCCATCTCCTGGTCGCTCGGCGCCTTCGTGCGCCCCGCCCGTAGGCAACCGCCGCGTGACGGCTCGCCGCAAGTCGGCGTGTCTTCGCGTCCGGTGGCCCGTGCCGATCGGACCGGCCCGGAGGCCGGAGCCCATCCAGCGCCTTGCTCCCCCGCGGCGCCTGGCGCGCTTCCCGACCCTGCCCCATGACCCTCGACTCAGCCCCGAAGCCTGGCTCGCGCCCTGCCGGTCCGCACCGCAATGCCGCGCCGCAGAAGAAGCGTCTCGACTCCCGTCAGGAGGAACTGCTGGCCCAACGCCGCCGCGAACGCGAGCAGAAGAACCGGCGCGTGATCCTGTTGGGCATCGGCTACGTCGCCGCCTTCCTGCTCGTCGCCGCCGTGGCGGCGTTCTTCTGGTTCCGCGAAAGCGCCCGCGCGGAAGCCGAGCACCAGGCCCTGCTCGAGCGGCGTGCGCAGTTGCGCACCGAACTGCTCGGGACCGATGGACTGAAACCCGAACTGGCACCAGCACTGCTCGCGCGCATCGAGGCCACCCC
>VGXW01000713.1 GCA_016873195.1 Planctomycetota bacterium | reverse complement strand
CGCGCAGGGCTGGACGCCGCTCGGCGCGCCCGCGTGGAGATACGAGCATCCGCCCGTGGTCACCGACTTCGCGCGCCAGCGCCTCGTGCTCGTCGACGAAACCGGCACGACGTGGGAGTGGGACGGCAGCCACTGGCGCGAGGTGGGACTCGCCGTGCCCAACGGCCACATCGTCTACCACGGTGGTCGCGCGCGCACCCTGCTGGTCGCCTACACGACGACCTCCGTCTGCCTCGAGTGGGACGGCCACGCGTGGACGCCCGTGCCGAACGCGGCGCCAGCACCGGGCTCGCCGGTGATGGCCTACGACACGGCGCGCCAGCGGCTCGTCGCGATCGACTACCAGGGCCGGCTCTGGGAATGGGACGGCGCGGCCTGGACGAGCCACGGCACGGTGCCTGCCACTGCGTGGGCGAACCTGGTCTACGACAGCACGCGGCAGCAGTTGTTGATGATCTCGCACGCCAACATCAACACGCCGATGCAGACACACGCGTGGAACGGCACCGCGTGGCAGCTGCTCGCGAGCACGGGCCCGACCAACCCGCACTACGGCTACGCCGACGACCCCGTGCGCGGTCGGATCGTGCTGCACGGCGGCGGCGGTCAGGCCAGCACCGCGGCCACCTGGGAGTGGGATGGCGTCCGATGGCAGCAGATCCCGGGCGCGAGCGCGCCGTCGCGGCGCGACCACGTGCTCGCGTTCGATCCCGTGCGCGGGCAGGTGCTGCTCTTCGGCGGCAACGCGGGCACGACCAACGTCAGCGGCACGGCGACGATGCAGGAGGTCTTCGCGTGGAACGGCACCACGTGGACGCGCATCGCCGCCAGCGCGCCGCCGTCGCGCATCCTCTACGCCGCGCACTACGACCTCGGCCGCGAGCGGTTCGTGCTGTCCGGCGGCCGCGTGGCGGGCACGGACGTCGGCGACCTCTGGGAGTTCGACGGCGTGCACTGGGAGCAGCGCTTCTTCACCGGTGGCCCGAGTGCGCGCGAGGGCCACGGACTGGCCACGGCGCCGGGCGGCGGCTCGCTCTTGTTCGGCGGCTACGACGGGCAGTACCGCGACGATTGCTGGCTCTGGAACGGCAGTTCCTGGGCGCAGCTCGCGGGCCCGGCACCGACGCCGCGCGCTGGCCACGGCATGGCGACGGATCTCGCGCGCAATCGCGTCGTGGTGCACGGCGGCTCGAGTGCGCCGTTCGCGCCGCTGGCCGACACGTGGGAGTGGGACGGTGTTTCCTGGACGCAGGTCGCGACGAACGGCCCCTCGGTGTTCTTCGGCTCGATCTGCACGACCTACGATCCGGTTGCCGGTGGCGTGCTCGTGCAGACGACGCCGCTGCTCGCGACCGGCACGTGGCTCTGGGACGGCACCGCGTGGAGCAACGTCGCGGTGCCGCTCGCCCACCGGCTGCTCGGGGGG
>VGXW01000712.1 GCA_016873195.1 Planctomycetota bacterium | reverse complement strand
CAGGTCATCGGCCAGTTCCACCAGAACGTGAACGAGCCGTAGGTGGCGCTGAGCCACCAGTCGTGCGGCGCGCCGAGCAGGCTGTTGGGCGCGAGCGACACGGTCAGCAGGATCGGCGTCGCCGACGAGGTCGTCAGCGGTCCGTTCTGGCCGTTGACGCGCACGTCGGCCACCGGCGCGACGATGCCCGCCGGCACCAGCGCGACGTCGAGCCGCGTCGCAGCGCCGCTGCCGATGGCGACGCCCGGCACCGTGCGCGGCGCGTAGCCGGGCGCCGCGAACACGAGCGACCACGTGCCGGGCAGCAGCATGCGGTGGTAGTCGCCGACGGCCGGGTCCGTGGAGACGGCGTGGTTGCGGCCGACGACCTGCACCGTCGCGGCCAGCGGCGCGCCGGTCAGCGCGTCGGTGACGATGCCGCGCACACCCTTCAGGCAGAGCCCCATGTAGGCCAGCATCGCGGCGCGGTTGTCGTTCCACAGCGTGGCGATCACCGAGTAGCTCGGCCACTTCGTGTTGTAGAGCTCGATCGTGACGTCGTTGCAGCCCTGCCAGACGTAGCTCCAGTCCTGCATGCCGCCGTAGATCAGGTACCACGCGATGCCGTTCGTGATGCCCTGCGGGAACGACGAGCTGTTGTACATCGGCAGGTTGAGCTGCGAGTAGGTCAGCGACTGGCTGACGAACAGGTCGTCGTCGGGGCTCGCGGAGTAGCTCGCGTTCGGATTGGGGTCCGAGTCGTACGGGTAGTTCACGACGCGCGCGCCGCCGTGGAAGTTGGCCGACAGCACCGGCGAGTGGGCGAAGCCCCAGTTCATCAGGTGCTGCACCTCGAGCGGCCTGCCGGCCACCGTGTTGACCGGATCGACGACGCGGTCCGGGAAGCTGCGATTGAGGTCGCGGCCCTGCGCGTTGTAGCGGCTGTGCGCGGTCGTGCCGTCCGGGTTCGCCATCGGCATGATCCAGATCTCGAGGTCGTTCACGAGCGCCGTGATCTGCGGATCGGTGCCGTAGCTGCTGGTCAGCAGTTCGATCAGCCTGTGGCACAGCTCCATGCCGACGACCTCGTCGCCGTGCAGCGAGGAGACGTACTTGAACTCGGGCTCGTCCTCCTCGATCCCGACGTTGTCGGAGATCTTCATGAACCACAGGTGCCGGCCCTGCACCGAGGTGCCGATGCTCACGAGCCGGCAGATCGAAGGGTAGGCCGCGGCGATCGCCTGCAGATCGTTCGTCAGGTCGTCGTACGTGTGGTAGGTGCTGTGGTCCTCGCCGGCGCCGGCCCGCGGCAGCGGCAGCAGGTCGTAACCCTGCGCGCGCAGCGCGGTGATCTGGGCCGTCGACAGGTAGAGCATCACGTCGCTGCCGTGCACCGACTGCACGTCGATGCCGGCGAGGGTCAGGCGGGTCACGTCGCCGCGCGCGGG
>VGXW01000711.1 GCA_016873195.1 Planctomycetota bacterium | reverse complement strand
GGAACGACGGATGCCTTCGTGGCCGGCTTCCACGCCATGCGCGCGCACGACTTCGAAGGCGCCCACGAGCTGCTGTGCCGCTGCGTGGACTTCGTGCCGGCGCGCGACCTGCGCCTGCTCGCGGCCTGCGGGCGGCGCAAGCCGGAGCCCGAGGCCCTGCTGGCGGAGGCCGGCTGGCTCGAGGGCCACTACGGCCGGCCGACCGCGCGCACGCGGCACGCGATGGCGGTGGCGATGCTGTTGTTGCGCCGCTACGACGCGGCGATCGGCTACTGCGAGGACTCGCTGCGGCTGCGCCCGGACCGGCACGGGCCCTGGAACAACCTCGGACTCGCGCACCTGCGCAGCGGCGACCCGGAGGCAGCGAAACGCTGCTACGAGCGCGCGGTCGAGCTGCGGCCGTGGTTCGCCAACAGCCTCGGCGGACTCGCGCAGACGCGACGTCTGCTCGGCGACTTCGCCGGGGCAGAAGCCGCGGCGCGGCGCATCGAGGACGAGTGCTGGCGCGAGCACGAACTCGGCAACCTGGCGGTGGGCATGGCGATCGCGGCGGCGGCCGGCGGCGACGACGCGGGCCGGCGTGCCCACGCCGGTGTCGCTGCGGTGCGCTTCCGCGCGGCCATGGCCGTTCCTGCCGAGGCGACGCGCAATCCCCGCCAGCGCTCCCTCCCGGCCGCACTCGCCTACGCCGAGGTGCTCGCCGGCCCGGAGCCCGCGGCCGCGACGCTCGGCTTCCTGCGGCAACTGCAGGCCGATCCGCTCAATGCCCGGCAGGTCGCCAACCTCGCCGGGCTCCTGCGCAACCACGCGGTCGACGACCGCTGCCGCGCCGAACTGTGCCTCTTGCTGCTCGAGATCGCCGCGGGCCTCGCGCCGGGCGACGCGCAGCTGCGCGCCGGCCGCGACGCGCTGCGCGCGGAAGTCGAAGCGAAGGACCGCTGACCCGAATGGAGAAGAGACCATGCCCCGCCACCTGCTCGTGATCCCCGCAGCCGTGCTGTGCACCGCGGCCGCTGCCCCGGCCCAATCCGGCGGACCGACGCTCGCGCTCGCGCACGGGTTCTCGGTGGATCCGGGGACTCCTCTGCCGCCGTTCACGGCGGGCTCGGTCGTGCTCACGCGCACGGACCTCGACGCCGGGCCGCCGGTCCTGGAGCCGCCGCTGCCCGGCCGACCGGACTTCAACGCGCTGCCGATCCCCGCGGCTCTCGACCTCGACGCCCTGAGCCTCGGCCTCGACTGGATCCCGAGCGATGGCGCCGGGAATGCCGTCGTGCCGCCGGGCAACTGGGCGGCCTTCACCTGGTCGGTGCGGCGCAGCACGCTCGGCGCACCGGGCAGTCTGGTGGCCCGCGAGGTCGCGCAGCCGGACGGGGCCGCCGGCGACGTGTTTGCCTACGTGTTCCCCGGCAGCACCCTGCCGCCGGCGCCCC
>VGXW01000710.1 GCA_016873195.1 Planctomycetota bacterium | reverse complement strand
CGATGGCCGGATCCCAGCGGCATCGGTCGAACGCCTCGAGCAGGTCGGCGCGTGGATGGCGAAGAACGGCGACGCGATCCACGACACCGAGGCGAGCCCGTTCGCGCGGCTCGGCTGGGGCCGCTGCACCCGGCGCATGCGCGCCGACGGCGCCACGCTCTTCCTGCACGTGTTCGACTGGCCCGCCGACGGCAGGCTCGTGGTGCCCGGGCTGCGCAGCGAAGTGGTGGGCGCGCGGCTGCTCGCGGGCGGTGCGGAGCTCGCGGCCGAACGCACCGCGGCGGGCGTCGAACTGCGCCTGCCGGCGGCAGCACCCGACCCGATCGCGAGCGTCGTCACACTCGAGATCCGCGGCCCGCTGCGCGTCGAGAAGGTGCTGCCGGGCCCCGCTGCCGACGGCAGCCTGGCGCTGACCGCCGACCTGGCGGAGATCCACAATCCGGACCGCGGCAACCACGCGCAGGTCGAGGCCCGCGGCGGCGAACCCAATATCGGCTACTGGACCGACGCGCGGGCGTGGGTCGAGTGGCAGTTCACGATCGATCGGGCAGGCGCGTACGAAGCGGTCGCGGAGGTCGCGGCACCCTTGGCTGGCAGCAGGGCCACGGTGATCGTCGGCGAGCAGAAGCAGGTGCTCGAGGTGACGGCCGCCACGGGCGACTACGCCAGCTACGCGCCGATCGTCATCGGCCGCTTCACCTTCCCAGCGCCCGGCCGCCAATCGCTTGCCGTCCGCCCCGAGCCACAAGGCTGGCGGGCGATCAACCTGCGCGCGGTGCGGCTGCGTCCGCTCGCGCAATGAAGGAGCCCACCGATGCTGACCCAGCTGCTGCTGCTCGTCCTCGCCGCGGCGCCGAAGCCCCAGGAACCCGTCCCCGCCGACGGCTCCGTCACGCTGCGCGCCGCGGGCCAGCCCGCGGCCGTCTATCGCGCCCGCGCGGTCGGCCTGCCGCCCGGCTTCCTCGACCAGGTCGCCGAAGGCAACCGCCGCTACGCGGTGGCGCGCAGCGGCTACCTGCACCCGCTCCACGGGCCCGACGGCGAGGCGCTGACCGCCGACTGGAGCATCGACCACCCGCACCACCGCGGCGTCTACTGGGCCTGGCCCGAGGTGCAGTGGGGTGAGCGCACGGGCGACCTGCACGCGCTGCAGGAGGTCTTCGCGAGGCCGGTCGGCGAGCCTTCCCTGCGCACGGTGGACGGCGCTGCCGTGCTGACCGCGATGAACCTCTGGCTCTGGCACGACGACGAACCGCTCGTCTGCGAACGCGTGCACGTCACCGCCCGGCCGGCCGCCGACGGCGCGCGCACGGTAGACCTCGCGCTGTCGTTCCAGGCGCTGGTGCCCGGCATCACGCTCGCGCGCCGCCGCACCGATCTCTACGGCGGCCTCAACGTGCGGCTCGCGCCGGTCGCCGGTCTGGCGGTCGACCACCA
>VGXW01000709.1 GCA_016873195.1 Planctomycetota bacterium | reverse complement strand
CCCCTGGTCGAGCAGTTCGTGCACGAGCTCGTGGGCGACCACGCCGCGCGGCATCGCCCCCAGGCGCTGCATCTCGCCCCACACGAAGTGCACCTCGCGCTGCCCGAGCAGCACGAACCCTGCCGTGTCCTCGTGCAGCAGACGCGCGAGATCGTCCGGCAGCGAGGCGCGCGACGCGTGCACGCGGACCTGGAACGGCCGGACCTCGAGGTCGTCGAACACGGGGCGCAGCTCGGCGAGCCGTTCCGCCACGATGCCGCGCACGGTCTCGAGCACGGCCGGCCGCACCTCGCCGCTGGCGGTCGCGACCTCCACGCCTTCGGGCAACGCCGCGCCCGGTCCCTGCGCCGGGCCCCAGGCGGGCAGCAGGACCGACAGCAGTGCGGCGCGCAGGAAGGAGATCACTGGCAGGAACCGCGCGGTTGTGGCGTCATAACGACGGCGACAGATAGTCCCCGCCGCGCGGCCCGAGAAGAGGCCCACCCGGAACCTCGGAGGTAGTCACGTGAAAGCCTGGCAGCTCCTGCTCCCCGTCCCGTTCGTCCTGGCCCTGGCCATGGTGCCGCAAGGTGCGCAGAACCCCGGCGACCCTTCGCTGGCCGACGTCGTCAGCGTCATTCCGATCTCGGAACTCAACTACGTGACCCCGCAGGGCGGCACGACCGTCGTCAGCGCGCGCAACGTCGTCGAGATCCGCCTGCTCGAGGATGCGCCGCACGGCATCCGCCTCGAGTTGTTCTACGAGAACGGCGACTATTCGCTGATCGACGCGCAGGCGTTCCACCTGCTGCGCAGCGGCGGCGGCACGCGCGAGGTGAAGCTCGTGCGCGGCAAGCTGGGCCGCATGCGCTTCCCGAAGGGCCTCTGAGCTCCTGGACGCCGCAACGCGGCGACACGTCCGGGGCGAAGCACGCACTCGGCGCCGCTGCGGCGTTTCCTCGGAAGCTCCCGCGGCGAGGCGTCGCGAACGGACGGGCGCGCTGCCCGCGCGGGCACGCGCGCCGCGGATCCCTCGCTGGCATGGGTCCGCGAGAACCGTCCCGACCATGGCTTGACCGGCGCCTCGCACGCAGCCGAAACAGCCCGACGGGCAAGGGTCGCGTCGGCCGCCGCGCGGCATGAACCGATCTGCAACGACCCTGAGCCAGCACCTGCTGACCCGCTCCGACCTCGCGAAGCTCGGGGTCCGGGCGAGCCGCGTCCTCACGTGGCTCGCGAAGGGCTGGATCGACCAGATCGCGACGCTGCCCCCCACCGACGCACAGGGCGATCCGGTGTTCGCCGTGCTGTCGCGCGAACTGCGCGACGAACTGGCGGGGCGGCTGCGCGACCTCGGCAAGGACACCGTCGTCTTCTCGCCGCTGCGCATCCGTTCGCTGTTGGTCCGCGCCATGCTGCTGCCGAAGGCGGAGCCCGCGGCGCCCGGCGAGCCGGGGG
>VGXW01000708.1 GCA_016873195.1 Planctomycetota bacterium | reverse complement strand
GGGGGCCATCGTCGACGCCGGCGGGCTGATCGCCTACACGAAGAAGCGCGTGGTCGAGCAGGCGAAGACCGGGCGCTGAGTCGCCGCACGCCGCGATCCGGATCGCCGCCTGCCATGGGCAGGTCGCAGCCCGCGTGTCCCCTGGCGGCTCGCGGCGCCGCGCGGCGGCCTCAAACCGCCTCCGCACCAGAGCCGATCAACGCGGTGGGGAACGATCTCTTGGTTCGATCCAGCATCGCTGTGACCGCGGCCGGCATCCTGGCTGCACTGTCCGGGGCAATCGCGGCGCAGGCGCAGGATCCTGCGCCACCACCCGCCACGGTGGCGCGCCCGGCGACGCCGACCGCCGTGGAGGAACTCGTGTTCCGCGCGTTCCCCGAGGCGGATGCCTACAGCAGCATCGTGCGCGACGTGAAGCAGGAGGCGCGCGAGGCGATCGAGCGGCGGATGCCGTTCAAGCTGCACTTCCAGGAACTCGGACAGCACACGCTGCTGGTCGCCTTCCGGGGCCGCAAGCCGATCGGTCTGGTCTACCTGCGCTCCGAGGAGTCGCAGTGGGGACTGACGGAGATCGCGTGGTCCCTGTCGCTCGACCTGCGCGTGCTCGGCTTCGAGGTCGTGCGCGGCCGCGGACCGCACTTCGCGGCGCTGGCGGGCTCGGCCTTCCCCCGGCTGCTGGCGGGCCGCGACTTCGACGGCGTGGTCGAACTCGTCGCGAAGGGCGAGGCCGGTCTCGCCGCGGTGGTGCCGGAGGCCGCGCGGCCCCTGGCCGTGACCATCCTGCGCTCGAGCGCCAAGGCCCTGGTGGTCACCGGCACGGTGTGGCCCGAGGAGGTGGCGAAACTGCACGACCAGGCGATCGGCTACGAGGTGTTCCCCGGCGCCAGCCGCTTCACGCGCCGGACCGGCGCGTTCTCGGTCGAGGGAGCGACCGGCGACCAGCGGGCCGACGTCAAGGCGATCCATGCCTACGACGCCGGCGGGGCGCTGCTCGGTTCGGTCCTGCGCACCGAGACCGGCGCGGGCGACGCGCGGATCGTCGTGCGCTGGGTCGTCGACCGCGCGCAGGTCGTGGTGCAGGCGCGGCTGCTGCGGCCGGAGCAGAACCGGGAACTCCGCGCGGCCTGCACCCAGCTCGAAGGCAGTCCGCTCGGCGCGCCGCGCGACCTCGCCAACCCGCTGGCCGCGATCGCGCGCGGGCTCGGCGTCGTCGCCCTGAACCCGGTCGGGAAGCAGGCGCCGCGATGAACCTCAAGCTGCTGACCGGCCGGTTGCTCGCGGTGTGCACGCTGTCGGGGTTCGCGATCGGCATCGGGCTGATCGCGGGCTACCGCCGGCTCGAGCAGGCCTCGAACGAGCTGGGTCCGCACTCGAGCGCCCTGCTCGAAGTCGCCAGCCTCGAGACGCAGTTGCAGAACTACGTCTACCTCGCCGACCTGGTGCTGTAGACGTA
>VGXW01000707.1 GCA_016873195.1 Planctomycetota bacterium | reverse complement strand
CGTTGTCCGCGGCCGCCGCGACGCGCGCGACCGCTTCGTTCACCTCGCGCCCGCTCATCACGAACGGCAGGCGGAAGCGCACCGAACTCGGCCCGCAGAACAGCGCCATCAGATGGTGGTCGCGCATGCGCCGGACCCATTCCGCGCGCGTGTCCCCGTCCGGCAGCGTGAACGACACCAGCGAGCCGACGCCGCGCACGTTGGTCATCTCGCGGTGCTTCTTCGCGACCTCGCGCAGGCCGGCGACGAACTGCGCGCCGGTGCGGGTGACGTTGGCGGCGAGCTGCTCGTCGCGGATGATCTCGATGAGGCGGCGCGAGCGCACCATGTCGGTCAGGTTGCCGCCCCAGGTCGAGTTGATGCGGCTCGGCTTGTGGAACACGTTGTCGGCGACCTCGTCGATGCGCCGGTTCGCGTAGATGCCGCAGACCTGCGTCTTCTTGCCGAAGGAGACGAGGTCGGGCGCGACGCCGTGGTGCTGCCAGAACCAGGGCTTGCCGGAGCCGAAGAAGCCGGTCTGCACCTCGTCGAAGATCAGCAGCGCCTCGTTCTCGTCGGCGAACCGGCGCAGGTGCGCGAGGAACTGCGGGCGGAAGTGGTTGTCGCCGCCTTCGCTCTGCATCGGTTCGATCAGGATCGCCGCGATGCGGCCCCGCCACTCGCCGCGGAAGGCGGCCTCGATCTCGGCGACCGCGCGCCGCTCCTCCTTCTCGACGTCGTTGGCGATGTTGCCGTCGAGGTCGAAGACGATCGCCGGGTTGTGGATGCGCGGCCAGCGGAACTTCGGGAACAGCGCCGTCTTGTCGGTCGCCGTGTTCGTGCACGACAGCGAGCGGCCGTGGAAGGCCTGCCGGAAGTGCAGCACGACGAGGCTCGCGCCGTCGTCGGTGACCTTGTCGAGGCCGATCTTGCGCGCCTTCCAGTCGAACGCCGCCTTCATCGCGTTCTCGACCGCCAGCGTGCCGCCGGAGATCCAGAAGTGGTACGGGAACCCAGGAGGCGTCGCGTGGCGCGCGAAGGTGTCGACGAACTCCGCCATCTGCGTGGTGTAGAGGTCGGAGTTCGACGGGTTGTTCGCGGCCGCCCGCAGCAGTTCCGCGACGAAGCGCGGCTCCTTCATGCCCGGAAAAATCACGTGAAGCAGTCCAGGTACTCGGTGTCGGTCCGCGAGTCGTAGAGCCAGCAACCGTGCGACCGGTCGAGGTCGAACACCACCGGGAAACCGTCGGCCAGTTGGTGGGCCTTGAGGACGTCGTGGACTTGCTTGGGGTCGATCATGGGAGGGCAGCACTCTACCGGCCGATCGCCGCGGTTCCCTTGGGCCCTCCGGCGGAGACGTCAGGGGCTTCGGGCGGCCTGCCGCGGGGGGCCGCGGGGGACCGGGGGCGGCCAGCCGTGCCGGCCGCCGCCCGCGCAGCGCCGTCACTTGGCCTTCTGCACCGGCACGCCACCC
>VGXW01000706.1 GCA_016873195.1 Planctomycetota bacterium | reverse complement strand
CGCGCGAGTTCCTGCGGCCAGGTGGCGCCGACGACGGCGCCGACCGGCGAGTAACCCTCGGCCTGCGGCAGGTCGGCCCCCCACCGCGTCACCGCGCGCGCGACGACGTCGCAGAGCGGTTCGCCGCCGACCAACAGGTCCTGGAAGTCGCGGGCACCGGGGTTCGAGGTGCGCACGAGCACGAAGACGCCCTTGCCGCCTTCGGGCCGGCAGGCCTTCAGGAACGGTGCCACCGAATCGCCGCCGAGGTAGGGGTGCAGCGTGACCGCGTCGGCGGTGGCGAAGTGGCCGTCGGCATAGGCCTCGGCCGTGCTGCCGATGTCGCCGCGTTTGACGTCGCCGATCACCAAGAGGCCGTGGCGGCGCGCGAGCGCGCAGGTGCGTTCGTAGGCGCGGTAACCCTCGGCGCCGAAACACTCGAAGAACGCGATGTTCGGTTTCACGCACGGGGCGTGGCGCGCGATCACGGGCAGCGTTTGTTCGTAGAAGGCGACGAGGCGCTCGCCGGGGCTGGCTGCGGGCAGGAGCCCTTTCGGCAGGGCGTCGAGACGCGGGTCGAGGCCGATCACGACCGGGGCCATGCCGCCGAGGACCCGCTGGGCGAGGTGCGCAACGAAGCTCTGCATCGAGGGGGCAAGCCTAGCCACCCCGCCCGCTCGGGGCACGCGTTCCGCGGGCCCGGAGGTGGCCGGAATCCGGGTGGCGCCGGGGGTGCCTTCCTGCTTTCCTTCTCCCTCCTTTCCAAGAGGCTGACCCCCATGGTTGTGACCTTCGTGCCCAAGGAAGCGGCTCCGGGTGAGACGCGCGTTGCCGCCATCCCCGAGACCGTGAAGGGCATGCTCAAGCTCGGCCTGCAGGTGCAGGTCGAGCGTGGTGCCGGCGCGCTCGCCGGCTTCCCGGACTCCGACTTCCAGGCCGTTGGTGCCACGCTGGTCGACGCCGGCGCGATCGCCGGTGCCGACATCGTGCTCGGCATCAACGCGCCGCCGCCCGACCGGGCCAGGGCCCAGAAGGCCGGCTCGATCCTGATCTGCTCGCTGCTGCCCGGCAGCCGGCTCGACGCCGTGGCGGCGCTGCGCGACGCGAAGGTCACGGCGATGGCGCTCGAGCTGATGCCGCGCATCACGCGCGCGCAGAAGATGGACATCCTGAGCTCGCAGGCGACCTGCAGCGGCTACCAGGCGGTGCTGCTGGCGGCGACCCACCTGGCCAAGATGTTCCCGCTGATGATGACGGCGGCCGGCACGCTGACGCCGGCGCGCGTCTTGATCCTCGGCGTGGGCGTCGCGGGCCTGCAGGCGATCTCGACCGCCAAGAAGCTCGGCGCGGTCGTCGAGGCCAACGACATCCGCCCGGCCTGCCGCGAGCAGGTCGAGTCGCTCGGCGGCAAGTTCGTCGACACCGGCACGCCGCCGGACGCCGAGACCAAGGGCGGCTACGCCACCGAGGTGCAGGCCGACTT
>VGXW01000705.1 GCA_016873195.1 Planctomycetota bacterium | reverse complement strand
TTTTCCCACCATGGTTTGCGATAGCGGGGCGGACTTCGCTCGGCAAACTCCGGCACGGGGACGGGTCGGCTGGTCGCTGTGGCCCTTCGGATCCGCGCGGCAGGTCCGCGACGGCTACGCCCCAGGTCTGCGTGAGGCCACGCTCGTCTCGCTGCGCGACGGCCGCCTCGTGCTCGAGTTCGACAGCGACGGCAGGAAGTGGACGCTGCCGGCCGAGGTGCGACTGCTGTGGGACGACGGGACCGAGACCGTGGTCCAGGTCGACCCGGCGCTCAGCACGCGCTCGGGCCGGGTGGCCGCGGGGCTCCGGATCCGGCTCGTGCTGGCCCTGCCGCAGGACGCCCCGGCCGCGCCGCCCATCGCGCTGCGGCTCCGCCGCGATACCCTGCCGATCGTGCCCGCCGCCCGCTGAGGCCCCCATCGACGACCTCGACCGCTTCCTGCCCGAGATCGCCGCCGGAGACGATGGCGCCTTCGCGCGCTGGGTCGCCGGCGCCGAGCCGCTGCTGCGCGCGAGCCTGCGCGCGTTCTCGGCCCTGGTCGACGGCGAGGCCGTGCTGCAGGAGGTGCTGCTGCGCTGCTGGCAGGTGGCCCCGCGCTGCCGGCCCGACGGCCGGCCGAACGGGCTCTTGCGCCTTGGCCTGCTCGCGGCGCGGAACCTCGCGATCAGCGAACTGCGCCGTCTGCGCACGGCCGCGGCCGCGATCGCCGAACTCGAACGCGCGAGCGACCGCGACGTCGGGCAGTGGCGGCCCGCGGACCCGCTGCTGCGCGAACGCATCGCCGACTGCCGGCGCAAGCTGCCGCGGCAACCGCAGGCCGCGCTGGCCGCGCGCCTCGGCGATGCGGGGGCTGGCGAGGACCGCGCCCTCGCGGCGCGGCTCGGCATGAAGCTCAACACGTTCCTGCAGAACGTCACGCGCGCGCGCCGGCTGCTCGCCGACTGCCTGCGCCGCGCGGGCGTCGACCTCGGACTGGAGATGCCGTGAACGACAAGGACCGCGAGTTGCTGATCGAACAGGCGACCACGGCCTACCGGCCGCGCGACCGCGCGGGCGCCGTGGTGCCGCACCCGGCGTTCCTGGACCTCGACGCCACGGGCCGGCAGGCCCTGCATGGCGCGACGGAACGGCTGCGCCTGCTCGAAGCGGGCCTCGACCCGTTGGGGCTCTCGACGACGGCGCACGCGGTGCTCGCGCGGATCCGCGGCGCGTGATCCGCGGTCGCACGGGGAACAATGCGGGCGCGGGCTGCCGCCGGCGCAGCCGAGGGGGACCCTACTGGTCGGTGATCTCCACCTCGCCAGCCTCTCACGCAGCCAGGGTGGGGTGATCCAGCCGGCGGCGGGCATAGAGCAGGGCTGCCCTGACATCCTCCGCCTCGAGATCGGGCAGTTCCTTCAGGACCTGACCGGTGTCGAGCCCGGCGGCCAACAGGTCGAGCACATCGATCACGCGGATGCGCATGCCACGGA
>VGXW01000704.1 GCA_016873195.1 Planctomycetota bacterium | reverse complement strand
GGCGAGGAGCGTCGCGAACGTGCGCATGGGGTTCACCGGCCTCAGGTGTTGGTGGTCAGGAAGCCGAGCATCTGGTCGACCGTGCTGATCGCGCGCGTGTTCATCTCGAACGCGCGCTGCGTCTCGATCATCGCCACCAGCTCCTCGACGACGTTCACGTTCGAGGCCTCGAGCGATCCCTGCACCAGCGTGCCGAGGCCATTGAGGCCCGGCGTGCCGACCTGCGGCGGGCCGCTCGCCGCGGATTCCGCGAGCAGGTTCTGGCCGCGCGGCTCCAGGCCGCCGGCGTTGATGAAATCGACGACCTGCAGCTGGCCGACGACGATCGGCTGCGGGTCGCCGGCGCTGGTCACGGAGACCGTGCCGTCCGCGCCCACGGTCACGCTCAGCGCGCTGTCCGGGATCGTGATCGGCGGCTGCACCTGGTAGCCGGTCGCGGTCACGAGCTGGCCCTGGGAGTCGACCTGGAACGAGCCGTCGCGCGTGTAGGCATTGGTGCCGTCCGGCAGCAGCACCTGGAAGAATCCGCGGCCCTGGATCGAGATGTCGAAGTTGCCGCCGGTCTGAACCAGGCTGCCCTGCGTGTAGAGCTTTTCGGTCGCGACGATGCGCACGCCGGTGCCGAGGTACATACCGGTCGGGTACTGCGTATCCTGCGAGGTCTGCGCGCCGACCTGGCGCACGTTCTGGTACAGCAGGTCCTCGAACACGGGCCGCGCGCGCTTGTAGCCGGTCGTGTTCACATTCGCGAGGTTGTTGGACACGACCGCCATGCGCGTCTGCTGCGCGTCGAGGCCGGTCTTCGATGCCCACAGTGCCAGGTTCATGCATGCTCCTTATGCGGACCGCAGCAACTGCTGCGCGGCCTCGTCGTTCTCCGCCGCAGTGCGCATCAACCGCACCTGCAGCTCGAACTCGCGGGAAATCTGGATCATCTCGATCATCGCCTCGGCGATGCTGACGTTGCTCGACTCGAGCGCGCCGCTCGCCACGCGCACGTCGGCATCGGCCGGCGCCGCCTGGCCTTCCGGCAGCCGCAGCAGGCCGTCTGCGCCCTTCCGGAGCGCAGCCGCGTCGGGCCGGACCAGCTTGATGCGCGCGACCGCGGCCGCGGCCTCGGGGCCGAGGCCCTCCGGCACGACCGTGATCGTGCCGTCGGCGCCGACCTCGACGCGCGACGACGGCGGCAGGGATATCGGCCCGCCGTCGCCGAGCACGGGCAGGCCGCCCGCAGTCTCGAGCAGCCCGTCCGGGTTGATGCGCAGTTCACCGGCGCGCGTGTAGGCCTCGGTGCCGTCCCTGGCCTGCACTGCGAGGTAACCGGCGCCCTGGATCGCGACGTCGAGCGGGCGTCCGGTCTGCTGCAGTGCGCCCTCGCGCGGGTCGAAGCCCGTCGCCTGGTGCACCACGCCGACACGGGTCGGGAAACCCGACCCCTGCACGAGGTAGCTCGAAAAGGCGTGCAGGTCGGCGCGG
>VGXW01000703.1 GCA_016873195.1 Planctomycetota bacterium | reverse complement strand
CCCCGCCGGTGCTGCGCCGAGCGCCGACGCGAGCGCGAACGCCCACGCCAGCGTGTGCGGGCCGCCGCCCCACCACAGGGTGCCGAGCAGCGCTCCGCCGCGCAGCAGGTGGCGCGCGACCTGCAGCAGCGCCGAGGTCGCGACGCGTTCCTCGGCCTGGCAGGCGGAAGCGCCGAGGTTGCCCGCACCGTCGGCGAGCGTGGCCAGGTAGAGCGGCGGCAGCAGCGCGGCGAACCCCGGCCCGTAGCCGGCGAGCAGGCCGAGGCCCAGCGCGGCGGCGAAGACCGGAACGGCGGTGAGCGCGCGCAGCAGCAGCGCGGCGCCGAACCGGCGGCCGAGTTCGGCCGGGCAACGCGCGCCGGTGCAGACGATCGCGACGCTGGTGCCGAGGTCGCAGAACGGCGCGGCGAGCGTGGCCACCGCGAGCGCCAGCGAGAACGCCCCGTAGTCGACGTCGCCGAGGTAGCGCGCCGCGGCGAAGAACAGCACGTACTGCAGCAGCGCGGCGGCGAACACGCTGCCGCCGAGCCAGCGCACCGCGCGCCGGACCTGCCGCGCGGTGCCGGTCACGGGCCGGCTCCGGCCGCGAGCGCGGGGACCTGCCGCAGGGCCGCGGGTGCCTGCGCCGGTGCCGGGCCGCTCTGCACCTGTAGCGCGGTCGCCGCCATGCCGAGGGCGAACATCAGGAAGTAGTTGCGCAGCAGGTCGCCGACGGCCAGCGCGCCGCCGAGCGCGAACACCAGGAGCCCCAGCGCGAACACGCCGGCCGCCGGCGGCACGCTGCGCTGGCGCCAGCGTTGCCACAGGCCCAGGACGGGCGCGGCGAACATCGCGGCGAGGCAGCAGAGGCCGACGAGACCGAACTCCACCGCGACTTCGAGCACGAGGTTGTGCGGATAGACGCGGCCGTAGAAGCCCGCCGCGCGCGCGAAACCGCCGGCGCCGGCGCCGATCAGCGGATGGTCGAGGAACGCCGTCCCCGCCGCCTGCCAGGCCTGTTCCCGTTCGCGGTAGGCCAGCGACTCCATGATCTGCGCGGGATCGAATCGTTCCTGCACGAGGTCGGAGGCGTAGGTCTGGAACAGCGCGATGCCTACCGCGGCGCCGACGAGCACCAGGCCCAGGCGGCGGCCGCTGGCGAACGACTGCACGGCGAGCGCGACGGCGAACGCGAGCGCGTAGCTGCGCGCGCCGGTCAGCAGCACGAGCCCGAGCATCGCGCCGGTGAAACCGAGCCGCAGCAGGCGCAGGGCCCGCGGGGAGTCCGCCTGCTGGTCGAGCGCGAAGCTCAGCAGCCCGGCCTTGGCGAGGCAGAACGCGAGCGGTTGGTGCGCCGGCATCACCAGGAAGCCGAAGAACACCGGGGGGTCGGCGTAGTGCGCGATCGTCAGCAGCTGCGGATCGGTCGCCAGCGCGATCGCGACGGTCAGCAGCAGCGGCGCCATCAGCCACGGCATCGTGCGCGCGCCGGGCCCC
>VGXW01000702.1 GCA_016873195.1 Planctomycetota bacterium | reverse complement strand
GGGGCCAGCGCGGCTGCCGCGAGCGACAGCTTGCGCACGTGACCCCGTTCGCGGTCGGCGGAGGCCGCGGCGGCGAGGTAGCCCACCGGCAGTCCGTGCTGCTCGAGCCAGCGCGCGACGTCGGCGGGCTCGCGCAGCGTCTCGTTCGTGGCGCCGGCGACGGCGACCTTGGCCGGGCCGAAGTCGCCGACCAGCAGCAGGGACCGCAGGGAGAGCCCCTCGAGCAGCGCCTTGGTCCGGTCCGACACGCCGCTCTTGCCGCAGAAGAGCAGCGGTGCCGGCAGGCGAGCCGCGAGCACGGCGCCGGCGAGCGCGGAGCGGTAGTCGGCCTCGGGCACGACGACGGCGCGCGGACCGGTGGGGAAGCTGCGCTGCGCGAGCGCCGCGGCCACCGCGTCGGCGGTGTCGGCAGCGAGGCACTCGCCGGGCACCCCGTCGACGTCGAGGGTCGCGGGGGCCGCGCCGACCCAGAGCAGCCGGCCCGGGCGCGCGCGCCGCAGGAAGTCGCGCTGTTCCGGCGTGAGTTCGCCGTTCGCGGCGACCGCGAGCACGAGCGGCGCGCCGGAGCGTTGCGCCGCCGCCGCCGGCAACGCCGCGAGGAACGCGAGGTCCTGCCAGCCGGCCGCAGCCGGCATCGGCACGAGCAGCACGGGGCCGCGCAGTTCCGCCTGTGCGGCCACGGGAGCGGCGCCCGCGAGCAGCAGCAGGAGCGTGATGCCGGGGGTGCGTGCCATCGGGGCCGTCATGCGACGGGGCGACCCCGGCGTTGGCAAGTGGGGTGCGCATCGTGACCTGGCTGCCGGCCACGGGCGCGCGGTCGCCGGGCGCGGCCCCGCCGGGCTCAGAACCCGTGCCGTTCCTCGTAGCGCACGATCGCCCGGCTGTTGCCGACCGCGATCGCGTGCGCGCCGTTGCGCTTCCAGTCGATGCCGCGCAGCGACGCGTTCGTCGGCACCGCCGGGTTGGTGTTCGGGCCGTAGCGCACGAAGTTGTTCACCGGGCCGAGGTCGTGGCGCAGGATCGCGCCGCCGGTGCCGGCGATCACCGCGTAGGCGCCGTTCGGCTTCCAGGCGACCTCGTAGAGCACTTCGTTCTGCACGTTGGTCAGCGCGCTCGTGACGGCGTTGGTGGCGTCGAGCTTCACGACCAGACCCACAGCTGCGCCGACGGGCGGCGCCCAACGCCCGCACAAGAGCGCGGTGTCACTGCCCACCGGGTCCCACGCTACGCCCCACAGTGAGCAGAAGGAGTCGGTGTGGAACTGCACCACGCGCTCGCACGTGTAGTTCAGCGTCGGCTGGCCCGCGTACTCGAACGACTTGAACGTGTACTGCCAGGCTCCGCCGAACCCGCCGATCGCCGCCTCGCTGACGAACGTCGCGGGTGCGCCCTGGACCGGCGGCGGCACGTAGCCGTCCTGCGGATTGAAGGCGACCGCGCGGAAGGCGGCGGTCGGCGCGGTCCAGACAGCACACGCCGCGC
>VGXW01000701.1 GCA_016873195.1 Planctomycetota bacterium | reverse complement strand
GGGGCCCGGTCCGGGCGCTGCCGCCGTGCAGGCGCTGCAGCCCGAGGCGCCCTACCTGCTCGACGACCTGGCGGCCGAAACCGAACAGCAGTTGACCGACAGACGCCTGTCGGTGGTCGCCGACCTCACGCTGCGCTTCCTGCAGTTCCTGCGGCGGCGGTCGGTCGAGGACGCCGCGGACGACATCGCCCGGTGGCAGTGCGCCGTGCGGCTGCTGCTGGACCACCCCCGCGGACAGGAGGTCATGGCGGCGCTATTCTCGTGGTTCCTGGCCGCGGTGCCGCGGCGCGAAGAGGCGATGCGCACGGTGCTCGCCAGGCTGGACGATCCGGTGACGAGGCAGACGATGAAGAGCATGCTCGACGACCTGCTCGAACAGGGGTTCGTGAAGGGCCACGCGAAGGGCCGCGCGAAGGGCCGCGCGGAGGGCCGCCGCGAGGGGACCCGCGCCGGACGGCTGCAGGCGCTCGAGCAGGTGCTGCGGGCGCGGTTCGGCGCGCTGCCGGAGGCGGTTGCCGAGCGGCTGCGCGATGCCACGGCCGCGGACCTCGCGCGGTGGACCCTGCGCGCCGTGACGGCCCCGTCGCTCGACGCCGTCTTCGCGCGCGCGTGACCCGGCGGCGGCGGTCGGGCGGATCGCCGCCGGGGCCGGCCTTCCGTAGCATGCGCCGGACCACGGAGGCCCATGTTCCGACCCCCTGCGCTCGCCGTCCCGTTCGCCTGCTTCCCGCTGCTGCTCGCGCCGTTCGCCGCGGCCCAGGGCACGCAGCGCCTGACCTACGCCGACACGCAGAAGCCGATCTCCTGGCAGGGCGCCGTGCCGGCCGCGAAGTGGGCGGCCGACGGCGTGCACGTCGAGGTCGGCGACAAGGACGCGACGTGGTGGAACCCGGCGACCGGCGAGACGGTGCCGAAGCCCGCGGACGCCGCACCGCCGACCCCGCGGCGCAAGACCGTGCTCGAGCACGAGGGCGACCTCTGGCTCGACGAGACGGACCGGCCCGGCGGCCGTACGCGTGGGCCGGGCGGCGCGCCGACCGGCAGCGCGGCGAAACCGTCGGAGCGTGCGATCCGGTTGACCGCGGACGGCGCCGCGGCCGGCCCGCGCGAACTGGTGCGCCTGTCGCCCGACGGCAGCGCCGTGTCGTTCGTGCGCGGCAACGACCTGTTCGCGATCGACGTGGCGACGCAGCAGCCGTGGCGGATCACGCAGGACGGCGGGCCCGAGCTCTTCCACGGCAAGCTCGACTGGGTCTACCAGGAGGAGATCTACGGCCGCGGCGACTTCACGGGCCACTGGTGGAGTCCGCAGGGCCCGCAGCTCGCCTTCCTGTCGCTCGACGAGTCCGCGGTGCGCGAGTTCACGCTCGTGAACCACGTGCCCGAGGGCTTCCTCGACCAGGAACGTACGGTGACCGTGGAGACCAGCAACTACCCGAAGAGCGGCGACCCGAACCCGGGCGCGTCACTGTCGATCGCGCACCTCGCCGCGCGCAAG
>VGXW01000700.1 GCA_016873195.1 Planctomycetota bacterium | reverse complement strand
TCGGCGAACTGCAGCCGGTGGACACGGCGGACGCGGCGCAGGCAGCGGCGGCCGCGGAGGCGCGGCCGTGGACCTGAACCTCGAGGCGCTGATGCTGGAAGCGATCGGCACCGCGCTGCGCGGCCGCTACGCCGTCGAACCGAACCCGAAGGTCGGCTGCCTCCTGCTGCAGGACGGCCAGCTGGTCGGTCGCGGCTACCACGAGTGGTTCGGCGGCCGCCACGCCGAGGCGATGGCGCTCGACGAGGCCGAACGCGCCGGCGCGCGGCCCGACACGGCGATCGTGACGCTGGAGCCGTGCTCGCTGGGCAAGGGCCAGGACGGCAAGAAGACCCCGCCGTGCGCGCAGCGGCTGGTCGCCGCCGGCATCCGCCGCGTGGTGATCGGCGCGATCGACCCGGACCCCAGGAACCGCAAGAAGGGCCTCGCGGTGCTCGAGGCCGCGGGTCTCGAGGTGCTCGACGGCATCTGCGCCTCGCAGTGCGACGCGATCAACGAACCGTTCCGCAAGGCGCTGGCGCTCGACCGGCCGTGGATGCTCTGCAAGTGGGCGATGACCCTCGACGGCAAGGCCGCGGCGCCGACCGGCGATTCGCGCTGGGTCTCGGGGCTGCAGGCGCGGCGGCGCACGCACGAACTGCGCGCGCGCTGCTGCGCGGTGATGGTCGGGTTCCGCACCGCGCAGATCGACGACCCGGAACTGACCGTGCGCCTCGTGCCGGGCCGGCAGCCCGTGCGCATCGTCGTCGACCCGCTCGCGGAGATCGGCGACGACAGCAACCTCGTGCGCACCGCGCGGCAGGTGCCGACCTGGCTGCTGGCGGGCGAGGACGTCGATCCGCGGCGCAGCGGGCATCTGCAGGATCTCGGCGTCACCGTGATCCAGTTGCCGACCGCCGAGGGGCCGCGGCGGCTCGACTGGGGCCGCGCGCTGCGCGAACTGCGCCGGCGCGGCCTGCGCCGCGTGCTGGTCGAGGGCGGCGGCGGGCTCGTCGCGGAGCTGTTCGGCTGGCGCTGCGTCGACCAGGTGCTCGCGTTCGTCGCGCCGAAGGTGATCGGTGGGCAGTTCGCGCCGACGCCGGTCGGCGGCGAGGGGCGGCCGTTCCTGGCCGAGGCCTGCCGGCTCGTCGAGGTCAGCCACGAACCCGCCGGCGACGACCTGGCGATCGCGGGCTTCGTGGCGTGAACCCGAGGACGTGACGTCAGGGCACCGGCAGCGTCGCGGCGGGACCGGCGACGCTCGCGCGCGACAGCGGCGTGACCTGGACCGCCCGCGTGCCTGCGGGCAGGACGCAGCGGCCGGTCGTCCCGCCGACCACGGCGAGCGTGGTCCAGTGCTGCTCGCCGAGCACCTGCACCGCGACGAAGCGCGTCGCCGGATCGGCGTGCCAGACCACCGCGGCCGCGTCGCCATCGCGTTCGACGCGGGCGTCCGTCGGCCCGGGTACCGGGGCCTTCAGCCACGCCGATGCCGGCGCGACGGCGGGCGCCGCGTACAGT
>VGXW01000699.1 GCA_016873195.1 Planctomycetota bacterium | reverse complement strand
GCAACCGTGTCGCGGCGCCAGGGTGCCTCGTCACCGAACTCGCGGCATGCCTGAAGCAACTGCGCGAGGCTCCTGGCCTCGGTAGTCCCTACTGGCATCCAGACCTGCCTGGACTTCGCCGCCGGCTGCTGGCCGTGACGCGCTACCACGTCTATTACACGCAACGGCCGGAAACCCGGACCGTGGTCGTTCACGCCGTCTGGCACGCCGCACGAGGTGAACTGCCGAGACTCGGGTAGGGGGATCGCCTCGCCCCGTCCTCGCCGCGATGGAACCGCGCGGCGAGGGCGGGGATCATGCCGCCTGCGCTGGCGCCGGGGACGCTGCGGTTCGCGCTTGGGACCGGTGCTGGCGCTGGAGGCCACGATGGACGCAATGCGTCGCCTGCTGCCTGGTGTCGCTCCGTTCCTGCTGCTTCTGGGGATCGCCGCGGCACAGGCCGGACCGCAGCCGACGCCCGGACCCGCGGTGCAGGTGACGAACGGCTTCGGCATCGACCTCTACCACGCGCTGCGGCAACTGCCGCAGGCCGCGAACCTGCTGTGCTCGCCGTGGTCGTCGGCGATCGCGCTCGCGATGGTGGCCGAAGGCGCGCGCGGCGAGACCGCGGCCGAGATGGCGAGGGTGCTGCACCTGCCGCCGGGCGGACTCGTGCCCGTGCACCTGGACCTCGCGGCGCACGTTGAACGGCTCCAGCGACCCGCCGGCTCGGATCCGGAAGTGCAGCAGCGGATCGCGAGGCTGCGCGCACAGCTCCGGGAGGCCGAGCGGTCGCCGGAGACGGCCTCGGACGCGGCGATCAGGGCACTCGACGCGGAACTGCGCTCGGTGCTGGGCAGCATCGGGCGGTGCATGGTGCACACGGCCAACGCGGTGTGGGTCGATCGGAACCTCACACTCGCGCCGGACTACGTCGTGACCCTCGGGCTACTCTACGGAGCGGGGTGCGTCGGCCAATTCGACCTGCGGAACGATGCCGAAGGTGCGCGGCGGATGGTCAACCGCTGGTTCGCGCGGCAGACCGCGCAGCACGTTCAGGAGTTGTTCCCCCCGGGCTCCATGCCGTCGACGCCGGCAGTACTGCTGGGCAGCGCCCTCTACTTCCGCGGCGACTGGTTCGAGCCGTTTCGCTTGAAGCGGCCTCAGGACTTCACGAACGCGGACGGGACCGTGGTCCGCGTGCCGATGCTGGAGGGTCGCCCGCCGGGCGTCCGCTATGCGGCGTTCGCGGGCGATGGTTCGTTCTTCGCGACACCGGTGGAAGTGCCGGCAACGGGCGAGCAACCGCCGACCTACCCCGACGACGGTGGCTTCACGATGGTGGAGGTGCCCTACACGGGCGAGGAGTTCGCGATGGTGGTGCTGGCGCCGCGTTCGCCCGGTGGCCTGCCGCGGATCGAGCAAGCCCTCACGCCCGCGTCGCTCGCCCGCTGGCTGTCGCACCTGCAGCGGCGGGCCGTGAACGTCACGCTGTTGCCACTCCAACTGGAACAGAACATTTT
>VGXW01000698.1 GCA_016873195.1 Planctomycetota bacterium | reverse complement strand
CGGCAGGCGGGGCACCTGCGGCCCGGGTCGCCAGACGCACCGTCGGAAGGCCAGCCCAGTTCGCGGTTCCCGCACGCCGTGCTACGCTCTCTGCGGAACCACCATGGCTAGCGACTACCGAGCGCGCATCGTCCGTGATGCGACTGTCTGCGGCGGTGCTCCGGTCATCCGCGGAACACGAGTGACCCTGAAGACGATCCTGGCGAGCCTCGCCGAGGGCGCAACCGAGCAGGAGATCCTCGCCGACTTCCCCACGCTGACTGCAGCAGACGTACGAGCCGTCATCGCCTTCGCCGCGGCTTCGGCCGGGGAAGACATCCCCTTGTCGCGCATCCCGCTCGCAAGTTGAACATCAAGCTGGACGAGAACATGCCGGCGGCGCTCGTCGACGCCCTGTCTGTCTTCGGGCACGAGGTACACACGGTCGCGGAGGAGGATCTGGGCGGTGCGGCAGACGAGGTGCTCTGGGACAGATGTCGCACCGAAGGCCGGTTCCTGATCACGCAGGACCTGGACTTCTCGGATATCCGCCGTTTCGAGCCCGGTACCCATGCCGGCATCCTCCTCGTGCGGCTCGGGCAGCCCGGCCGTCGTTCGTTGTTCGAACGTGTGCAGCGCCTGTTCGAGGAGGAACAGGTAGGCCAGTGGCCGGGCTGTTTCGTGGTTGCAACCGATCGGAAGCTCCGCGTGCGCAGACCGTAGCGGGACCGGGGAATCCGCGGATCGCGGCGGCAACTCCTCCGCCTTGTGGCTGCAGCCGCGGCCGAACGGGTCCGGGAACCGAGCCCGCCGCCAGCGGCGGCCGGGCGCATCTCCGCGTGCGGACGTGCGCCGCCCCGCCCCCCTACAGCCCCGGCGACAGATCCCCCGGCCGCACCTCGGGCCCGTCGCACAGCGCCGCGAGCCGCGACATCTCGTTCTGCAGCTGCCGCACGTTGCCGGGCCACTTCGCCGCCAGCAGCACGCGCTCCGCGGCCGGCGACAGCGACAGCGTCCGCCCGGCGCGTGCACCGCCCTCGGCGAGGAACCGGTGCGCCAGCAGCAGCACGTCGTCGCCGCGCGCGCGCAGCGGCGGCAGGTCGAGCCGCAGCACGTCGAGCCGGAAGAACAGGTCCTCGCGGAAACGCCCGGCCTTGACCGCCGCCCCGAGGTCCTGGTTGGTCGCCGCGAGCACGCGCACGTCGACCTTGCGCACCTTGCTGTCGCCGACCGCGCGCACCTCGCCCTCCTGCAGCACGCGCAGCAGCTTGCTCTGCATCGGCAGCTTCATGTCGCCGATCTCGTCGAGGAACAAGGTGCCCTTGTCGGCGGCGACGAAGTGCCCCGGGTGGTCCTTGAAAGCACCGGTGAACGAGCCCTTCTTGTGGCCGAACAGCACCGACTCGAGCAGCGTGTCCGGGATCGCCGCGCAGTTCTCGGCGACCATCACCTGGTCCTTGCGCCGGCTCACCGCGTGCAGCGCGCGCGCGACGCGCTCCTTGCCGGTGCCGCTCTCGCCGGTGATC
>VGXW01000697.1 GCA_016873195.1 Planctomycetota bacterium | reverse complement strand
CCGTGCAGGCCGGTCGCCGCGAGGTTCCCGGCCACGACCGACCACTGCCGCCAGTCCGAAGGCCTGCACTGCAGCGCGCGCACGTCCTCGACCAGGGCTTCCTGCGGGCGCCCGAGCTGGCGCAGCACCCGTGCCGCGAACGCGCGCGGCTCGGGCTGCGGGGGGGCCAGCTCCGCGGCGCGCAGAAACGCCGCGAGCGCGGCCTCGTGCTCGCCGGCGTCGCGCAGCAGGAGTCCGAGGTTGAAGTGCGGCCGCCAGCCGGCGGGCCCCTCGGCGATCGCGCGTTCGAGCGCCGCGCGGCCCTCGGCCGGGCGGTCGGCCTGCACCAGCGACGTGCCGAGCCGGCTCCAGGCGTCGGCGCTGCGCGGATCGACCACGGTCGCTTCGCGCGCCGCCTCGGCCGCCTCGGCGAACTTCTTCTGCTGGTCGAGCACGCCGACGAGCTGCAGCCACGCCTGCAGGTTCCGCGGCTCCGCCGCGAGCCCCGCGCGGTAGGCGCGTTCGCTCTCGGGCAGCCGGCCGGCCCGTTCGTAGAGCAGCGCGAGCGCCAGATGGGCGCGCGGGAACGCCGCGAGGTCGACGGTGCCGAGCACCGCGAGCCCGCGTTCGACCGGCACGGAGCTCGCGCACAGCACGTGGGCGAGCTGCAGGCCGCGGCTGCCGGGGAAGTGCCGCTCGTAGGCGGCCAGGGCGGCGGCGAACGCCGCCGCGTCGCCGGCGCGCGCCGCGGTCACCATCCACCAGAACAGGAACGACGCGCGCGGTTCCTGCGCCATCGCGACGGCCGTGCCGAGCCAGCGCGAGGCGACGCCGAGCAGCGCGCGGTCCTTCTTGTGCAGGTGCACCTGGTCGTAGGCGAGCAGGCCGAGCACGAAGCACTCGATCGCGGTGCCGGGCGTGGCGCGCGCGAAGTCGAAGTCCGCGGCGTCGCGGTCGTCCATCTGCATCTGCACGAGCCGCACAGCCGGCTCGGCCACGACCGGCAGCAGCGCGGCGCGTGCCTCGTCGCGACGGCCGGCCCGCAGCAGCAGCGCGGCGCGCGCGATCGCCACCTCGACGTCCCCGGCGGGCGCGGTCAGCGAGCCCAGCGCCACGATGCCGGCGCCAGGTTCCTCCTCGGCCAGCGCGAGCCAGGCGGCCGTCAGCGCGCGCTCGCGGACCGCGGCGCGCTCCGCGGCCGTCGCCGCGGCGATGCGGCCCGCGTTGGCCCAGACGTAGCCGAGCGAACCGGCCGCGACGGGCACCAGGACCCCCAGCAACACGGCCGCGGTCGCGCGCCAGGGCTCGCGCCGGATCCAGCGCACCAGCCGTTCGCCGAGGCCGGGCGCCCGTGCGCCGACCTCGCCACCCGACTGCCATGCGCGCAGATCGGCGAGGAACGATGCGGCCGACCCGTAGCGCCGCTCGGGCGCCTTCTGCAGCGCCTTCTGCACGATCGCGGCGAGGTCGGCGCCGGTACCGTGGCGCCGCAGGTCGGGCGGCTCGTCGGCGAGGATCGCCTGGGG
>VGXW01000696.1 GCA_016873195.1 Planctomycetota bacterium | reverse complement strand
GGGGCGCTGTCGCGGTCGACGCAGTTGCCGAACGCGCCGGCGAGCCAGACCGTGTCGAGGTCGGCGAGGCCGGCGCCGCGCCGCTCGAGCAGGAGCCGCAGCCCGGCCGTGATCGCGCCCTTGGCGAGCTGCAGCTCGCGCAGGTCGCGCTGCGTCAGCGACACCGCGCCGGCGAGCGGCAGTTCGGCGCCGCGCAGGAGGCGACCGTCCGGCGACAACCAGCCGAGCTCGAGCGCCACGGCGGCCGCGTCGACGAGGCCGCTGCCGCAGATGCCGCGCGCGGGCCCGTTGCCGAGCACGCGGCAGGCGAGTCCGTCGCCTGCGCGGACCACGGCCGCGATCGCGCCGGTCGCGGCGCGCATGCCCATGCCGATGCGCGCGCCCTCGAAGGCCGGACCGGCGGCGGTCGACGCGCAGAGCAGACCGTGCCGGTCGCCGAGCACGATCTCTCCGTTGGTGCCGAGGTCGATCAGCGCGGCCAGCGCCGTGGCTTCGTGAAGGCGCGTGGCGAGCATGCCCGCGAGCAGGTCGCTGCCGACGAAACCGCCGAGGCAGGGCAGGAAGCAGACGTTCGCGGTCGGCGCACTTTCCCAGCCGAGCTCCGCGCCCGCGAACCGCTGCGGGCCGAGATGTGGCGACGCGAACGGATGCTGCCCGAACGGCGCCACCGGCCGCCCGCTGAACAGGTGGTGCATGACGGCGTTGCCGACCAGCACCACGTCGCGCAGTTCGCTCGCCCCACGACCCTCCAACAACCGCGCGACGAGTTCTCCCGTCTGCGCGCGGATCTCGCGCTCGAGCACCTGCTGGCCGGGCTCGCGCTGCGCGAACTCCACCCGGCTCATGACGTCGGCCCCGTGCCGCGCCTGCTCGTTGAACGCCGTCGCGACGCCGAGCACCCGTGCGGTCTGCAGGTCGAGCAGCTGCGCGGCGAGCGTCGTCGTGCCGGCGTCGATCGCCACGCCGAGCCCCTCGCGCGGCGTGAACGGAAACGGCGTGTCGTCGGCCAGGACCGGCGCCTCCCACTGGCCGAGGTCGAGCACGAGCGGCGCGGTCACGCGGGCCTGGCAGGCGAGCCGCCAGCCGGCGGCCCGTTCGGCCTCTGCCAGCAGCCGTTCGTCGTCGGCGCCCGGCGGCCAGACCCCCTCCAGCACGCGGATGCGGCAGCCCTTGCAGCGGCCCTTGCCCCCGCACGGGAACTCCGCGCCCTGCTCGAACAGCACGTCCTGCAGCCTCGTTCCCGGCGCGACCTCGAGGTGGCGGCCGAGCGGCAGCAGGTCGACGCGGATCTTGTTCATGCGGCAGGCACGTCCTCGGGCCGGTGCGCGCGGGCGTAGTCGCCGAGCGCCTGCAGGTTCGTGGGCGGCGTGTCGCGCGGCACCTCGCAGCCGGCACCGACCACGTAGCGCGGGCCCGCGTCGCGATGGCAGCGCGCCACGGCGGCGGTGACGTCCGCGGCGCTGCCGTCGCGCAGCACGGCGACCGGGTCGAGGTTGCCGAGCAGCACCTGCCCC
>VGXW01000695.1 GCA_016873195.1 Planctomycetota bacterium | reverse complement strand
TTGTCCTGCAGCAGGCGCCCGTAGGCCGTGCGCACCAGTGCTGGCACCGCGGCCGTGCCGGTCTCGGGGCTGCCGATGCGGGCCAGCAGCGTCAGCAGGAAGGGGTCGTCGAACAGCTGCACGTCGGGGCCGTAGCGGTGGGCGAGCATGGCGCAGCGACCATACCACCGGCGGAGCGGGCGGCCGCCACCGGGACCGTGCCCGCGCTGCATCGTCCGGCTGGGCGCGGAGCACCGGGCGCGGTATGGTCCGTCGATGCTCGCCGCCGCGATCACCGCCGCGTTGCTGGCCGCCCCGCAGGGTGGGCTGGCCGATCCGCCCGTGGGCCTCACCGTGGTCGTCGTCGACGTCGGGCAGGGCGACGGCGTGGTCGTGCGCGCGCCCGACGGCACGGTGCACGTGATCGACGCCGGCCCGAACGGGCAGGGCGCCGCGGCCGTGCTGCCGGCCGTCGATGGGCTGTCGCCTTCGGGCTACGGGTTCACCTTCCTGTCCCACTACCACGACGACCACCACGGTGGGCTCGACGAGGTGCTGGCGCGCGGGTTCCAGCTCGCCTACGACCGCGGCGACCTGCGGCGCGCGAATCCGACTACCGCGGAGAACGCCTACATCGCCGCGGCCGGCAGCCGCCGGCGCACGGTCACGGTCGGCACGGTCTACGCGTTGGGCGGCGGAGCGACGCTGCGCTGCATCGCGGTCGACGGCCACGTGCTCGGCGGCGCGTTCGTCGACCCGATCCAGTCGTCGCAGGAGGAGAACTCGCGCTCGATCGCGCTGCGCCTCGACTACGGCCTGTTCTCGATGTGGCTCGGCGGCGACCTGACCGGCGGCGGCAGCAGCACGGCGGACGTCGAGAGTCCGGCGTCGCTCGCCTGCGGCGACGTCGACGTCTACAAGCTGAACCACCACGGCTCGAGCACCTCGACGAACACGAACCTGGTCGCGCGGCTCTCGCCCGAACTCGCGGTGGCGAGCTGCGGCGCGGGCAACACCTACGGCCACCCGTCGGCGACGGTCGTGAACCGCTTGAACCAGGCCGCGGCGGCGCGCGCGCTGCTGAGCACGACCACGGGCAGCGCCGGTACGATCGGCTTCTCGGTGCTCGGCGACGTGCGCATCGACACCGACGGGCAGCGGTACCGGGCCACCGCGCAGAACGGCGACTTCCTGGACTTCTTCTGCGACGAGATCGCGCCAGCCCCGCTGCAGCCCGGCGACGTGCGCATCGCCGAGATCCACCGCAACCCCAATCGCGTGCCCGACACGAACGGCGAGTACGTCGAGGTGATCAACGTGGGCCCGCGGCCGGTCGCGCTGCGCGGGCTGCGCCTCGCCGACGGCTCGTCGTCGGTCACGATCGCCAGCAACTTCGCGCTGCTGCCGGGCCGGCCGATGCTGTTCCAGGTCGACGGCGCGGGCAGCCGGAACGGCGGCCAGCCGTTCGGCTTCGCGCTGCCCTACGCGACGCTGTCGCTCGGCGACACGAGCGGCACCGTGGTCCTGTCGCAGAAC
>VGXW01000694.1 GCA_016873195.1 Planctomycetota bacterium | reverse complement strand
TGCCCGACGCGAACACGGCCTGACCAGGGCACTTGCGCGCCCCGGGGCGGCCGGCGCGCCGGCGGTGGCATTGCCGCCGGGGCCGTCCGGCAGTGCGGGCCAGCGCAACGCCCGACACCGGCGCGGACCGGGTTCTTCTCCCGTCGCGCGGGATTCGCGGAAGTTTCCTTAACTACCGGAGTAGTTGTGGCCGACTACTCTGGTAGTAGATCGACGCATGAAGGGACCACGAAACCTCGGCGACCTGCAACTCGCGATCCTGCGCGCGCTGTGGGACAGCGGCGAGGCGCCGGTCGCCGCCGTGCACGAAGCGCTGCGCGGCCGCGGCCTCGCGCTGACGACGATCGCGACGATGCTGCGCAAGATGGAGGAGAAGGGCCTCGTCGCGCACCGCGAGAACGGCCGGCAGTTCCTCTACCGCGCCAGGCTCGACCCGGCGCTCGTGCAGAAGAACCTCGTCGGCGACCTCGTCGCGAAGCTGTTCGACGGCGACCCGCTCGAACTCGTGAACCACCTGCTGCGCGCCGGCGAGATCGACCTCGCCGAGCTGGACCTGCTGCGGCAGCGCGTCGCCGAGGCCGAGCGCCGGGCCCGGAAGGAGCGCGCGTGACGGCCGCCACGCTCGACCTCGCCGCCGGCTGGCTCGGCACCTTCGCGCTGCACTCGACCGGCGTGCTCGCGTTCGCCTGGCTGCTGACGGCGCTGTTGCGCCGCCGCGCTGCCGGCTTCCAGGAGCGCGTGCTGCGTTTCTCGCTGTGGGCCGCGCTGCCGAGTGCAACGCTGCAATGCCTCCTGCTGGGCAGCCCGCTCGGCTTCTCGCTGCCGCAGGCCCCGGGCGCGCCGGCGACCCTCGCGGCGGCTCCGGCCGGAGCCGACCTGGCCGCGGTGCCCGGGCCGACACCCGTCGCCGATCTCGCGGCCAGCGCAAGGATCGACCTCGCGAGCGCGGTCGTGCTCGCCGCCGCCGCGGCCGCCGCGGGTGGACTGCTGTGGCTGCTGCGCGCACGGCTGCGGCTCGGCCGCGCGCTGCGCCATCGCCGGCCGGAGACCGACCCGCGCGTGCTCGCGATCGCGGCCGAGGTCGCGCGCGAACTCGGCATGCGCCAGTCGCCGCAGCTGAGCCGCAGTGCCGGGCTCGGCACGCCGATCGCGTTCGGCTGGCTGCGCCCGGAGATCTGCCTGCCGCCGCGCGCCGGAGAACTCGGCGACGCGCCGCTGCGCGCGCTGCTCGCGCACGAGGTCGCGCACCTGCGCGCCGGCGACCCCGCGTGGATGTGGGGTGCCGCGGTGCTGCAGGCGCTGTTCCCCTGGCAGGTGCTGCTGCTCGCCGTGCGCCGCCGCTGGGCGCACCTCGTCGAACTGCGCTGCGATGCGGTCGCGGCCGGGCACAGCAGCACGACCGCCGTCGCGCGCTGCCTGCTCGACGTCGCCGAGTGGCTGCGGGCGCCGTCCGGCGTGCCCGCGGTGGCGCTCGGCATGGCCGCGCGCCCGTCCGCGTTGCGCGAACGCATCGAAGCC
>VGXW01000693.1 GCA_016873195.1 Planctomycetota bacterium | reverse complement strand
GTCGTTGGCCGAGGTGCCGACCACGTCGTTGGCCGTGTGGATGTAGGGTGAGTAGTTCGGGATGTCCTCGAACGGCCAGGTCGCCGGGATACCGCGCGCGTGGAACGAGGCGTGGTCGCTGCTGCCACCGCCGAGCGCGGCCGAGCTCAGCAGCAGCGACGGCACGTAGGCCGCGCCGACGTCGACCATGAAGGCGTTGAGCGCCGGCGTGGTGTTGCTCGTGACCATGCAGAGCCGGTACGGCTGGCCGCTGGCGCGGTAGGCGATCATGTCCTGATTGACCATCGCGATGACGTTCTGGCTGGTGCTCACCATCAGCGCGGCGTAGGCCGCCGAGCCGTAGAGGCCGAACTCCTCCGACGCGAAGCAGACGAAGCGGACCGTGTACTTGAGCGGCAGCTGCGACAGCAGGCGGGCGCACTCGAGCACCGCGGCGGTGCCCGAGGCGTTGTCGTCGGCCCCCGGCGCGCGCGCCGTCGTGCCGCCGGCGTAGGAGTCGTAGTGGGCGCCGATCACGACGATCCTGCTCGGATCGACGACGCCGGGCAGCTCGGCGACGACGTTGTCGCTGCCCGAGTCGAAGTCGTGCAGGCTCGCCGTGAGCCCCGGGATCGCCTGGAACTGCGCGAGGAGCTGGTTCTGCGCCTGCACACCGCCGGCCGTGTCGCTGCGCCGCGTGTGGATCGCGCTGAGCGAGGTCACCGTGCTCTGCAGGTTCGGCGCGCTGACCTGCGCGACGAGCGCCTGGATGTCGGGATGCGCCGAGACCGCGGGCAGGTCGATGCCCGTGCCGGCCGCGGCCTCGCCGGGCGCCGGCCGCAGCGGATCGCCGAGCACGCGCTCGACGCCGCAGAGCCCGCGGGCGTCGGTCAGCGCGAGCAGCGCATCGAGCTGCTCGGGACGCGCACCGACGAGCGCGTCGCCGCCGCCGCGGTAGAGCACGCGCGCGACGTCCTCGAGCGGCGCGTCGCCCGCCTTCGGCACGACGTACAGCACCTCGTTGCCCGGCAGTGCCGGCAGCACCTGCGCGGACAGCCCCCTGGCCTGGACGAGCTGCAGGTTGGCCGGGTTGCCCGGCAGCACGACGAACGCGTCGGCGCGCGCGATCACGAGGCCGCCGCGCACGAGCGCTTCGGCCTGGGCCGGCTGCGCGGCGATCGGGACGACGATGGGACCCTGGGCGGCAGCGACGACCGCCAGGAGGCCCGAAGCGAGAAGGAAGCGGGACGTTTGCATGAGGTACCTCGAGGGCCGGACGCGGGAAGCCGCGCCCGAGCGACGATTGCGGGCAGGGATTCGCTTGGGCAGGCGACCTGGCAGTCTACCCGACTGCGGCGCCAGTTCTCGCGAGTCGACATACGTCTCGCGAGTCGACATACGGCGCGGCGTGGCAGGTGCTGGCCCGCGCCGCCGATGCCGCCGGCGCCAGCGCCCGATCCCCGCCGGTCACCTCGTCCGGCTCGCCGGACGGCGCCGCCTCACCGCACGTGCCGCGGGTAGTCCCACGGCCCGACGTTCCCC
>VGXW01000692.1 GCA_016873195.1 Planctomycetota bacterium | reverse complement strand
CCCCGGCGCCGTAGCGGCCGGCCTCGCGCGCCGCCTCGACCGTGTAGCGCAGCGGCGCTCCGGCGGGCTGCTGCGCGGCGAGCACGGCGCCGGCGGCGAAGGCGGCGGCGTGGCGGAGCAGGCGGGCGCTCGTCATCGGGCAGGTTCCTTGGCCGGTTCCGGCGGGCTCTGCTCGAGCACGAGCCCGTGCGCGATCCAGGCCATCGCCACGTAGTCGACCTCGATGTGCTCGGCGGTCAACGTGCGGCCGTCGGCGAGGCGCACGCGCGCACCGCGCGGATCGCGGACGGTGCAGCGGTTCCGCCGCGTGTCGAGTTCCAGCTCGGCGGCGCGGGCACGCATGCGGCTCCAGTCGAGGTCGACGGAGTCGCCGCGCGCGGCGATCACCCTGCCGGTCGTCGCGTCGCGATCCATGCGCAGCTGGCCCGCGCGCAGGCGCAGACCCAGCGGATCGACGGAACCGTCCGGCCGCAGGCCGTCGGCCTGCACGGGCCCGCCGAAGCGGATCTCGCCCGGCAGCACGTCCACGTCGCCGCGGCACGTCGCGCCGAGGTGCGCGAAGTCGCCGTCGCCGCCGGGTTCGTGCAGGCTGACGGTCGGCAGCCAGAGCAGCCGGCGGCCGGGGAAGCGGCGCAGCGCCTGCAGGCGCGGTTCCTGGTCCTGGAACACACGCACGCACGCGCCGGTCGCGGTGATCGTGCGAGCGCCGTGGGTGCGCGCCACGGTGGCGGGCACCATCGCGTCGGGATCGCCGACGAACATGCCGGCGGCGAGGCCCTGCGACAGCACGAGTCGGTGCGCGCGGCCCTCGACGTGGCCCTGCTCGGGATCGTCGACGACGATCCGCCGCACGTCCTCGGCGAGCAGCCAGGCCGAACGCAAGGCGAAGAAGGGCAGTTCGGCGAGCGGCCCCGCGCCGCCGCCGGCGTGCGCGCGGACGACGTCCGGCGGCAGCGCGTCGGGCAGCAGGCGCAGCCGCGCGGCCTCGAGCGCCAGCGCGGTCGGCTGCGAGCGCCCCGGGCCGGTCACCGTGCCCGAGGCGCGCGCCGGCTCCGTGGCGTCGGCTTTCGCGACGACGAGCACGCGCGAGTTGCCGAGGTGGTGGAGTTCGATGCGCGGCGCGGTCGTGGCGATCTGCTCGGCGGCGCCGGCACGGGTCGCGGCGGTCGTGCGCGACAACCGCGGCAGCCGCGCGGCCTCGGGCAGGCCGGCGTACGGATCCGCCACGCCGGCGAACGGGCCGGCCGGCAGTTCGCCCGGCGGCAGCAGGCACAGCGAAGACGGCCCGATCTGCTCGATGCGCGGCGCGGTGGCCACCAGCGTCTCGCCGCCGCGCGTGCGGGTCGCCTGCGCCGGCACGCCGGCGACCAGCAACTCGGTCAGCGCCTCCCCGTCGAATCTCGCGAACAGGGCGCGCACGTCCACCAGCTCGCCGGTGCGTTCGCCGAGCCGGCCAGCGATCTCGCGGTCGGGGGCGCGCAGCGTGATCGTGCCGCCCTCGCCCTCGTGCGTGACCGTGCAGAGGCCG
>VGXW01000691.1 GCA_016873195.1 Planctomycetota bacterium | reverse complement strand
CACCAGTACGGGCTGTGGCGGCCGAAGATCAACTGCCTGATGCGCAGCCTCGGCGTCGCGCTGTGCGCCGTCTGCAAGGAGCAGATCAGCAAGCTGACGAACTCGATCGTGAACGTGATCGACACGTCCTCGCCGGCGGGCACCAACATGAACCTCAACGCCGGCAGCACGCAGGCCTTCGCGATCACCCACTTCGTGCCGGCCGGCAACAACCCGCTGGTCGCCTGGAAGGTCGACGGCAACGCCGTGCCGGGCGCGACCGGCACGAGCTTCGTCTTCGACTCGACCGGGCTGCAGCTCGGCGTGCACACCGTCGAAGCGACCGTCACCGACCGCACGGCGCTCGTGCGCCAGGACCCGGCCGGCCTGATGACCGAGACGCGCCTGTGGAACGTCAACGTCACGAACCCGTTCGCCGCGCAGCTGCGCATCGCGACGCTGGTCTCCTCGTCGGTCTGGGTCGTGCCCGGCCAGACGATCACCCTGACGACCACGATCGCCAACGACGGGCCGGCCACGGTGCCATCGTTCGACGTCGAGTTCTTCCTCGGCACGATCCAGTACTGGTCGACGCAGGACGTCTACCTCGGCAAGTCGACGGTGACGAACCTCGGCGTCGGGCAGGTGGTCGTCAACCACCCGCTGCAGCTGCCGTGGCACCTCGAGCCGCGCGTCTACTTCCTGACCGAGGTCGTCGACCGCACCAACGTCGTGTTCGAGAGCAACGAGTTCGACAACACGCGGCTGTCGGCGCTGATCGCGCAGGCCGGCCCGTGCGTCACGAAGCTCGAGTTCGTCGACCCGCTGCTCTACCCCTACGACGCGGCGACGCTGCCGCTGGCGAGCGGCGGCGCGCTGCACCCGACGGTGGTCGCGCGCTGCGCCGCGCCGGGCAGCATCTACCTGATCGTCTGGGGCGGCTCGGGCACGAGCCCGGGCACGGTGCTGGCGCCGGGGGTCACGGTGCCGATCAACCAGGACTTCGTGACGCAGCTCGGACTGGCAGCGGTCAACGGCGCCTGGTTCCAGAACTTCCTCGGCGTGCTCGACGCGCAGGGCCTCGGCCGGGCGACGTTCGCGCTGCCGCCGGCCAGCGGGCTCGGGCCGCTGCCGGGGCACTTCGCGGCGGTGATCGTCGACCCGGTGCTCGGCTTCGCGGCCGCGACGAACCCGGTGGCGATCACGCTGCAGTAGGGCGGAGCCGCCGGCGGGCGCCGTGGAGCGACGGCAACGCGGCGCCCGAGGAACGCCCGGGATCGCGCGGTTACGGCGCAGCCCAGGGGGGCTAGCATCGCCATCCCCCCTTTCGGGACTGCCGACCGGAGAGCCGATGCGCCGCTGCCCCACTGCCTTCACGCTGACCACGATCGCCGTCTGCCTGCCGGCCCAGACCCCACCGGCGCCGCCGCGGCTCGGCGATTTCCTCGAGCCGACCTCGGCGCTCGCGCGCGAGACCCACGCACACGCCGGCGTCGTCGGCCGGGTGCAGGAGCCCGGCGGAGCGCCGGTCGCCGGCGCCACGGTGCTCGGGG
>VGXW01000690.1 GCA_016873195.1 Planctomycetota bacterium | reverse complement strand
CCCCAATCCCGGGTGCGTAGATCCTCGGGCCCGTTCGCTCCATCCCGCGGCCGGCGCGGATCCCTGAAAAGCCGTCACGCGCGCGGCGTTCGCTCCACGTCCCTCCCTCTCAACCCCTACCCCGCGGCTCGCCCGCGGCACCGAATCATGAGCAAGTACCGCATCGCGTGGCTGCCTGGTGACGGCATCGGCGTCGAAGTCATGGAAGCAACCCGCATCGTGCTCGACGCGCTCGGCCTCGACGCCGACTACGTGCACGGCGACATCGGCTGGGACTTCTGGTGCAAGGAGGGCGACGCCCTGCCGCAGCGCACGATCGACCTGCTCGGCAAGGTGCACGCGGCGATGTTCGGCGCGATCACGAGCAAGCCCGTGAAGGCCGCCGAGGCCGAACTGGTGCCCGCCCTGCGCGGCAAGGGCCTCGTCTACCGCTCGCCGATCGTGCGCATGCGGCAGCTGTTCGACCTCTACGTGTGCCTCAGGCCGTGCAAGGGCTACGCGGGCAACCCGCTCAACTACAAGGAGAAGATCGACCTCGTCGTGTTCCGCGAGAACACCGAGGACCTCTACGCCGGCGTCGAGTTCGCGCCGCTGCCGAAGGAACTGATCGACACGCTGAAGAAGCTCAGCAAGCCGTTCGGTGTATTCGCCGACCTGCCGCCGGACCAGTACGCGCTGTCGTGCAAGATCAACACGAAGAAGGGCAGCGAGCGCATCGTGCGCGCCGCGTTCGAGTTCGCGAAGCTGCACGGCCGCAAGAAGGTCACCATCGTGCACAAGGCCAACGTCGTGCGCGCGACCGACGGGTTGTTCCTCGAGGAGGCGAAGAAGGTCGCGGCCGAGTTCCCGGGCATCGAGTGGGACGACGCGAACATCGACGCGATCGGCATGTGGCTCTTGAAGAACCCGTTCAACTACGACGTGCTCGTCGCGCCGAACCTCTACGGCGACATCATCTCGGACCTCTGCGCGCAGATGGTCGGCGGGCTCGGTTTCGGCTGCTCGGGCAACATCGGCAAGAAGCTCGGCGTGTTCGAGCCGACGCACGGCTCGGCGCCCAAACACGCCGGCCTCTACAAGGCCAACCCGATCGCGACGATCCTCGCCGCGAAGATGATGCTCGACTGGCTCGGCGAGAAGGACATGGGCGCCCGCGTCGAGGCGGCGACCGCCGCCGTGATCGCCGAAGGCAAGGTGCGCACCTACGACATGGGCGGCAGCAGCAAGACGCTCGACATGGGCCGCGCGATCGCCGACAAGCTGCCGAAGGCCGGCAAGCGCTGAGGCCGGCCATGGCACAGCACGTCTACCTGCACGAGGTCTCTCTGCGCGACGGCCTGCAGATGGAGAAGCAGGTGGTGCCGACCGAGCAGAAGATCGCCTGGATCGAGAAGCTGCTCGGGTCGGGCGTCGACGTCGTGCAGATCGGTTCGTTCGTGCACCCGGAGAAGGTGCCGCAGATGGCGGACACCGACCGGCTGTTCGCGCACTTCAGCGCTGCGGGCCGCACGCCGCCGCACGTCACGCTGTCGGGGGG
>VGXW01000689.1 GCA_016873195.1 Planctomycetota bacterium | reverse complement strand
GGGGCGTTCCTGGACCTGGGCGAGCAGTCGGTGCGACTCTGCAAGACGAACGGCAGCCTCGACGAGGCGCTCGACCAGGCCGTGCGCGGCGTCGTGCAGGACGCGTCCGGCGTGTTCACCGAGGGCCTCTGGGAGGGCGTCGGCCACGCGGCGTGCGGGTTCTTCTTCGGCCGCACGCTGACGTTCCTGCTCGAGCAGCAGAACGCGCGCACGGTCGCTTCGCCGCTCGGCAAGCTGCTGGTGCCCGACATGGCCGTGTGGCGGCAGATCGCCGAGCAGTCGGCCTGGGCCAGGAGCGACACGCGCACCAGCGAGCTCGTGCTGATCAGCGCCGCGCGCTTCACCAACGAGCAGCGCGTCAAGGCCTGGGCGATGTGCGACTACCTGTTCCACTGGCGCCCGGAACTGCTGCGCGAACTCGAACGCAGCAAGACCGAGCAGGTGCGCACGCCGCCCGAGGTCGAGCAGGAGTTCCAGCGGCGCACGGGGCTGTCGCTCGAGACGATCGACCTCGAGTGGCGCGACTTCTTCGGCCGGAACGGGGAGCTGCGCGCGGCGATGGCGGCCGACCCGCTCGGCGACCCGAAGGGCCGCGAGCGCAAGGTCCGCGAGCAGTCGCGCGCGATCGTCGACCTGGTGAACGAGCTGCGCTGCGCGTCGCTGCGCGGGCCGATCGGCTTCCACTTCGCCGAGGACCTCGGCACCGCGGCGGCGCTCGCCTACGCCGACGACCTCGCGCGGTGGGAGGCCGAGCAGAAGAAGCCGCCGGCGAGCCGGTCGCCGAAGGCGCCGAAGACGGCACCGGCGCTGCCCGACGCCGTCGGTCGCACCGTGCTGTTCGCGCGCGGCGCCGACTCCGCCGCCGCCGTGTCGCGCTGGGCATGCCGGCCCGCCTGGCGCGACACGCTGCTGCACCCCGGCCGCGGCCTGCTCGGCGCGCGCCAGGGCGGCAACGGCCTTGCGGTCGATCTCACGGACCCGGTCGCACCCGTGACCTCCGGCCTGCCCCTGTGCTGGCCGCGCCACCGCCAGGCCGGCGTGCCCGGCAGCGCCGAGGTCGCCGACCTCGGCCCGCGCGTGGCCGCGGCGCTGGCGGCCGTGTCGCCGCCGCCCGGCCCCGTGGTCGGCATGCCGATCACGCTGCACTTCCACCGCGAACTGCCCGAGACCGAGCTGGCGCAGGTCACCGCGGCGGTTTCGGCCGACGGCCGGAACCGGGTGGGCGTGCTGGTGCCCTGCCAGGGGCGAGGGCCCGACGACGCGGTACCCGGCTGCGTGGCCTTCGTGCCGCTCGAACCGCTGCCGTCCGGCGCCTGGGTCGAGGTCGGGTGGACGCTGCCGGGGAAGCTGCTCGGCAAGGGCGAGCACTTCCCCGTGGTGCAGTTCCTCGTGCAGTGAGCTGCCGTGCGGGGCCAGGCGGCCCGTCCAGGCCCGCCACGCATTCGACGCCGCTCCCGTGTCGCCCCGGCAGCGGGCTCACCAGCAGAGCCGCCGCAGGTGCGGCCACAGGTCCAGGTGGCCGGCACCCGGCACCTCGTGCAGCACCGCGCC
>VGXW01000688.1 GCA_016873195.1 Planctomycetota bacterium | reverse complement strand
CTGCGGGCCGAGCCCGAAGCCGAGCTGCATGCAGCTCTGCACGAACGAGAACGCCAAGGTGCGCCGCTCGTCCGGGATCCGTTTGCTCGCGGCGGCGTAGGCCAGCGTCATCGAGCCCGCCATCGCCGTCGCCGCGGCGCCGCGCAGGACCAGGAACTGCCCGGTCGTCGCCACCGTCGCCGTCGCCGCGAACACCAGCGCCAGGATCGCGGCGAGCGCCGCGAGGCAGCGCAGCGGCCCGTGGCGGTCGGCGAGCCGCCCCCACCACGGCGTGAAGACCCACTGCGCGACGGCCATCACGGCGAAGCAGGCGCCGATCGTCAGCTCGAGGCCGAGTTCCGCCGCGCCGCCGGGCCGCGCGGCGCCGCACAGCTGCAGCGCGCGCTGCGCGGCCAGCACGAACGGCTCGTACGGGCCGAGTTCGCGCACGAACAGCGCGAGGAACGGTTCGAGCATGTTCTGCCCAAGGCGCAGCACGAGCACGAGCACGAGCAGCCACGCGAACACCGGGTTGCCGAGCAGGGCCGACACGCCCGCGCCCATCTCGCGGAAGAACGACGGCCTCCCGGGCACCGCCTCGCGCGGCGTCTCCTCCGCGCGGCGATGCAGGTGCCAGGCCGCGAGCAGCGACAGGCAGCTCGTCACCCAGAACAGCGCGGACCGGCCGAACAGATAGGCGATGCCGCCGCCCAGCATCGGCCCGAGGAACGAGCCGGCGGCCATCGCGACCTGCAGCCGCGCGATCACGAGGCCGTGCCGCTCGCGCGGCGCCTGCTGCGACACGAGCGCCATCGCCGGCGCCACGTAGCCGGCGAACAGGCCCTGCACGGCGCGCATCACCATCAGCAGCAGCGGGCTCGGCGCGAGCGGCATCAGCGCCGCCGTGACCGCGATCGCGAGGTTCGCGCGGATCGCCATCGGCTTCTTGCCGACGCGGTCGCCGAGCGCGCCCCACACGGGGCCGGCGAGCGCCGCCGTCAACGGCGCCACGCCGTAGACGAGGCCGGCCCAGAACGCGAGTTCCCGCGGGTCCTCGATCCGGAAGCGCTCGCGCACGTAGAGCGCGAGCGTCGGCAGGAACGCCATCAGGCCCATCGCGGTCGCGAACAGGCTCGGCCAGACCGCGGAGAAGTTGCGCCGCCAGGCTTCCAAGCGCGCGCTTCTAGCAGAAGCCGTTCGCGCGGACCAACCGCGGCGGTCAACGGCGCGTGCGGAGGCGCAGCACGAGCCGCACCGGCACAACCGCCTTGCCCGCGGCCGCCTCGGCGTCCTTGGTCCCGGCGGCGGCGCCCGGCGGCGGCGCTTCGGGAGCGGCTGCGGACGGCGCGCGCTCCGTGCGCGACACCAGCGCCTCCGCCGGGAACTCGGCGTTGCCGAACTCCCACCCGGATCGACGCGCGAGCGCGGCGAGGTGGCGCACGAGTTCCGCGACGTCGGCCGCTTCGCCTTCGACGAGCCAGGTGCGCTCGGCGAACTCCGTCGACGGCGGGCTCCGCTGCGGCTCCACACCGGGTGCGTCCGCCTGCCGGCGCTCCCCGCCCCCCGGGGGGCGGGG
>VGXW01000687.1 GCA_016873195.1 Planctomycetota bacterium | reverse complement strand
AAAAAGGACCGCGTGCGCGTCGTCGTCGACCTCGACGACAGGGCGACCGGGCCCGACCCGGTGGCGCTGCTGCGCGACGACGTCGCGACCCTGCAGCGGGACCTCGGCGATCTGCGCACCTCGCTCGGCGGCAACTTCGAGCGACTCGGCACGGCCCTCGAGGAACGCGCGGAAGCGAGGCACGGCGACGAAAAAGCGCTCGCGCGCGAGGTGGCAGCCGTGCAGCAGGCACAGTTCGGGCAGCGGGCCGACCTCGGCAAGGTGGCGGCGCAGGTGCAGGGCATCGACCAACGCCTCGCGCAGCTCGCCGAGCAGGTGGCGGCCATGCCGCACGCTGCCACCGGAACCGCGCCGGCGACGGCCGGGCAACCGGACGCCGGGGTGCCTGCCGCGGCTGCGCCAGGGTCCGCGGAGGTGCCCACCCCGAAGGCAGAGCCTGCTGCGGCACCCGCGGCGGTCGTCCCGCTTGCCGGTGCCCCGGAACCAGGACCGCCGGAAGCGGCTCCGGCAGCGAAGCCGGCGCAGCCCAAGGGCTCGTTCCTGTCGTTCTCGGTGCCGGCGACGAAGTTCCAGTTCACCGAGCCGCAGGACTACGTGCTGGTGGCCGACCTGTGCCGCGTCGGGTTCGACGCGAAGAGCACGCTGCACGACTTCACGGGAGTGACCTCGAAGGTGCGCGGGCAGTTCACCGCCGACTTCGACGACCCGGACGGCGCCTTCCGCGGCAGCGTCGCCTGCGAGGCGAAGACGCTGGTGACCGGCGTGGACGGTCGCGATGCCGCCCTGCGCGAGCACCTCGACACCGAGCACCACCCGGAGATCACCTTCACGATCGGCCGGTTCGAACCGGTCGAGGTCGATGCCGGGCAGCTGACGTGCGCGGGCACGATCGCGGGACAGATGACCATCCGCGGCAAGACGCGCGACGTGCGCATGCCGGTGAAGATCAGCGTCGATCCGAGCAAGCGGGTCGTGATCGAGGGGCAGATGCCGCTGCTGCTCAGCGACTACGGCGTGCCGGTGCCGAGCCAGATGGGCGGTGCGATCAAGATGCAGGACGAGGTCCAGGTGTGGGTGGCGCTGCGCGCGCGCGTGCAGGCGGGAGGCCGCAAGTGAGGAAGTGTCTCTGCGGCTGGTCGCTGCTCGCGCTCGCGCTGGCCTCCGGTCTCACCGGCTGCATCCCGTCGAACGTCGTGGCGCGCGACGACCGCATGGTGGTGGCGCGGGTGGCCGAGCTGAAGTTCGAGCCGGCGCCGGGTCTGCAGCTCGCCGGCCTCTACGAGTCCGTGGCGATCACCGGCGACGCGGCGTCGAGCCTGCGCAAGATCTACTACCTGTTCGCCGCCGACGGCAGCTACACGGCAGCGGCCCTGGCGGAGACCGACGGCGTCGCCGCGTTCCAGACCCTGTCGGGGACCTGGACCACGACACCGGCGGGGCTCGCGTTGGACGGCGCGGAGCCGGTGCGGCTCGAGCAGGCGCCGGACCACGTGCGCATCACCGCGCCGAACGGCACGCTGGTGCTGCGCAAGGGCGAACTGCAGTGACCTCGCCCGCCCC
>VGXW01000686.1 GCA_016873195.1 Planctomycetota bacterium | reverse complement strand
GTTCGTGGGACTCGTCGCGGGTGCGCAGGCGCTCGTCTTCGATCCCGCGGCCGCCGGCGGCATCGGCTCCGTGACCAACGCGGCGATCCTGCGCCTCTACTGACGACCCCTTCTCCCGACCTCATTGGCCCGACCGGCAGAGCCCTCGATGGACCCCGCAATGCGACGAGCTTCCTCTGGAACGACTGTCCTCCGGCGCGGGACTGGCCTGCAGACCGGGCTCCTCTTGCTGGTGGCCGCCACCGCGACGACCCCGTGCCTCGCGCAATCCTCGGCGCGCGCGTTCGGCAGCTTCGTGTTCGACCTCGGCGTGCCCACGGCGCCGATGGCCGGCGTCGCGGCGGGGCTCGCGCACGCCTTCGCCATCCGCACCGACGGCACGGCCATCGCCTGGGGCGACGACAGTCAGGGGCAGTGCGACGTTCCGGCCCTGCCGCCGGGCCTGACCTACGTCGAGTTCGCCGCGGGCTCCGGCTGGTCGCTGGGGCGCCGGTCCGACGGCTCGGTCGTCGCGTGGGGCGACAACACCTACGGCCAGTGCGTGGTGCCGGCCCTGCCGCCGGGCACGACCTACGTGGAGATCGACGCCGGCGGTGGGGGCATGCCGGCGCACGCGGTCGCGCGCCGGTCCGACGGCGTGCTCGTGGTCTGGGGCGACAACGGCTACGGCCAGCACAACGTGCCGGCCCTGCCGCCCGGCACGAGCTACGTGCAGGTCGACGCGGGCGCTGCCTACACCGTGGCGCTGCGTTCCGATGGCACGGCCGTCGCCTGGGGCAACAACTGGTTCGGGCAGTTGAACGTTCCGGCGCTGCCCGCGGGCAGGACCTACGTGCAGGTCGTCGCGGGGTTCATGCACACCCTGTGTCTGCGCTCGGAGGGCATGGTCGTCGGCTGCGGCACGAACCTGTATTCCGAGAGCACGCCGCCCGCATTGCCGGCCGGCGTCACCTACGTGGAAGTCGCGGCGGGCGGCCCGTGCAGCCTCGCGCGGCGCTCGGACGGCGCGGTCGTGGGTTTCGGCCAGAACATGAGCAATGCGCCCGCGCTGGCGCCGGGAACGAGCTGGGTGCAGATCGGCGCGGGCCAGGGCTACGGCGTCGCACTGCGGTCCGATGGCGCGGTGATCGCGTGGCCCGAGAGCGTGATGCCGTCGCTGCAGCAGGATACTCCGTTCGCGCAGGTGATGGCCGGCGGACCCCATGGCCCGGCATTCGCATTGTTGGACGAAGGCGGCTCGCTGCGCGCGGTCGCCGGCAGTCCGCTGTGGAGCACGGTGCCGGCATTGCCCGCCGGCCTCGGCTACGTCGAGGTCGCGCTCGGCCACCACCACGCGCTGGCGCGCCGTACCGACGGCACCGTGATCGGCTTCGGCACGAACAACTCCGGCGAGACCACGATCCCGTATCTGCCGCCGGGAATGAACTGGGCCGGCATCGCCGCGGGCGGATACCACTCGCTCGGGCTCACGTCGACCGGGCTCGTGCTCGCCTGGGGCAGCAATGCCCAGGGGCAGTGCAACGTGCCGGGCTTCCCGTCTCCGTGCGTCGAGGTCGCGGGGG
>VGXW01000685.1 GCA_016873195.1 Planctomycetota bacterium | reverse complement strand
TGCTCGCGACCGAGCGCTTCCTGTTCGTGCTGCGCGGCGACGAGCTCTTCCAGTTCGACCTGCGAACGCTCACCCTGCTGCACCGGTTCACGCTCCCGCCGCCGGGCCAGCCCGCGGACGTGGCGCCGCCGGCACCACGAGCCCAGGTCCCCGAGCCCATGGTGGGCGAGGAGCCGCCGCCGCCCCCGCCGCCGCCCCCGCCGCCACCGGCCGCGGACAAGGGCCCGGTCGCCGCGAGCATCGACGCCGCGCTGCAGTGGCTCGCACGACACCAGGACGACGACGGCCGCTGGGACGCGGACCAGTTCATGAAGCACGACCCGGAGGGCCAGCGGTGCGACGGACCCGGCATCGCCGTGCACGACGTCGGCGTCACCGGCCTCGCGATGCTGGCGATGCTCGGCAGCGGCAGCACGCTGCGGAACGGGCCGTTCCGCGACCACCTGAAGCGCGCGGCGCACTGGCTGCGCAACCAGCAGCAGGAGAACGGGCTGATCGGCACGAACGCGTCGCACGACTTCGTCTACGACCATGCGATCGCGGCGTTCGCGCTGTGCGAGGCCTACGGGCTGTCGAACTACAACGTGCTGAAGCCCGTCGCGCAGCGCGCCATCGACTACCTCGAGTCGCACCGCAATCCCTACGCGGTGTGGCGCTACCAACCGCGCGACAACGACAACGACACGTCGGTGACGACCTGGGCGGTCGCCGCGTGCGCGTCGGCGAAGTACTTCGGCCTGCAGGTCAACGAGAACGCGCTGCAGCTCGCCGCGACGTGGTACGACCAGGTCACCACGCCTGACGGCCATGCCGGCTACACGAAGCAGGGCGAGCCGTCGTCGCGGAAGCCGGGCGACCACGCGCAGCGCTTCCCGGTCGAACTCGGCGAAGGCATGACGGCGGCAGCCCTCTACGGCCGGCTGCTGCTGGGCCAGGATCCGCAGAAGAAGCGGGTGCTGGCGGCCGCGGCCGATCGGCTGCTCGCGAAGCCGCCCGCGTGGAAACCCGACCGCATCGACGCGGTCTACTGGTACTTCGGCACGTTCGCGATGTTCCAGATGGGCGGCAAGTACTGGGGAGCCTGGCAGGACGCGCTGGCGGCGTTGCCAGGGAATCAACGCACGGACGGCAGCTTCGCGGGCTCGTGGGATCCGGTGGGCGTCTGGGACGGCGACGGCGGCCGTGTGTTCGTGACCGCGCTCTACGCGCTCGCGCTGCAGACGAGCCACCGCTACACCAAGCTGGTGCGGTAGGGGCGGGGCGGGGCGGTCGTAGAATGCCCCCGATGCCCCTCGCGCCGCGTTCTTGCTGCCTCGCCGCCGCGATCGCGGTTGCCGCCTGCACCTCCCCACCACCGCCGGCCCAGCAGGACCCCGTCCCGCCGGGCTACGCGCGCCCACGCGACGATTCCGGCCACTACGGCCAGCGCTGGCTCGTCGAAGGGTTCCTGCTCCCCTCCGCGTGGCTCGAACGCGACGTCGACTCGCCCTCGCGCACCGCTCCCGACTCCGTGCGCTTCACGGGCTCCGGCTACGGCCTGCGCGCCGCCACCGGCAACCGCGCACC
>VGXW01000684.1 GCA_016873195.1 Planctomycetota bacterium | reverse complement strand
GCGCGTGTTGTAGGCCGACGCGCGCAGCGGCGACAGCAGCGGCAGGCCGGCGAGCACCGCCGTCGCCGGGATCGCGACCAGGAACAGGCGCTGCAGGCCGCACGGCACCGGCTTGTACTTGAAGCACGTCTGGCACAGTTTGATCGCGGCGCAGCGCTGGTCCGGTTCGCTGTAGTGCACGAACCGGTGGTCGAGCCCTTCCATCAGCGCGTGCGTGACGAAGCCGAAGGCGAGCACCATGCCGAGGCTGTGCAGGTACTCCGACAGGTGGGATCCGTCGCGGAACAGCAGGTAGTTGATCGCGCAGGCCGACTCGCCGGCGAGGAACAGGATCAGGCCCCAGCGCAGCGCGACGAGGTCGGCGGCCGCCGACCGCCACAGCACGACGATCCCGAGCAGCGCCATCAGCATGTAGATCGGCTTCACGACGAAGCCCGTCAGCACCGCGGCCCACTGCTCGTGCGCCGGTGATTCGCGCCAGGGGGCGGGCAGCGGCACGGCGACGCCGCCCTGCAGTGCCGCGAGCGCCGTGGGCCCGGCCACCGCGTCCTCGGCGATCCAGCCCCGCATGCCGTCGCGCACCGAGGCCACCCGGTCGCCCAGCATCGGGGCGAGGTGCCGCGCCGCGGCCGCGCCGTGGATGCCGCTGTCGCACAGCAGCAGCAGCTCGCGATCGCGCAGCGGTGCAGGGACCTCGGCCGGGCCGGCGATCCGGGCGAGCTCCGCGAACGGCCAGTTCACGGCACCGGCGACGTGACCGGCTGCGAACTCGGCCGGCGCGCGCACGTCGACCAGCACGGCCGGCGGGTCGCCGCTGCGGATCCGTTCGCGCGCTGCCGCGGCCGGCAAACCCGGCGCGCGCCCGATCAGCAGCCACCAGGTGACCACGGGCACGAGGGCGAGGACCAGGATCAGCGCCGCGAGCACGCGACGCGGGAAGGGCGAGCCGTGCGTCATGCCTTGGCCTCCGGTGGTTCGGGAACGGTGATCTCCGCGGCGGCGCCGCGCGCGACGATGCGCGCCGGGTTGCCGATCGCGGTACAGCCGGGCGGCACGTCGCGGCCGACCACGGCGCCGGCCGCGACCGTGGCGCCCTCGCCGACCTCGACGCCGCAGGCGAGGATCGCGAAACCGCCGACGAAGCAACCCCGCCGCAGCACGATGCGCCCGGCGCGGAACTCGTCGATGCGGTACTCGTGCGTGAGCAGCCGCGCGTCCATGCCGACGAACACCCCGTCCTCGATCGTGATCAGCTCGGGGAAGGTCGGGTCGATCCACGCGCGCGGCGCCAGGTGCACGTTGCGGCCGATGCGCGCGCCGAGCCGGCGCAGGAACCACAGCTTGGGTCCCGCGAACGGCAGCTGCAGCAGCAGCTGCAGCAGGCCGGCCTTCAGGCAGAACCAGACCATCGCCAGCACGCCGCGGTCGCAGAAGCAGAAGCCCGTCGGGCTCGACGGGTGGCCGGTCGGCTGCCGGAACAGCCGTTCGCCGGTCTCGCCGCGCAAGAACGCCGCGAGCCGCTGCCGCGCCTCGGCGTGCTCGGCCGGGCCGGTCACGGGGCACCTCCCGCCCCCC
>VGXW01000683.1 GCA_016873195.1 Planctomycetota bacterium | reverse complement strand
GGCGTGGTAGTCGATCAGGAACGAGTCGAGGAACCCGCCGCCACTGTGCGCTGCCGGCAGTTCCAGGCCGGCGGCGACCCCCCCGCCGAGCCCGATCGAGAGCGCGACCGCCGCGCGCAGGTACTCGCCGTCCATGGCGTAGCTCGCGGTGCTGCTGGTGCCGCTCAGGAACAGGCTCGAGTAGGCCAGGTCCAGCCGGGCGCGAAGTTCGCCGGCCGGCGGCGGTGCCGTGGCTGCCGGCGGCAGGTGCAGCACGGTGAGTTGGGCCGGGTGCTGGTTGCGCACGGGCAGCGGGCCGTGGGGTTCGCGGTGGCTCGCGCAGGCGCACAGGGTCAGGGCAGCGGCGGCAGCGGGACCGGCTCTCGAGGTCGACATCGGCGTGCGCAAGCTAGCGCGGCTGCGGTCCGCGATCACCGGCCCGGTGCGGGTCGGCGGCTGTTTCCTCCTGCGGCGGCACGGCTAGACTGCCCCACCTTGAACCCCCAACCGAATCGGCTGCGCTGTTGCCTGCCCCTGCTGCTGTTCGCCGCCGGCTGCGCCGACGGCGGCAAGGAGGACCGGCCCGAGAGCAAGGTGAAGGTCTCGGCGAGCCACCACATGTTCGGCTTCCGCAGCCTGCCGGGTTTCGGCACGTTCCGTTTGGTCCCCGACGTCGTCTTCACCGACCGCGGCACGCTGAACTTCTTCGAGGACAGCAGCTACACGATCGCGCGCACCAACGGCACGTCGGCGGCGGACAGTTACGCGCTGGCCGACGACGGCGCGCTGTCGCTCTACGTCACCGGCAGCGGCCGGGAACCGTCGGTCGTCTTCAAGGGCGCCTACTCGCTCGCGGGTGGGCTCACCGTCCCCCCGAGCCTGTGCTTCACGGACCGCGTCTCGACCCCGAACTCGCAGTCGATCGGACTCTACGTGGCGACCAAGGTCGTGCCGGGCCAGGTCGAACTCGCGGGCGCCTGGCACGTCGGTTCGCTGCACACGATCTTCAACGAGGCGATCCTGTCGCCGGACAACGTCGGCCGCGCGGCGCGCGGCGCCGTGTCGATCGCCGCCGGCGATCCCGGCACCGAGCGCACGATCAGCGGCACGGGCCAGCAGGGCACCGCGGTGGTCACGTTCGGCGGCACGATCCGGAACCTGCTGCTGAACAACAACGGCGACGGCACCTGCAACCTGACGTTGAGCTACCAGGTCACCGGGCTCGCGCCGGACAGCCGCGTCTGCTACGCGGCCTCCAGCGGCGACGTGGTGCTGGGCCTCGACGCCGACGAGACCGACGGCGAAGCGGGCCTCGTCGTGATGTTGCGCAAGTTCGACGCGCCCGCGACGCAGCTCATCCCGCAGCTCGTCCCCGGCCGCTTCCTGATCGGCGGGCACACCGTGTTCGTGAACCCGTCGAACCCGGGCTCGGACGCGTTCGTCGGCGTCGTGACGCTGTCGACCCAGGGCGGGTTCCGGCTCGACGCGGTCGGCAACCAGGGCTCCGACTTCGCCTACACCGGCAGCTACACGACCAATCAGGACGGCGGGCTCACGCTGACCATCAGCGGCACCAACGAGACGTGGTTCGCCGCGTTTT
>VGXW01000682.1 GCA_016873195.1 Planctomycetota bacterium | reverse complement strand
CCACAGCGCGAGGATGTTGAACTTGCGGTTCTCGTCCTCGACGAACACGTAGGTCGTCAGGTCGTTGTCGGCCTTGCCGGCCGGGTCGAACCACGCGTCACGGCTGCTGTCGCAACCGGCCGCGGGATCGGCCTCCTCCTCGCCCTCGCCGCCGGCACCCGGTGCGCCGCCAGCACCGCCCGCACCGCCAGCACCGCCCGCACCGCCCGCGCCGCCCGCCCCGCCGAGCGCGCCCGCCAACCCACCGCCGCCGCCTTCTCCCTGCGCGGACGCGGCCGCCAGGTCCTCGAGCAGCTGGTCGCAGGCCTCGCCGAGTTCGTAGACCATCTGCGTGCGCATGCGCGCCAGCAGCGCGTCGTTCTCGCCCGTGGCCCGGATCATGCGTCCCGACACGACGAGTTCGGCGACCAGGATGTAGAGCAGGATCGCGAAGATCATCGTCAGCACGAGCGCCACGCCGCGTTCGGCGTCGCCGTGCCGGCGATCGGTCGGGAGGCGGGGCAGGGCGGTTCGGGTCATCGCGGGGTCCAGCGGGGCTCGGACGGGCATGCTACCCGGATCTTCCCGCCGCGGCGCCGCCGGCAGGCCTGCGGCTCGCGGCGACACGGCCGCCGTCACGGCAGGTCCCGCAGGATCGCGGCGATCGCGCGGGCGCTGGTGCCGTCGCCGTACGGGTTCTGCACCGACGCCATCGCGCGGTGGGCCGCCGGATCGTCGAGCAGCCGCGTCGCCTCCGCGACGATGCGGTCTTCGTGCGGGCCGACGAGCCGCGCGGCGCCGGCGGCCACGCCCTCGGGACGTTCCGTCTCGTTGCGCAGCACCAGCACCGGCACGCCGAGCGACGGCGCCTCCTCCTGCACGCCGCCCGAGTCGGTCAGGATCAGCGTGCACGCGCGCATCGCGGCGACCATGTCCGGGTAGTCGAGCGGCTCGCAGAGGCGGACGCGCGGGTGCCCGGTGAGCAGTCGCTCGACGACCGACCGCACGTTCGGATTCGGGTGCACCGGGTAGAGCAGTTCCACGTCGGGCCGGTCGGCGACGCGGCGCAGCCCGCGGCAGACCTGCTCGAACGGCGCGCCGAAGTTCTCGCGCCGGTGCGCGGTGACCAGCACGAGCCGCCGGCCGGGTGCCGGCCGGAACTTCGCCGGGTCGACGCGCGACGCGGTCCACAGCAGCGCGTCGATCACGGTGTTGCCGACCACGTGCACCGCCGCCGCCGGCACGCGTTCGGCGCGCAGGTTCGCGGCGGCCCGCTCGGTCGGCGCGAAGTGCAGGTCGGCGAGCCGGCCGACCACCGCGCGGTTCACCTCCTCGGGGAACGGCTGCCACTTGTCGCCCGTGCGCAGCCCCGCCTCGACGTGGCCGAAGCGGATGCGGCGGTAGAACGAGCACAGCGCGGCGACCATCACGGTGGTCGTGTCGCCCTGCGCGAGCACGAGATCCGGGTGCTCGCTGGCGAGCACCGGATCCAGCGCCGCGATCATGCGCGACGTCAGGTCGGCGAGCGACTGGTCCGGCCGCATCAGGTCGAGGTCGAGGTCGGGCGCGACGCCGAAGAAACCGAGGATCTGGTCGAGCAGGGG
>VGXW01000681.1 GCA_016873195.1 Planctomycetota bacterium | reverse complement strand
CCGGGCGGGCGCGGGATACCAGTCGCCGTCGTAGCCAGCGGACCGGTAGGCGTCGCGCGCGATGCCGTCGACGTCGATGTCGGCCGCACCTGCGCAGGCGATGCGGCCGGTGACGTAGACATGGTCGCGGTGGGTGGCCACCTCGACGCCGACCAGCGCGCGCGGTTCGCGGCGGATCGCCGCCTGCACCAGCGCGTCGGCGATGGCGTCGCACAACTTGTCGGGGTGGCCGGGGAACACGAACTCGGCGGGAAACAGGGCGATGGTCATGAGCTGACTCCGATGGTGAGGATGCAGGTGTGGCGGGCGACGGCGGCGAGATCGGCTTGGTGGGTGCTGGTGCCGAGGTAGGCGATGGCGAGGCGTGCCTTGGCGAGTGTCGCGTGGTGTTCGCCGCGCGGCGTGCCGACCCAGCCGTCGGTGACCAGCAGCGCGCGAGTCACGCGGTGACGCGCCATGTGCTCGGCGACGCACGCGATGTCCGTGCCCCCGGAGGTCACGCACTTGCCCGCGCGCAGTTCGGCGAGGGTGACGTCGGCGACCTTGGTCGAGAACAGGTGCACGAGCGGCACGACGAAGTCGGCGCAGTCGAGGATCGCGCCATAGAGTGCCTGCAGCACGCTGTTCATGCTGCCCGACACGTCGAGATAGACGTGCACATGTTCCCCCGCCGGCGCGCGGCGCCGCAAGGCGACGCTGCCGGTATGCAGCAGCGGCTGGTGGCCAAGGGCGCGTTGGACGAGCGAACGGCGCGCCAGCGTCGGGATCGGCGTCGGCGCCTCGAAGTGGTCGTCGCGCGGTTGGCGCAGCCTTCCGTTGCCGGACAAGCCGGCGACCTTGCGGATCAGCTGGCGCAGCCGAGCGCGATTCGACGGCGTTGGCCGCGCTGTCACCATGCCATGCTGCAGCACGTCGGCAAGCGAACGGCCGCGGATCGGCTGCGGCGGTTGCGGCCACTGCTCGACGATGCTGCGCACGACGTCGAACAGGATCGGCGACCGCACTTCCAGGCCGGCTGCCTGCAGTTCGTCTTCGCCGTGGCCGCCGAGCAGCGGCAACTCGAGCACGAGTTCGCTGCCGTCTGCGGCCGCCTTCTTGGCACTGGCGCCGGGCAGGCGCACCTTCGCGAGCAGCCTCGGCAGCAGTTCGTAGACGTCCTGGTAGCTCGCGCCGGTCGCCGAGTAGAGCGAAAGGTGCACGGCATGGGCACGGGCGCGCAGTCGTGCTGGCAGCTGCTCCAGGCCAGCAGCCATGCGCGCCTTGCCGTTGGGCCAGCCGGGCGGCGGCGCGAGCAGGCAGCCGGGGAAGCGCTCCTCCGGGTAGTAGTCGCTGAAGAACGCGATGTGCGCCGCGCGGGGAAACATGCGGCAGACGATGCCGTTGATCACCGCGTCGAAGACGAAGTTCTGCACCGGCGTCGCGCGCGGGAACAGCGTCGTGTGCCCGAGCAGGATGTGATGCAGCTCGTGCATCACCAGCATCAGGAGCTTCTCGGGCGTCGCCGCGTGCCGGGCGACGAACGCGGGGTTGACCAGCATGCGCGGCTGGATGCGGCACTCGACCGCGGCCGTCGGCACCTCGTCC
>VGXW01000680.1 GCA_016873195.1 Planctomycetota bacterium | reverse complement strand
GCACCTCGGCGAACGACAGGGCGGCGAACAGGTCGACGCCGGCGCGGTCGCACAGCAGCACGTCGAAGAACGGCCACAGGCCCGCGAGGTAGGGCAGCGACAGGTTGTAGTCGGAGACGACGCCGACGACGGGCACCGGGCAGTGCTCGAGCCCGGCGGGCAGCGGTTCCTGGTCCGGCCAGTAGAGCAGCAGCAGGTCGGGCCGGAAGCCCGCGGGCAGCGATGCCGCGAGTTCGCCCCAGCTGCCGCAGGCGGGATCGAACGCCACGTCGAACGGGAAGTGCACGCCGTCGACGTCCATGCGCGAGGGCGGCCCGTAGGTCACCAGCTCGATGCCGCGCATGGCGGCGCGTTCGTCGAAGCACTCGAGCGGCAGGTTGCAGAGGATGCGCACGGGCGCCTCAGGCGGCGGGCAGCGCCGCGAGGTTGCAGCGCGCGTCGCCGTGCCCGGGCTCGAGCTGCAGCGCCTGTTCGAAGCTCGTGCGCGCGCCGCGCAGGTCGCCGGCCTGGTAGAGCACCACGCCGAGTCGGTTGCACGCGTCGGCCGTGCGCGGGCCCGCCGCCAGCGCCGCCTGGAATGCCCCCGCCGCCTCGGCCACGCGCCCGAGCGCGTGCAGCGCCGCGCCGCGGACCGTGTGTGCGGTCGCGCCATCGGCGCCGCGCGCGTCCGCCGCCGCGCAGGCTGCGAGGGCCCCGGCCGCATCGCCGCAGCGCAGTCTCGCCTCGGCGAGCCGCAGCCGGGTCTCGGCATGCTCGGGCGCGAGCAGCGTAGCTGCTTCGAGACAGCGCGAAGCGAGTTCGGGCTGCTCCTGGGCCAGCAGCGCCTCGGCCTCGCGGCACAGCTGCTGCTGCAGCGCCGCCAGCCCGGGACTCCCGGCCGCAGACTCTGGCCCGACGAGCTGCACCGCCTCGCCGGCCGACGCCGCGGGCACGAACCCGCGCAGCGCCGCCTCGAGCGCCGCCGCGTGGCGTTCGCCCGTGTAGCGGGCCGCCACGCGCAGCCCCGCGGCCCGCAGTGCGCTCCGCACGTTGGTCACGCCCCCCGCGACGACCAGCGCCTCGGCCATCGCCGCGGGATCCTGCGGCGGCGCGAACAGCGCGTAGGGCTCGTCGTCCGGACCCCGCGCGTGGCTGCGGAAGCACGGAACGTCGGTCAGCACCGTGGGCACGCCGCAGGCCATCGCCTCGACCGCGGGCAGGAAGAAGCCCTCCTCCGCGCCGCGGCTCGTGCCGAGGAACACGTCGAGCGAGCGGTGGAAGTCGCCCATGCGCGCGGGTGGCAGCTGCTGGTGCCATTCGACCGGGAAGCCCACGTCGGCTTCGGCCGGGTCGGGTGCGGTGTTCGTCGCGCGCACGAGCACGAGCGGCTGGCCCGCCGCGTGCGCGAGCCGGCACGCTGCGTAGCCGGTCGCGAGGTCCTTCCAGGCGATCTGGAACGGGCCGACGAGGCCGACCCGCAGCGGCCGGCCGGGCGCGCGTTCGGGGCCCGGGAAGTGCACCCCGTGGTCGATCGCGTAGGGAATCTGCACGCTGTCGATGCCGAACCGCTGCCGCAGCACCTGCGTCAGGTTCGACGAGATCGTC
>VGXW01000679.1 GCA_016873195.1 Planctomycetota bacterium | reverse complement strand
CCCTTCATCCACTCGCGGTGGCCCTCGGCGCACTGCGCAAGCCGTTCGCGCTGGGCCGGTGCGGCGGCGTAGTCCGCGTCGAGGTGCAGGCACAGGTAACCGCGCAGCAGGTCCATGCCCATCGCCGAGCCCCAGGAGTTGTCGCCGAGCAGCAGCACCGCGAACGAAGTGGCGGGGTCGGAGCTGCGCGCGATCGTCGGCAGCAGGAAGTGGCGCGCGTAGACGCTGATGCCGTCGAGCCGCTTCACGAGTTCGGCCTCGCGGCCGCGCAGCTCGTCGCGCAAGCCGAGCGCTTCGGCCGCGGCGCACGACAGCGCGGGGCTGTCGCCGACCAGGTAGCCGAAGAGGTCGCCGGGGGTGAAGTCCGGGCCGGCCAGCGCGTCGACGCAGGCGCGGTAGCCGTCGACCGTGGCGAGGTCGTTCGGGTGCGCGACCGCGGCGAACACGTCGCGCAGCTCGGCGGACAGGCGCAGCAGCCGTTCGCGCGGGGACGGGGCGGCGGGGGCGGGCGGTGCGGCGGGCGTGGCGGATGGTGGGGTTGGCCTCGGGCGTGGAACCGAAGGCTGCGACCGCGCAACGCGGCCCAAGCGATGGCCGAGGAGGACCGCGGCGAACACGAGGGGCACTACCCACCAGTCCATGGTGGGGGAGAGCCTAGCGGCGCCATTCCTGGCAGTCCTGCTCGCCGTCGGCGGGGCTGTCCGGAGACTCCGCCGCTCCGAGGGTGAGGATGCGGTGCGGCAGGGACCAGACGGACCACCGATCGTTGCCCGCAGGAACTTGATCGCGCTGCGGATGCCGCCTCGGGCGGTCGACCGGCAACGGCCGCACGCGGATCTGGTCCTCGGTGACCGACACGAGGCTCCCTGAGCAAGCGCTGCCTCGCACGCCGCCAGCACCCTGCGCAACGGCGCGACGGCCTGCTTGCGATCCACGTTCTGCCTGATGTAGACGGACGGGACTCGCGCGCCGGACACGGCGACGAGCTGCGTGAAGACACGATCCAGGGTGACGATGGTCCGCCCCTCGCGGACCGCCAACTCGATGACCTGTTCGTCGGGCAGCCGCGCCATCCCCATGCGACCGAGATGCACGGCGTCGATTCCCTCCGCCTGCAGGTCGTCGGCCGCGCGCCCCGGCAACCCCCATGTCGCAGAAGAAGCGAGTCACGCGGCGCTGGTGTCGAGCGGGATCACGGTGTCCGTCAGGAACGCCGCCGCGAACGCCAGCGCCTGCCGAACGTCCGGCTCCTCGATCTCCGGGTAGTCATCGCGCACGAGGTCCCACGAGGGACCCTGCGCCAGGATCTCGAGCACGCGTTGCACCGTGATGCGCAGGCCGCGGATGCACGGCTTGCCGCCGAGCATCTTCGGATCGGAAGTGATCCGGTCGAAACCGTGGAAGGTCCGCATGGCGGCAGCCTGCCACGGCACCCTGCTGGAGACCTGTCGACGCGAGGGGCCCCCTGGCTCCGCTGCCGCCGGCGGCGTGGCCATCGCCTGCCGCGAATGCCCCGGCCCGAAGGCGCACGACATCGGCGCCTTCCGGTCACTCCGCCGGCGCGGCCTCGGCGAGCAGGTCCGCGGCGCGCCCC
>VGXW01000678.1 GCA_016873195.1 Planctomycetota bacterium | reverse complement strand
GACAGGCCGATCGCGACGAGTCCCGAGGTGCCGCGGTCGAGCCGGTGTGCCGGTGCCGGCGCGAAGGTCGCCGTGCGCGTGCCGAGCCCCTGTTCGTCGAGCCACCCGATCAGGTGTTCGCTGCCGCGTCCGGTCCCCGGCACCACGGCGAGCCCCGGCGGCTTGTCGATCACGAGCACGTCCGCGTCGCGGAACACGATGCGCGGGCGCAGCGGCCCGGGCAGCGAACTGCGGCCGGCCGCCCCGCCCGGCCGGGCCCGGGCCGGTTCCGCCAGCGCCGCGAGGTCGGCCGCCGGCAGCCGGAGCCGCACCACCATGCCGGCGGCGAGCCGCGTGGAACCGTCCGCCTTCTTGCCGTCGAGCCGCACGTCGCCCTGCCGCAGGCGGCGCATGATCGCGCCGAGCGGCACCCCGCGCAGCAGCTTGCGCAGGTAGCGGTCCAGGCGCTGGCCGGCCTCCGCGGCGGTCAACGTGATCTCGCGCACGGTCGGCGCGCCGGGCTGCCCCGTCCCTACCACTGCTCGCGCGGCCGCCGCGCCAGCGTGCGCACCGCCTCGTCGGGGTCCTCGCGCAGTCTTGCCAACAGTGCGTCGGGCACGGCGACCTCGCGCGGCAGTTCCCGCACCACGAAGAAGCGCACCACCGCCGATTCGTCCTGCAGCGCCGCCGCCCAGTCCACGCCCGCGCCGAGCGCCTCTTGCCGGGCCGCGGCCGCGTAGAGCCGGATGCGGCCGAGCGCCGTCGCCTGCGCCGCGGCCGCGGCCACCGCCGCGCGCAGTTCCGGGTCGAACTGCGCGGGCAGCGCCGGCGGCGCGTTCGTCACCTCGCCTCGGGCCAGGCGCTCGAGCCAGACCAGGGTCTCCGCCCGGCGCCGCGCCGCCCACGCCGCGTGGTCCGCCTCGCGCTGTTCGGTCGACGCGACGTCGAACATGCTGCGGCCGACGAACGACAGCAGGAACCAGCACGGCGTCGCGACGGCGCGCACCGGCGCGAACCCGCACTGCGTGTAGTACTCCTGCTGCCAGTCGAGTCCGCGCCACAGGTCCGCCGCGTCGTCGGCCGCGTCGTCGACCACCTGCAGCGGGTGCACCACGAGCGTGTCGGCGAGGATCGCGCCGAGTCCGAGCGGCACGGTCAGCGGCAGCGCCGCGACGAACGCGCCGCCCGACTCGGGCACGCAGTTCGCCTCGAACGCGTTCCACAGCGGCCGGTTGTCGCGGCGCGACCACGCGCACGAGGCCAGCAGCAGCGGCAGCACGACGGCGAGCGGGAGCGTTCTCATCGGTCCTCCTTGTCCTCGCGGTCCTCGCGCCGCGGATCGACCGGCACGAGGCTGCGGAACAGCCAGTCGCCGCCGAACACGAACGGCGTCGCGACCGCGGCCAGCGGCGTGAACAGCACGCGGCGCAGCGTCGATTCCTCGCGCGAGGTCCACAGCAGGTCGACCGTGTCGCCCCACGCGTCGTCGACCGCGCACGCGGGGTTCACGGCGACCGTGTCCGTCAGGAACGCGGCGAACCCCACCGGGATCGCGACCGGCAGCAGCGCGGCCCGGGCGCCCGCGGATTCCGGCGTCAGGTGCGCGCCGAGCCAGTGCATCCCC
>VGXW01000677.1 GCA_016873195.1 Planctomycetota bacterium | reverse complement strand
GGGGAGCGCAAGGAGCGCACGCGGGCGCGCGGTCACACGCGCCGGCACCATCACCGGCCGACGCTGCTGATCGTGATGTTCGTGCTGCTCGCGACTCACGTCGCCGAGATCGGGCTGTTCGGCGCCGCGTTCGAGCTGCTGATCGGCGTCACCGGCGCCGGCACGATCGTCGGCCATGCGCGGATCGGCTTCTGGGACTGCGTGTACTTTTCCGCCACCAACTACACCACGGTCGGCTGGGGCGATCTGCTGGCGGTCGGGCCGATCCGCTTTCTCGCCGCCGCCGAGTCGCTGCTTGGCTTCATGCTGATCACCTGGTCAGCTGCGTTCACCTACCTGGTGATGGCCAGGACCTGGGGCGCCGACGAGTGAACCGCCCGGCCGCCGTCAGGCGGTCGCTTCGCGGCGCAGCCCAAGCTGTTGTTCGGCCAGCTCGCGCAGCAGGTATTTCTGCACCTTGCCGGTCACCGTCATCGGAAAAGCCTCGACGAAATGCACGTAGCGCGGAACCTTGTAGTGCGCGATCTGGCCGCGGCAGAACGCGCGCACCGACTCGTCGTCGGCGCGGGCGCCGTCGCGCAGCCGGATGAACGCACAGATCTCCTCGCCGTACTTCGCATCCGGCACGCCGACCACGGCGACGTCCTGCACGTCCGGATGCCGGTACAGGAACTCCTCGATCTCGCGCGGGTAGACGTTCTCGCCGCCGCGGATGATCAGGTCCTTGACCCGGCCGACGATGTTGCAGAAACCATCGGCATCGATGACGCCGAGGTCGCCGGTGTGCATCCAGCCGGCGGCGTCGACGACCTCTGCGGTGCGCGCCGCGTCGTTCCAGTAGCCGCGCATCACGCTGTAGCCGCGCGTGCAGATCTCGCCGGCGACGCCGCGCGCCACGACACGGCCCGCCGCATCGATGACCTTGACCTGCACGTGCGGGTGCACGCGCCCGACCGTGGACACGCGCTTCTCCAGCGGGTCGTCGACGTGCGACTGGAAGCTGACCGGGCTGGTCTCGGTCATGCCGTAGCAGATGGTCACCTCGCGCATGTGCATTTCGTCGACGACCCGGCGCAGCACCGCGATCGGGCACGGGGCGCCGGCCATGATGCCGGTGCGCAGCGCGGACAGGTCGAACTCGCGGAAGCGCGGGTGCTCCAGTTCGGCGATGAACATCGTCGGCACGCCGTGCAGCGCGGTGCAGCGCTCCGCGGCGACCGTCTCCAGCACCTGCAGCGGATCGAAGGACTCGCCGGGAAAGACCATGGCCGCGCCGTGCGCGACCGCAGCCAGCACGCCGAGCACCATGCCGAAGCAGTGATACAGCGGCACCGGAATGCACAGCCGGTCCTGCGGCGTCAGGCGCATGCCGGCGCCGACGAAGAAGCCGTTGTTGACGATGTTGAAATGGGTCAGCGTCGCGCCTTTCGGCGCACCGGTCGTGCCGCTGGTGAACTGGATGTTGATCGGGTCGTCGGGATCGAGCAGCGCCTGCAGCGCGGCGAGCGCCGCCGGCTCGATGCGCGCGCCGCCGGCGACGAGCTGGGCGAACGGCAGGAAGCCGGGCGTCGGCTCGGCGCCGAGCTGCACCAGCAACCTGCCCA
>VGXW01000676.1 GCA_016873195.1 Planctomycetota bacterium | reverse complement strand
CCCGCCTCGCCCGACTACAACCGCTGGGTCGTCGGCAAGCCGGCCGGGTCCGCGGAACGGATGCGCCGCGACGACGACGCCTACGCGCTCGGGGCCGTGATCGAGCACAACACGGACCCGGTGGTGCCCGGCCGCGGCAGCGCGATCTTCCTGCACGTCTGGGGCGGACCCGGACAGGCGACCGCCGGCTGCGTCGCGCTGGCCGCCGGGGACGTCGCGCGGCTGCTCGGCTGGCTGCGGCGGGACCAGCGTCCGGTGGTCGCGATCGCCCTGGAGTGAGACCCGGCACGCTTCCCCCGCCCTGCCCGCCCCGGCATAGTGCGGCCGCACGCCACGCCGCTCATGCCCGCCGTCACCCGCCACATCGGACTCTCGCTCGGCGCCGACATCTGTTGGCCGCTCGCCTTCGAACAGATCCTCGCCGACGCGCGCCTGGAACTGAAGCTCGGCGCGGACGTGGTCACGTTCGCGTGCGAGCGCACGGCGATCGAACCGGTGCCGCTGCGGCCCGGCTGCAAGTACGACCTCGTCGTCGACCGCCTGACGCACTGGTTCTCGGTCCAGCGCGAGTGGCTCAAGAAGTGCGTGCTGATGGACGGGCTCTACGTCTACAACAACCCGTGGTCGGTGCAGAGTTTCGAGAAGCACTCGACCTACTGCGCGATGGCCGCGCTCGGCATGCCGATCCCGCCGACCGTGATGGTGCCGCAGAAGCACTACGAGCCCAAGCCCGACCTCGACTACACGCTGAAGGCCTACGCGCGGCTGTTCGACCTCGCCGGCCTCGGCAAGGCGATCGGCTACCCGCTGTTCATGAAGCCCTACGACGGCGGCGGCTGGCAGGGGGTCAGCCAGGTCGACGACGAGGCGCACCTGCGCAACGCCTACGAGAAGAGCGACCGCTACCTGATGCACCTGCAGCAGGCCGTCGCGGGCTACGACCTGTTCGTGCGCGCGGTCGGCATCGGCCCGCAGGTGCGGGTGATGAAGTACGACCCGAGCCAGCCGCTGCACGGCCGCTACACGACGGAGCGCGACTTCTGCAGCGCCGAGGACGAGTCGGTGATGGTCGACACGTGCCTGACGATCAACGCCTTCTTCGGCTGGGACTTCAACAGCGTCGAGGCGCTGCGCCGGGGCGGCACGTTCCACCCGATCGACTTCGCCAATCCGTGCCCCGACAACCAGGTCAACTCGAAAAACTACCACTGGCCGTGGTACGTGACGAGCAACCTGAAGTGGGCGCTGTTCTGCGCCGCGACGCGGCGGCCGATGCGCAAGACGCTCGACTTCGAGCCGTTCTACGCGATCGCGCGGCAGGACCTGCCGTACCGCGAGAAGCTGCGCGGCTACGCGGCCATCGCGCGCGAGCGGCTGCAGAGCGAGCCGTTCGCCGGGTTCTGCCGGCAGCACCTGGGGCCGCTGGAGGCCGCCGCGCGCCGCTGGTTCCGCAGCGAACGCTGCCGCGAGGCGATCCGCCGCAAGGTCGCGCACGTCTACCCCAGGCACGAGGTCGACGACTTCACGGCGCGCTGTTTCGGCCTCGTGCAGCTCCAACTCGATCGCGAAGAACAGCGGGGCCGGCCGTGAGCAAGCTCAAGATCGC
>VGXW01000675.1 GCA_016873195.1 Planctomycetota bacterium | reverse complement strand
CCCCGACGCGCGCGCGTCGAGCGGCACGAACGGCGAGAACACCTCGGCGCGCACGGCGACCGGCAGCGGCGCCGCGGGCCGTTCGTAGTCGATCGTCGCGACCGGATACTCGCCGAGGAACGTGGTGCCGGGGAACGCCGCGGCGTCGAGGTCCGCGTTTTGCATCGCGCCGTCGCCCTGCCGCCACGCGAGCAGGGTGCCCTGCTCGACCGGCCGCGCGGGCGCGAAACTGCCGTAGCAGACGCCCTGTTCGCCGTCCGGCGTCGCGATCGTCGTCTGGCCGCCGTAGGACGAATGGCGCGTGTCGTTGGCGATCCACCAGTGCGCGAGCCGGCCGTCGCCGGTCACGTAGAGCTGGCCCGCGCCGACCCCGCCGCACGGCATGCCGATCGTGCGCAGCGCCTCGCCGCGCCACGGTTCGACGGGAGCCCGCGCGGTGAGCCTGCCGACCCATGCCGGCGCGAGTTGCTTGTCGGCCGGCACGAAGTGGTCGGGGCCCGGCTGCTGCAGTCCGGGTGGCCGCAGCGCGCCGAACGCCGCGGCGCCCGTGGTGGCCAGGAACTCGCGGCGGCTCGGGCCGGGGTTGCAGCAGCCGGAACCGGGACAGCAGTCGGAGCGGTCGGTCATCGGCACCTCCGCGCGCATCGTCGGGGCGCGCCGGGAGCGGAGCAAGTCGCGGGTCGGCCGACCGGCGCGGCGTCTGCCGCGGCGCGTGCCTACGCGCGGTCGAGCAGGTCCAGCAGCCGCAGGGCCGCCGCCGGGATCACCGTGCCCGGGCCGAAGATCTCCGCGACGCCCGCCGCGCGCAGCGCCGCCTGGTCCTGCTCGGGGATCACGCCGCCGGCGACGACCAGGATGTCGGCCCGGCCCAGCCGCCGCAGCGCCGCGACGAGTTCGGGCACCAACGCGCGATGGCCGCCCGCGAGCGTGCTGATGCCGCAGAGGTGCACGTCGTTCTCGATCGCCTGCCGCGCGACCTCGTCCGGGGTCTGGAACAGCGGCCCCACGTCGACGTCGAAGCCCATGTCGGCGAACGCGCTGGCGACCACGCGCGCGCCGCGGTCGTGGCCGTCCTGGCCCATCTTCGCGATCAGGATGCGCGGCCGCCGGCCGTGCCGCTGCAGGAAGACCGCGCTGCGCTGCTGCACTTCGCTCAACTGCGCCATCGACTTGCCGGCCGCAGCATACACGCCGGTCACGGTGCGCGGCTCCGCCGCGTGCCGGCCGAACACCACCTCGAGCGCCAGCGACACCTCGCCGACGGTGGCGCCCGCGCGCACGGCCGCGACCGACAGTTCGAGCAGGTTCGCCGTGCCGCGCGCGCCGTCGGTCAGCGCCTGCAGCGCCCGCTGCACCGCCGCGCCGTCGCGCGTGCGCTTCAACTCCTGCAGCCGCGCGATCTGCGCCTGCCGCACCTCCGTGTTGTCGATCGAGAGGATCTCGAGCGGCTCGCGCTCGTCGGGCGCGTACTGGTTGACGCCGACGATCACCTCCTGGCCGGAGTCGATCGCCGCCTGCCGCCGCGCCGCGGCCTCCTCGATGCGCAGTTTGGGCAGGCCCGCCTCGATCGCCCTGGTCATGCCGCCGAGCGCCTCGACCTCCTGGATCAGCGCCCA
>VGXW01000674.1 GCA_016873195.1 Planctomycetota bacterium | reverse complement strand
GCCGGTGGACTCGGGGCGGGCGGCGGCAGGCGTGGGGCATTGTCCGCCGCGCCGGGCCGGGGACAACAGCCCGGTCCGCCCCGGGCCGCCGGCGCCATGCCACCGCGCGCTCGAATCGGTCGTCCCGCCTGCTCGCCGCCTACTCCGGCACGACCTGGATCTCCGTCGCCTTGACCGTGACCCAGACCGGCGAACCCGCGCCGAGCCCGAGGCCCTCGACGGCGCCGGCGGTCACCTCGGCGACGAGCGGCAGCGGCCCCGCGAGCTGCACGCGCACGCCGCCGGGTGCTGGTTCGAGCGCCTGCACCACGGCCCGCCAGCAGTTGCGGGGCGAACCGACCGGCTCCGCCACGAACAGCGCCACCGCGCGCGGGTGCACGGTCGCGAGCGCGCGGCCCTGGTCCAGACTCGCGACGGCGAGCCGGCCGCCGCCGTCGACGGCGAACGCGCCGCCGCGCACTTCGCCGTGGAAGCAGTTCAGGCCGATCAGGTCCGCGACGTAGCGCGAACGCGGCCGGCTGCCGATCGCAGCGGGCGTGCCGACCTGCACGACGCGCCCCTGCTCGAGCACGGCGATGCGGTCGCCGAGCACGAACGCGTCCACGGCGTCGTGCGTGACGAGCAGCCGCGGCCCCGGGAAGTCGCGCAGGTGCGCGCGCAGCTCCGCGCGCAGCCCGTGGCGCGCCGTCGCGTCGACGGCGGCGAGCGGCTCGTCGAGCAGCAGCAGGCGCGGCCCGCCGGCCAGCGCGCGCGCGAGCGCCGCGCGCTGCGCCTGGCCGCCCGACAGTTCGCCGGGCCGAGCCGAGCCGCGGTCGCCGAGGCCGACCCGTTCGAGCCAGCGTCGCGCCGTGGCCCGGGCCGCGGCGCGCCCGAGCCCGCGCGCGCGCGGGCCGAACGAGACGTTCTCGAGCACGGACAGGTGCGGGAACAGCAGGTGGTCCTGGAACAGGCAGCCGGTGCCGCGCCGCTCCGGCGGCACGAAGGCGCCGCCGGGCCCGCCGTCGAGCACTGCGCCGCCGAACGCGATGCTGCCGCGCGCGACGCGCAGGAGCCCGGCGACCGCCAGCAGGCACGACGACTTGCCGGCGCCGTTCGGGCCGACCACGGCCAGGGTCTCGCCTGCGCCGACGTCGAGGTCCAGCGCGAGGTCGAGCGCGCCCCTGCCGAGGCCGAAGTGCAGCGCGAGGTTCACCGGTGCAGCACCCAGCCGGCGCGCAGCAGCACCAGCACCGCGGTGGAGACGACGGCGAGGATCAGCGCGAGCCCGACCGCGAGCCCGGGGTCGCTCTCCATCGCCACCGCGCAGGCCAGCGGCAGCGTGCGCGTCGTGCCGGCCAGGTTGCCCGCGAACATCTGCGTCGCGCAGAACTCGCCGAGCGCGCGCGCCCAGCACAGCAGGGCGCCGGTGCGCAGCGCCGGCGCGACCATCGGCAGCGTGACGAGCCGGAACGTGCGCCACGGACCCGCGCCGAGCGTGGCCGCGGCCGCCGCGTAGCGCGCGTCGAAGCCGCGCAGGCCGGCCTCGGCGCTCAGCACGAAGAACGGCATGCCCATGTAGGTCGCGGCGACGACGGTCGCCGGCGTCGAGAACGGCAGCGCGACGCCGCACAGGTCCTCGAGCAGGGG
>VGXW01000673.1 GCA_016873195.1 Planctomycetota bacterium | reverse complement strand
GCGCGATGCCCGCGACGATCGGCGGCAGCACGATCGGCAGCGTGACGACCACGCGCACGGCCGTGCGCAGCGCGGAGTGGCCGCCGGCGAGCCACACGGCGAGCGGCAGGCCCAGCACGAACGCGGCGACGACCGCGCCGGTCGAACTCAGCAGCGACAGCCACAGCGCGTCGTGCACGGGGCCCGCGCCCAGCTGCGCGGCGAGTTCCGGCCACGGCGCGCTCGCGGCGAGGCCCGCGAGCGGCAGCGCGAACAGCACCGCGGCGACGGCGACCAGCGCGGCGCACAGCCAGCGCGCGGCTCCGGCCGGCGGGCTCACGGCAGCACGAACCCGTGTTCGGCCAGCACCTGCCGGCCCGCCGGCGACCGCACGAAGGCGACGAACAACTCGCCGCCGGCGCGGTCCCGGCCCGCGCGCAGCACGGAGATCGGGTAGCTCGCGACCACGTTCGCCGGCGCGGCGATCGGCACGGCTGCGACGCCGGTCCCGCGCACGTCGGTCGCGTAGACGATCGCCGCGTCGAGTTCCCCGAGCCGGACCTTGGCGACCAGCGCCTTGACGTTCGTCTCGTCGGAGACGCAGCGCACCTCGACGCCGGCGCGCGCGAGCGCCTGCCGCGCGTAGCGGCCCGCGGGCACCTCGGGACCGCACAGCGCGAGGCGCAGTCCGGCGCGCGCGAGGTCGGCGAGCCCGGCGATGCGGAACGGGTTGCCCGGCGCGACGGCGATCGCGAGCTCGTTGCGCGCGAACTCCAGCCCGGCACCGGCGACGAGGCCGAGCGCCACGACCTTGTCGAAGTTCGGCTGGTCGGCCGACGCGAACACGTCGGCGCGTGCACCCTCGCGCAGCTGCAGCACGAGCTGCGGCGTGCCGGCACAGTGCAGGTCAACGGTCCGGCCAGGATGCGCGGCCGTGAAGCGGGCGGCGATCGCCGTCCCCGGTTCCGCCAGCGATGCAGCCGCGAACACGGTGATCGCGGGCACCGGCGCGCGCGCCCCGCCACAGCCCGCGGCCAGGGCCAGCAGGGCCACCAGAGCCACGTGCAGCGACCGCGCGCGGCGCGTCACGGCGCGGGCGCCCCCCGCGCCGCCGCGGTCCCGGCGGCGAGTTCGACGACGACGTTCGTGGCCTTGACGACCGCGTGCGCGAGCACGCCCGGCGCGAGCCCGAGCCGGTCGACCGACTCGCGCGTCAGCAGCGACACGATGCGGAACGGCCCACAGCGCAGTTCGACCTGCGCGGCGACCCTGTCGCAGACGACGCGCGTCACGATGCCGAGCAGGCGGTTGCGCGCCGACGACTGCCCGGCACCGGGATCCTCGCCGTCGACGAACGACTCGGCGAAGCGCGCGAGCCAGGCGCCGTCGACGAGCCGCTGGCCGCCGCGCGTGCGCGTCGTGCGCAGCCGGCCGCCGTCGGCGAGCCGGCGTGCCGTGTCGACGCTGACGCCGAGCAGGCGCGCGACCTGGCCGAGGCGGAAGCTGGGCATGCCAGGTTTCTAGTCGGTGAACATCGCGCATGCAAGGTCCCCGACTGCCGAAGCTTGTGCGGCCTGCACGTGCCGTTCTTGCGGTGGCCGCCTATGCTGCCGCGTCCCCGATCGCCCCCGCGCCACGCGCGCCGCACCAT
>VGXW01000672.1 GCA_016873195.1 Planctomycetota bacterium | reverse complement strand
CCCCGGGGTTCACGCCGTTCGACCACACGCTGGTGATCACGGGCGGGTAGCCGGAGGTGAGGGCGTCCCCCGCCGCCGTCACCGCACCAGCCTCGTGTAGCGGTAATAGGCCTCGAGCGTCAGCAGACGCAGCGCCGAGGTCGTGAGGCGCGAGCAGCCGGCCACCGGCTCCCAGGCCCCGCGATCCTCGCCCTCCTTGACCTGCGTTGCGACCACCGCATTGCCGACCCGTTTCCCCCACTCGGCCCAGGGCCGGCCGCCCATCTGGAACAGCGCGTAGGTCGTCCAGTAGCAGCACCACGGGTCCGCAGGATCGGCACTCGCGAGCAGCCAGTCCGCAGCTGCCTTCATGACCGGCACCTCCTTCGGATCCTGGCCGGCGAAGAAGCGCGCGAACAGCGCGGCGGCGGTCGCTGTCGCGTTGGGTTGCCCGGGCGGACTCGTCGCGGTCAGGCGGTGGACGCCGGTCGCTTCGGCGACCGTGTCGAGCCAGGTGGCGAGGTCACGCGTGCGGACCGGCACCGGGAACGAGAAGAAGTCCGCCGCGGCGATCGCCATCAGGCAGCACGTCGTGCTGATCGTGTCCGATGGGGCACCCGGCGTACCGTCGGGAAAACCACCGTCCGGCCGCCGCGCCGCGAACAGCCGGGCCAGGCCGTCCTCGACGCTGCCGCGCAGCAGCGCGCCATTCGGCGAGAGCCCCGCGGCCTCCACGAGCGCGTAGCTGACGAGGGCCTGCTGCCGCACCGATCCGGGCCCGGGCTCGGCAAAGGAACCGTCGGCACGCTGCTGGCCGAGCAGCCAACCGATGCCCCGGCTCAGCAGGTCGGCGGACCAGCCGGTCGTGAGTGTCGTGCCGTCGCCGAGCTGGGCCAACGCGAACAGCGCCGCAGCCTCGACGTCGGGCGCGCCGTCCGGGCCGGCACAGCTGCCATCCGCTCGCAGCTGACGCTCGTAGAACCCACGGCCGGCGTCGTTCGCCTCGGCGATCTCGGCAGTGGGCCAGCCCTGTGCACGACCGGCGCGTCCCCCATAGAGCCCACCCGCCCCGGCAGGTCGCTCCGCTGTGCCTTCGTGCGGAGCACGTTCCACCGGGCCCACGCGCGTCGGCCGCACCGCAGGCTGCGGCTGCGGCAGCTCGCGCGGTGGCACCTGGACCACCGGCGAAGGCCCGAAGTCGAACGCCAGCGCGCGTGCGTCCGCGACGGGCGACGCCGCGGCAATGGCCGCGAGGCCACGCTCGGCGGCGGCCTGGGACGCAGTCGGTGCCCAGCGCACGACCACGCGGTCGCAGCCGGACTGGCCCACGACCGCGAGCACCCGCAGCAGCTGTTCACACCGTTCGTCGCCGCCGACCTCGAGCCCCAGCACGAACGGCGACTGCGGATCCCGGTGGCCGCGGACGAACCGCTGCAGCAGCGGCACGACGCTCTCGGCGGGCACGCCAGGACGCCCGCGGTGCAGCCGCAGGTCGATGGTGCTCGGGGCGTCACTGCCGGTCGGCAACCCGAGCGAGAGGCAACCCAGACTGCCGTCGGGCAGCGCCGCGAGGAAGTGCACGCACGCGACGTTCCGCCGCGTCGCGACCTCGAGCACCAGACCGACCACCGCGCATGCAGCGGTGCGATCGACCGC
>VGXW01000671.1 GCA_016873195.1 Planctomycetota bacterium | reverse complement strand
GCCAGCAGTGGGCGGCCGCCCGCGCCGCGTTCGAAGCGGCGCTCGCCGCGAACCCGACGGCCACCAACTCCCACTTCTATGCGGCGTTCGCCGCCTACCGGCTGGGCGACCACGACGGCGCCGAGCTGCACGCGGCGGCCTTCGCGGCGGCCAGCACGGCCACGTTCGCCGACGTGGTGCGCGGCCTGCAGGGGGAGGCCCGCGGCCAGGCCGGCGCGGTGCTGCAGTTCCTCGCCGACCGCGCGTGGCGGCAGGGGCGCAAGGAACCGTGCCGCGACCTGAACCACGTGCTCGCGTGGCTGCTCGATTCCGCCGACGCGTGGAACAACTGCGCGCTCCTGTGCCGCGAGACCGGCCGTTTCGAAGCGGCGCTCGAGGCCTACGGCCGCGCGCTCGCGAAGGAACCCGACTCGCCGCAGCTGCTCAACGACACCGCCGTCGTGCTGCAGCACCACCTGCCGAACCCGGACAACCTGGCCCGCGCGCGCGGCATGTACGAACGCGCGATCCAGCTCGCGGACCGGCTGCTGCAGCAGCCGTCGCTGCCCACCGGACTGCGCGAGCGCACGCAGAAGGCGCGCGCGGACGCGGCGGCGAACCTCGCCGAACTGCCGAAGTGAGCGGGCCCCGGCGCTACGCCTCCGGCAACAGCCGCGCGCCGAGGTTTCCGTAGCTGCGGTAGGGCGCCTTGTCCGGCGGCCCCGCGGCATAGCGCCAGACGAGCCGCGTCGGATCGCCGCGCGGCACGGCGAGCAGCGAACTCGACACGGTGCCGCAGCCGGCGCCGCGCTGCAGTGCCTGGTGGCCGCCGGCACCGCCGGGATCGCGCAGCAGGGGCGCGAGCAGGTCGAGCCGCCGCTCCACCGCGCAGGGTTCCGCCAGCACCGGCCGCAGCCGCGTCAACTCGAGTCCGCCGGGCGCGTGCGCGTTGCTGACCACGAGCACCGGGTCCGGCCAGGGGATCGCCCGCAGTTCGCCGCGGACGTGGCGCAGCACCACGGTGCGCTCGGCGTCGCACAGCACCAGCTGGAACGCCGCGTGCGCCGCCTCGGCGACGCGGCGCCGCACGGCGGCCTCCATCGCCTCGAGGTCCGGCTCGTCGAGGGCGAGGTGCGGCAGGTGGCCGCGCGACGGCGCGCCCGCGACCGGCGGTTCGCCCGCGACGTTCGTGATGCCGGCGAAGCGCCCCAGGTCGTCGATCGCGAGCCACGTGCCGCCGGCCTCGCGGTCGCGCGGCGACAGCATGCGGTGGCGCGCGCCGAGCCAGAGCCCGGGCGGCGCGGCCTTGCGGTCGGCGCGCTCGTCGCGGTTGCCGGCGACGACGATCGGGTGGTCGGGATGGAGACCCCGCAGCAGGATCAGCAGGCACATCGGGCGGCACCGCGGACGGCGTTGGTCCGCGGCGGCGCCAGTGTAGAGGCCAGGCCGACCGGCGCCAGTTCGGCCGCCCGGGCCAGCCGATCCCGGTGTTCACGGCAGCGCCGGTGGCGGCGATGCCGGCCCGCCGTCGGCCGGGGGCGCGCCCGCGGGGGCCGCGGACCGCAGGCCCACCCTGCGCAGCACGAACATGCCCGCCCCGGCGAGCGCGCACAGCGCCGCGGCGGCGAGGAACGCGAGCCGGAAACCCGCCGCGGGC
>VGXW01000670.1 GCA_016873195.1 Planctomycetota bacterium | reverse complement strand
GGTGGTTCGGTAGCTGCGGCGACGTCGGCGACGTCCCCGAGCAGCAGCGTGGGCACAGCGGCACCCCGCCGGGAGCTCCGGCCACCCGGTTGCACGCCGGCGGCTGCCGTCGAGCAGCAGGTCACGTTCAGCGGCCGGCCGCCCTCCCAACCAGCCCGCCGAGCCCCCTGCTGCGCAGCGCGTGGTCGAAGGAAAGCGGCCCATCGTCGGGACGCGACGGCGCAGGCGGGCGTAGGCTCGACGATCTCGGGGCGGCTGGACGAGAAGCCGCAGGGGCGCATCCGCGCGGCAGCGGGGCAACCCTGGCGTCGCCGCCTTCACGCAGCGTGTCGAGGAACCGCCCGATCGGCCACGAGGCGCGGCACCAGGTCAGCAGTTCGCCCTTGCCGGCCATCGCGCGCTTGAGGCGGCCGAGTAGCACGGCGGCGATGTTCCGCGGCTTGCCGAGCACCACGTCGACGGCCAGGGCGAGCACCTGCTCCGGCGCGAGCACGCGGGCCACCTGCACGGCGAGCCCGGCGCGGCGCTTCGGCGACCTGTCGAACACCTGCGCGGCGGCGAGCACCTGCTCGACGGCCTTCTGCCGCAGCATGCGCAGCAGCTTCGGAACCGCCTGTGGGTCGGCGGCGATGCGAGCCAGCTCGGTGCGGGCCTTTTCTCTGCTGCTGGTGACGGTCGCGGCGCGGGTCGCCTCCGCAGCGGGCAGGTCGGGCACGAGGACGTTGAGCACGTCGGCCACGCTCTGCGAGCGGCCGCTGCGCTCCGGCTGCGGCTGCCGGATCGGCTCTGCTGGGCAACCATCCTGGAGCGAAGCGCGCTTGGACCCATTCGCTCCGGCCGGCGTGGCCGGCTGCATGGGTAGCGTGCTCGAAGAGCACTGAATGGGTGGGCCGGTTTCTGCGGTGGTGACTCGGCCGGTTTCTGCGGTGGTTCCGCGGTGCTTCGCGGCGGCGTCGGCGGCGCGTTCGCGGGCGGCCTTGCCCAGCGGTCGGCCGTGCGAACCGACGGGCCGGCCGGTGGCGTCGGTGACGGCTGCGGCACGCACGAGCAGGGCGCGCCCGCGTCGAGCCTCGGCGAAGGTCGCCAGCCCCACGGACGCGAGCAGCGTCCGGGCCTTCGCGACCGTCTCGCGATGGACGCCGGCAAGGTCGGCGCGTTCGCGGTCGCCCCGCACGCCGTGACGGTGCGCCCGCATGCCCAACGTCTCGCCGTAGAGCACGGCGGCGGCGCGCAGCACGGCCAGCGTGCGGCCGGCGACGCCGGGTCGCAGGAGTCGGCGCGGCAGCGGATCGCACCGCCGCAGACGAGCGCGCCCGGCAGTGGTGGCGACGAGGAACCCGTCTCGCTGCTCGACGAGGCCGCGCCGCGCCAGTTCACTCGTCATCCGCCGCACGCTGTCGTCGGAGCATCCGATTCGGCAGGCGGTGAACGTCGGCGCGTCGGGCCAGCGGTCGCCGTCCAGCACGAGGCCGAGCAGCAGCCCTGCGTTGCACAGGTCGCGCGGCACCCACAGGTGGCAAGTGCCTCGGGGTCGCGCCGGGGCTGGCGTCGACGATGCGTCGGGACTTGCAGGACCGGTGCAGGTCGCGCTACCGTCCATCGCGACCTCTTCGCCCCAGTGGCGCGGTGTCCGATGGAGT
>VGXW01000669.1 GCA_016873195.1 Planctomycetota bacterium | reverse complement strand
CTGCTGCTCGACCTCGACCCGCAGGCGAACCTGACCGTGCACGTCGACAAGCGCCCGGACCTCGAGAGCAACACCATGACGAGCCTGCTCGTCGAGGACGCGCCGCTGCAGGACCTCGTGCTGCCGACCGCGCTGCCGAACCTGTTCGTGGCGCCGAGCGACACTTCGCTCGCCGGCGTCGAGCAGGTGCTCGCCAACCGCATCGGCCGCGAGACGATCCTGCGCGAGGCGATCGATCGTTTCGCCGGCGCGCGGAGCTTCGACTTCCTGCTGTTCGACTGCCCGCCGTCGCTCGGTGTGCTCAGCGCGAACGCGCTGGTCGCCGCCGAGGCCGTCGTGATCCCGATGCAGGCCGAGTACCTGTCGCTGCAGGGCATGGCCAAGCTGCTCGAAGTGATCCAGCTCGTGCAGAAGCGGCTCAACCCCGCGCTGCAGATCGCCAGCGTGCTGCCGTGCATGGTCGACGCGCGCACCAACCTGAGCGCCGAGGTGCTGCGCGAGATCGACGCGCACTTCGGGCCGCTGCTGGCGAAGACGCGCATCCGCAACAACGTCAAGCTCGCCGAGGCGCCGAGCTTCGGCCGCACGATCTTCGAGCACGCGCCCGACAGCAACGGCGCGCGCGACTACGAGGCGTTCTGCAGCGAGTTCCTGCGCGCGGTGGGGGTGACCGCGCCGCAGGCACACGCCGCCGAGCCGCTGGCCGTGCCGGCCGCGCCGGCCACACCAGCCAAACCGCCCACAACGGCCAAACCAGCCGCCACGGAGCCCCCGGGCCAGCTCGAAGCGGGCGCCTGACCGCCCGCGCGCCCGGTCCCGGAGCTGGCCGCGGACCGTCGGTTTTCGCCTCAGGCGCAGCCGCCCCCGTGGCCGATGACCGGGCCAGCCATGGCCCACCGCGAGACCGAACTGGACAGGATCACGACACTGCTCGGCCAGTGCCTCGGCCGCATCGACGAACAGGCGTTCCGCCTGCAGCGGGGCGACGACGAACCGGACTGGGCCGGCGACGTGCTCGAACAGGAAGCCGCGACCTTGCAGGAGCTCGTCAGCACCTTGGTCGCAGCGCACGCCAGCACCGACCGCGCCGACCTCAACCGGGTCGTCGATCACGCCGTGCGCGACAGCGTCGCCGAGGCGAAGGCGCCCGTGGCCGTGCGGCAGCGGCTCGCGCCGGCCCTGCCCGAGGTCGCCTGCAGCCCGGGCCAGCTCGGCTTCGCGGTGCAGCGCGCGCTGCTGCTCGCGTTCGGCCGGGCCGACGCGGGCAGCGACGTGGTCGTGACGACGCGGCGCGAAGGCGAGTCCGTGCTGTTCGAGCTCGAGTGCAGCGGCCACCGCCGCGACCGCCACCTGCGCGAACGGGCCGCGACCCTGTGCGAGTTCGTCGCGGGGCTGCAGGGCAATTGCCAGATCGACGGCGACGAACAGGGCCACCTGCTGCTGGCCATCGAGCTGCCGGCGGCCACCGTGGCCGACGAACGCTGACGCACGCCGGCGCGCGCTGACGAACACCGCAGCACACCGACGCACGCCGCCGCACCCGCCGCACGCCGACCGCCGCGTCCGACAGCGCGGCAACGACACCCCCTCGCCGCAAAGCACACGGCGGTAAGCTGCCGCGCCATGCGCATCGGCATCGTCT
>VGXW01000668.1 GCA_016873195.1 Planctomycetota bacterium | reverse complement strand
CACCGACAACAGGCCGGCGGCGTTGCCGAGCAGCGTGCCGAGCGCGCCGACCACGGCGCCGCAGGTGACGAACACGAGGCCGATGCCGCGCGGCGTGCCGCCGAGGCTCGCGAGGATGCCGATGTCCTTCCACTTCTGCACGACCATCATGTGCAGCGTCGCGTAGATCACGAACGCGGCGACGAGCATCACGACGAACAAGACGAACTGCATCATCGAGTGCTCGTGCGTGACCGCGCCGAGGAACACCGTGTTCTGCTGCCGCCAGTCGAGCACGCTGCACGGCGCGCTGCCGGCCGGCAGCAGCGCCTGCACGGCGCGCTGCAGCCGGACCTGGCAGTCGCGCAACTGCGCCGGCGAGAGCCCGTCGCGCGGTCGCACCGCGACGTCGGTGATCAGGTCGACGGCGGCGGGGTCTTCGCGGTCGTGGCCGAGCTGCGTGCGCAGCGTCTCGATCGGCAGCATCGCGGTGGCGACGTCGAACAGCCGGTGGCCGGTCAGGAAGTAGCCGGCGAAGGCGAGCCGCACGCGCGTGGGCCGCACGGCGTCGGCGGCGCCGCCCGGCGGGAACGCGGCGCAGACCAGGTCGATCGGGTCGCCGTTGCGCAGCGCGACGTAGTAGGCGCGGCGCCAGCTCAGCAGCACGCCGGGCCATTCGCTGCGGAAGTCCTCCAGCGCCGGCGCGCGCTGTTCGCCGTCGACCCGCCACAGGCCGGCGCGGCGGCGGGCTTCCCACTCGACCTCGTCGGGCAGCAGGAGCCGCGCGCGCCGCTCGGGGTCGGGTTCGTCGAGCACCTGCGACGCGGGGAACAGACCACCCTTCTTGGCCAGCATCTCCTGCGCGCGCGGCAGCCAGTCGCGCAGTCCGGTCACGGCGACTTCGCGCGCAGGGTCGATGCCGAGCAGCAACGCGAAGCCGCTCTCCATCTGGTTCCACTCGACCTCGCTGCTCTCGATCGCGCGGCGGGAATCGCGCAGCGGCTGCAGGAAGCCGTGGTAGCGCAGGCGCGGTGCGGTCGCGCCGGGGCCGACGTCGGGGTCGGCCTCGATGGCCGAGCGCAGCGGCTCGTAGCCCGTGTCGGGCGGCAGGTCGGTGACCAGGAGCGCCGCGGTGCTGCCGCGCACGTCGTCGCGGATCTCGCCGACGAAGCCCGTGAACACGGCGTCGACGAGCAGCATCGCCCAGACCGCGAAACCGACGCCGAGCACGCCGAGCAGCATGGAAGGCCGCAGCAGCAGGTAGCGCAGCGCCAGGAACGGGCTGAAGGCGGGGATCACTGCGGGTCGGAGGCCGGCTCGGGCGCGGGGCCCGCGTCGGCAGCGCCGGCCGGGTCGGCGCGCCGCAGCAACGGGAACAACACGACGTCGCGGATCGAGGCCGCGCCGGTGAACAGCATGCACAGCCGGTCGATGCCGATGCCGAGCCCGCCGGCCGGCGGCATGCCGAACTCGAGCGCCGTGACGTAGTCGGCGTCGACCTCGCCGGGCGTCTCGTCGTCCTTCTCGCCCCGCTGGGCAACCTGGTCCAGGAACCGCTGCTGCTGGTCGATCGGGTCGTTCAACTCGCTGAACGCGTTGCCGAGTTCCATGCCGGCGACGAACAGCTCGAAGCGTTCGGTCACGCGCGGATCCTCGGGCAGGCGC
>VGXW01000667.1 GCA_016873195.1 Planctomycetota bacterium | reverse complement strand
GCCCTGCGCCAGTGGATGCAGTGCAGGTAGTCCATGTCGTTCTGCGTCGCGCCGGACTCGAGCGGGGGCTTGCCCTCGAGGATGCCGCCGTAGGCGCGCTCGGTGTTGATCGAGTTGCAGAACACCCAACCGTCGCTGACCTTCTTGCCGCAGTCGGCGAGGTCCTGCATGTACGGAGGCAACTCGATCGCGAACGACTCGGCCGGCACGATGCGGCCGATCGTCTTGTCGAACTTCCAGAAGATCATCGCGCCGCGGTACTTCGCGTCGAACTCCTCGATCGGCGCGTAGACGCCGCCGAGCGGGGCCGGGTACTGCGAGGTCTCGACGACGTAGTCGGTGTCCGGCGTCACGAACGTGGCGCCGTGCTCCGAGGCGATCAGTTCGCTCGTGACGATCTGCTTGGTCACGAAGTCCGACAGGTCGACGACCGCGACGCGCGGGTTGCACTTGTCGTTGATGAAGATGTACTTGCCGTCGTACTCGCCGCCGGTGGGGCTGAGCGCCGGGTGGTGCGTGTCGGCCCAGCTGATGTCGACGCCGGAGCGGTTGCCGCCGTCGAGCACCTTGTTGCTCTCGTCGCCGTAGCCGTAACCCTGCCAGGGCTCCGGCGTGAACACGCCGATGTACTTCAGGATGCGCATGCTCGGCACCCCGATCACGATCAGGTTGCCGCCGTGGCCGCCCGACGCGAACGTGTAGTACTCGTCGTGCCGGCCGGTCGGCGTGTAGGTCTTCAGCGCCGCGACGACGTCGGCTTCGCTGAGATTGCGGGCCTGCATCAGGCCCAGGACGTCCTGGCCGGCGCCGCCGCCGGCCTGGGAACTCGACCGGCCTCCGCACGCCGCGAGCGCGGCGGCGGCCAGCACGGCAGACATGCGGACGAAACTCTGCGATTGCGTGGTTTGCATGGGATCCTCCAAGACTGGACAGGTGCGGCACGCCGCGCGCGCAGCGGACCGCGGAGAGACTGGTGGGCGCCGGCGCGTGCTACCTGGCCCGGAACCCGCGCACGATCCTGGTCAGCGCCGCGAGCACGTCGTTCTTGCCCTTCAGCTGCGGCTGCGCGGGCATGAACGCGCTCTTGCCGACCGCCGCGCCGCCGTACACGATCGCCTTCTGGATCTGCTCGTCGGTGACCGATCGCTGCCACGCCGCGTCGGAGAACGAACGCGGCTTCGGGTTGATCGCGGCGGCGCCGGGGCCGTCGCCGTGGCCGGTCGTGCCGTGGCACGTCGAACACAGGGACTGGAACAGCTCCTTGGCCTCCTTCTCGCCGACGGTCGCCGCGGCGGTGCCAGGGCTGTTCGCGCGCTGACCCGAGGTCGCACCGGACCTGGATCCGCCGCAGGCGGCGAGGCAACCGAGGAGCAGGAGCAGGGAGCAGGCGAGCAGTTTCATGGGCTGGTGCACGGCTTCGTCTCGGCCGTTCCGGGAATTCATAACGGATCTTTCGCTCCCTCAATACTCGAATCCAGAGGATCGGCGGAACTTCCTGCCGCCAGTACGCAGATCGGCGTACCGGAGGCAAATCCGCCGTATTCTCGGCAGATCGGCTGCTCCCGACGAAACCGCGCCCCGAGGCGCAGGCTCCCGGCCGGCAGGCGCGGCCATGATCTTTATGGATTTTTCTGTCCAGTTAGTTTCCAGTGGGG
>VGXW01000666.1 GCA_016873195.1 Planctomycetota bacterium | reverse complement strand
GGTTCTCGATGCCCTTGGACAGGCCGCGGTAGACGAACGTGACGTTCAGCGCGGTCGTGATCAGGAACGCCCAGACCATCGGGTGGATGCCGTTCGTGAACAAGGCGCCGTGCGCGGCATCGCCGGTGACGTCCGAGAAGTGCCCGCGCGTCCTCGCGACCTGGTCCGCGATCGGCGCCGCTCCGTCGACGCCGATGCCGCCGGTGACGTACTCGAGGAAGTAGTAGAGGCACCAGCTCTCGATCAGCACGTAGTAGAAGTAGACGCCGAGCGGCACCAGCACGCCGAGCACGCCGAGGTAGCGCCCGGCGCTGCCCTTGCTCCAGACGCCGAGGATCGCCGGTGCGGAGTGGAAGCCCTTGCGCCCGCCGTAGCGGCCCATCGCCCACTCGGCCCACCCGATCGGGATGCCGAGGAACACGAGCGCCAGGAAGTAGGGGATCATGAACGCGCCGCCGCCGTTCTCGGCCGCGTTGCCCGGGAAGCGCAGGAAGTTCCCGAGGCCGACTGCCGAGCCGGCGACCGCGAGGATGACACCGAGGCGCGAGCCCCACTGCTGGGTGGCGGGTTTCGTCATGGTCGAGGAAGAGGGCGCGGGGACTGTCGCGCGCCGTCGCGGCCGATGCAACGGGACGGACGGGATTGACCGCGGTATTGCATCAACGCAACAGGTCGCGCAGGCCGGCGGCGAAGCCGACGACGATCGTGGCGATCGCGAGCCCCATCGCGGTGAGCCACAGCGCGAGGCGGGTGCCCCGCGGCCGGTCGGCGCCGAGGTAGGCGCGGCTCTGCTGCAGCAGCAGGAAGCCCACGTAGCACAGCGGCAAGAGGCCGAGGCAGAGCACGTTCGTCGGCACGCCGATCCACGGCGGCAGGTTCTGGTAGCCGAGCAGCGGCAGCAGTGCTGGCGCGAGGCAGGCCGGTGCCGGCAGCAGGCTCCACAGCCGGTGCGCGCACGAGCCGACCGCGCAGCCGAACCAGGCGCTCGCGACGAAACCGCAGACGACCATGTGCAGCGAGATCGTCGAGAACGCCATCGCGAACATGCCGAGGTCGAACACCACGCGGCCCAGCACGGGCCCCAGCACCTGACCCAGCACGGCGCCGACCTGGTGGATCGTCGCGCCCCTGCCGACCGGCTCGCCGCTCGCGAAGAGCGTGTTGGCGGCCGCGATCACCATCAGGCTCGTCGCCAGCGTGTAGGGCAGCCACATGCCGAGCAGCAGGTCGCAGCGCGCGAGGTTCCTGTGTGCCCGGCCCCAACCGCGCGCGAGCAGCGAGTAGGGGTAGAGGAACACCATGTTGATGCCGACCGCGGCCCCGAGCCCGCTGACGACGAGCGTCACGGGGCTCTCTGCGTGTCGCTGTTGCGGCAGGTGCGGCACGAAGCCCCACAGCACCCGGCCCCAGTCGGTGTCGGTGCGCAGCACGACCCAGAGCAGGCTCAGCACGATCGCCCAGACCAGGTACTTCAGCGCGGATTCGTAGGCGCGCACGAGGCGCACCGACCGGCCGTAACAGGACGTCATCGCGACGGCGAGCACGAGCACGAAGAGGCTCGTGCCGAGCGGCGGCAGTTCGGCGCCCGCGGTCCTGCCGAGGTCGACGAGGGCGCCCGTCGCGAGCACGTACTGCGGCACGTGCCAGACCACCGACGCGACC
>VGXW01000665.1 GCA_016873195.1 Planctomycetota bacterium | reverse complement strand
CAAGCCCTACTCGGTGGTGCTGTTCGACGAGATCGAGAAGGCGCACCCGGACGTCTTCCACGTGCTGCTGCAGATCCTCGACGACGGCCGCGCGACCGACAGCCAGGGCCGCACGGTCGACTTCAAGAACACGGTGGTGATCCTGACCAGCAACCTCGGCGCGCCGATCCTGCTCGAGGGCATCACGCGCGACGGCGCGATCCGCGACGCGGCGCGCGACCAGGTGATGGCGGAGCTGCGGCGCTGCTTTCGGCCGGAGTTCCTGAACCGCATCGACGAGGTGGTGCTGTTCAAGCCGCTGCAGAACGCCGAGATCCGCCGGATCGTCGACCTGCTGCTGGTGGGGCTGCGCGCGCGGCTCGCCGACCGGCGCATCGCGATCGAGGTGACCGACGCGGCGAAGACGTTCCTCGGCAACCAGGGCTACGACCCGGTGTTCGGCGCGCGGCCGCTGAAGCGGCTGCTGCAGCGCGAACTCGAGACGCGGATCGGGCGCAAGCTGATCGCGGGCGAGATCGTGGACGGCAGCACGGTGCACGTCGACGTGCGCGAGGGTGCGCTCGCGATCGAGGCGAAGGCGGGGGCGGCGAACTGACGGGCGGGGGCGGGGCGCCTGCGACGAAGAGCGTGGCGACCTGCTCGCGATCGCGCGCCCGCAGTCGCTGCGGTCCACCGATTCGTGCGGTGAGCCGCCGTGCCGTGCCGCAGACTGGGCCGAAGGGGGTATGGCGGTGGGGGCGGTGTCGTCATGGACGCTGCCGCACCGAAGCGGATGATCCTGGTGCACGCGCCGGCAGCCGCCGCGCGCCGGCTCGTTCCTCGGCTGCACCCGCCCCGCGCTCGCGGAGGCAATGATGAAAGAAACGCCCTGGCAGGACATCTTCACCGCGGAGCGTTGGCGCAAGCTCGTCGAGGAGTACCAGAAGGGCAGCAAGAAGGGCGTCGAGAAGGGGCCGTTGCGTCAGATCGGCGTGTCGCTCGGCATCGCGTGTCCGGTCCCGACCGAACTCAGGGGCATCACGCAGCAACTCGAGTCCTATTCGCTGCTGGAGAAGACCTCGGCGAAGCACCTGCCCGCGCGCATCCAACTGCTGCGGGCCATCGCCATGCAGGGCGAGGCCTGGCGGACCAAACACTCGCTGCCGGAGAAGCTCAAGGACAGGAGCACCTTCGACTACGACGTGGTAAAGCTCGTGCGCCGAGCGACGCGCAAGGCGAACTACCTCGCGAAGCTGAAGGAGCACGTCGATGCCGGCGACCTCGGCTTCGCCGGCAGCCGGCGGACCCTGCTCGACTACCTGATCTCCAAGGAGTCCAGGCACTGCCCGGGGCTCGCCGGCGTGAACTCGGCCGACATGATGGAGAAGGTCGACCCGTGGCACCGCGGCTACGACCTGAAGCGCATCCAGGGCAATGCCGTGCCGTTCGCGTCCGGCGGCGGCTCGATCCTCGGCTTCGCGTTCGCGCAGTGGCAGCGTCTGACCGCCGACGTGCCGTTCTTCCTGTGGCTCGAGGGCCACGGTTTCTGCACGGGGCAGTGGGACGCGCGGAGCCAGGAACAGCTGGACACCCACGCGGGAGCCGGCAACGTGAGGCAGGTCGTCTACCGCGACGACGCAGGGGGGCTCGTCGACAAGATCATGCTGATCGGGCCGAGCTGCGGTCAGCTGATCGC
>VGXW01000664.1 GCA_016873195.1 Planctomycetota bacterium | reverse complement strand
GTCGGACTGCTCGCCGAACTGCGCGCCGGCGCCGCCGCGGCCGGCGGCGGCGAGCCCGTCGTCGGCCTGCAGCTCACGCACAGCGGCCGCTTCGCGCGCCCGCACGGCGTGCCGGCGGGCCGCCTCGCGCACCACCACCCGCTGCTCGCGCTGAAGCACGGGCTGCCACCCGACCAGCCGCTGCTGAGCGACGGCGAACTCGAAGCGATCGGCGAGCTGTTCGTGCGCGCGGCCGGACTCGCGCAGCGCGCCGGTTTCCACTTCGTCGACGTGAAGTGCTGCCACGGGTACCTGCTGCACGAACTGCTCGCGAGCAAGACGCGGCCGGGCCCCTACGGCGGTTGCCTCGGCAACCGCATGCGCCTGTTCCGGCGCATCGTCGCGGGCATCCAGAACGCCTGCCCGGGGCTCGGCCTCGCGGTGCGGCTGTCGGCCGCCGACACGGTGCCCTACGCGCGCGACCCGGCGACCGGCCGCGGCGTGCCGATGACGCCGCCCGGCTTCGACTGGACGCAGTACCACTTCGGCATCGCGGCGCACGACCCGACCACCTTCGACCTCGCGGAGCCCCTCGAGTTCGTGCGGGCGCTGCCGGCGCTCGGCGTGCCGCTCGTCAACGTGACGCTGGGTTCGCCCTACTGGAACCCCCACCTGCAGCGCCCCGCGGCCTACCCGCCGAGCGACGGCTACGGCCCGCCGGTCGACCCGCTGTGCATGGTCGGGCGCCACCTCGCCGTGACGGCGGCACTCGCGGCGGTCAACCCCTGGCTCTCGTTCGTCGGCACCGGCTACACCTACCTGCAGGAATGGCTGCCGCACGTGGCGCAGCGCGAGGTGCGCCTGGGTCGCGTGCACCTCGTCGGCCTCGGCCGCTCGATGCTGAGCTATCCGGAGCTGCCGCGCGACGTGCTCGCGGGCCGGCCGCTGCAGCGGCGGCTGCTGTGCCGCACGTTCTCGGACTGCACGACGGCGCCGCGCCACGGCATGCCGAGCGGCTGCTATCCGCTCGATCCCGGCTACCGCGCCATGCCCGAAGCCGCGCGCGTGAAGGCACTGCACCACCAGGACCACCACCAGGACCGCCCGTGAGCCACGATCGCCCAGGACTCGACGAAGTGCAGAAGGGCCTGCGTCTGGCGCGCCCACCGGACCCCGAGCAACTCGCGCGCGAAGCCCGCTGGCTGCTGGAACTCGACCGCGGCCCGCTGCTGCGGCGGCTGCTCGGCTGGCTCCGGCTGTCGGGGCCCGGCTACCTGCAGAGCGCGCTGACGCTCGGTGCCGGCACCGCGACGAGTTCGCTGTTCGCGGGCGCGATGTTCGGCTACGACCTCCTGTGGGTCGCGCCGCTCGGCATGCTGCTCGGCGTGCTGATGTTCGCGGCGATCAGCCACCAGACCCTGAGCACGGGCGCCTTGCCGCTGCCGGCGATGCGGCGCCACGCGGGCCTCGTGTTCGCCTTGTTGTGGGCCGCCGGGGCGCTGGTCGCGTCGGTGGTCTGGCACGTGCCGCAGTACGTGCTCGCGACGGGCGCCATCGTCGACCTCGGCAAGGCCGCGGGCGCCGAACTGCCGCCGCTCGGCACGAGCCTCTTCGTGCTCGTGCTCGCCGTCGCGATGACGTCCTGTTACGGCCGGTCGGTGCGCCTCGTGCGCGCCTACGAATCCGCGCTGAAGTACC
>VGXW01000663.1 GCA_016873195.1 Planctomycetota bacterium | reverse complement strand
CTGCCACAGCACGCGGTCGAGGCCGCGCTCGGCCTCCTCCGGATCCCCGAGCCGCACCAGTTCGCCGGCCGTCGCCTTGAAGGAGACGTCGCGCGGATCGGCACCGCGCAGGTGGGGCGCGGGGTCGGTCCCGAGCTTGTCGGCGCGCGCGAGCACCAGCGCGTTGCCGAGCGCCCGGCGGAACCCGCGCCACTCCTCGACCCAGGGGTGCGCGCAGGGCAGCGCGTCGTCCGCCAGCGCGGCGAGCGCCGCGACGTCCGCTTCCGGCAGCATCTCGGCGGCGCGTTCGAGGAAGGCGGCCGTCGCGAACGGCGCCTTGCGCCCGTAGGTCAGGCCGGGCAGCGTGGCGACGAAGTAGACGTAGTAGGACAACCGTCCTCCTAGCCGGCCGCCTGGGTCAGGATGCCGCGCAGGGCCGGGCTGACGAGCTCGGCGACCATCGTGGCCAGGGCCTCGTCGCCCATATCGATGCGCCAGTCGGAACCACGCCAGGCGACGCGGAAGCCGGCGCGCAGGCCGGGAACGGGCCGCAGGTCGATCCCGGGATGGTCGGATGCGGTCTGCTGCAGCCGCCCGAGCAGGAACTGGACCAGGGCCTCGCGGTCGCCCTCCGGGACGTCGATCACCAGGACCTTGTCCGGTTCCTTCAGCGTCCGCTCGGCCAGCCGGAAGACGATCCGCTGCACCTCGGCGATCGGGATCAGCTCGGGCGAGACCTTCTTCGCGAGCGCCGCGAACTGCTCGCCGATGGCCCGGCGGACGTGGAGCAGCAGGTCGCGCCCGGCCTGTTCGAGCGCCCGCTGCCCGTTCTCGGTGCGGGCGGCGACGCCGCGCTCCGCCTCCTCGACCATCCGGCGCGCGCGCGCCTCGGCTGCCTCGACGAGCGCTGCCGCCTTGGTTTCCGCGGCGGCGAGGATCCGGGCGGCCGAGGCCTCGGCACGATGGACCGCTTCGTCCTCGATCTTCTTCAGCAGGCTCTCGAGTTGTTCGGCCATCGCATTGTTCCGCTTCGTGGGGGTGATGCAGCTCAGCTCGAGGGCGCGCGCTCCGGCGGGGCGTTGCTGGCGACGAGGTGCGGCAACAGGAACTGGCTGGTCGGAAAGTGGGCAACGGACGCTACCTGCGCCAATCCGAGTAGTCAACGTCAGGGAAGTCCGCCAGCTGGCCGCGTCGTGAACGCGGCAGTCGGCTGCGTGCGATCGCCGCAGCGAGACCTCCGTGCGGGCGCGGCCGCGCGTCGTCCCGCATGGGGACCGCAGTGCGTGGTGATCGCGTAGCGACCTCCGCCGATCTCCTGCACGCCGACCTCGCGGTAGGGCCCGACATGACGGATGAGGACCACGCGCACGGGTTGCGGCACTTCGGTTCGCACTTGCATCGTCGCACCTCCACACGGAACAGGGTCGAATCGTTCGTGCCGCCCGTCCGGCAGGTAGTCGACGCCGGAGGGAGATTCCGGCACCGGCACCGGCCGGCCGGTGCCACAAGACGCCGTGTCCGCCCCGCGCATCCCGCTCCCCGCCGCCGGCGCGTTGGCGCGCGAGGACCTGTTCGACCTCGGCCCGCTCGGCGCCAAGGCGTGGGACGCCGATCGACCCGAACCGCACCTCGCGCGCAGCAGCGGCACGCGTCGCTGCAGCAGCACGTCCTGCTCGCCGGCCGCGGACCGTGCACCCC
>VGXW01000662.1 GCA_016873195.1 Planctomycetota bacterium | reverse complement strand
GTTTACGACGCCCCGAATGCCGCGGACTGCCTGTCGCTGCTGTCCCGGACCGGCATCCCGGTCTTCGAGGGAATCGGCTACAACCTGCGGATCCAGCGCCCGCTGCGCATTGCCCCGCGGGCGATCGAGCTCGAGGTGGACCTGCGCGAGACGAACGGAAAGGCAACCCTGCGCCTGGGCTACGGCGACGGCGACGGCGGGGAGTTCCGGGAGCTGCCGTCCGGAAGCGACGTGCTCTGTCGCCGCCCGCTGTGGCTGCTGGCCGACGACCTCGTCGTGCAGGTCGCGAACGAGGATGCGCTGCCGCTGGTCGGCGCGTTCCCGCTGGAGATCCCCGCCGCGCAGGTCGATGAGTTTCGGGACCGCTTCGCCGACATGATTGCGGCACAGGTGCGCTTCCGCGGCGAAGCGGTGACGTGGCGCGATGTCGACGTCGAACCGGTGCCGCACCTGATCCTGCGCGATCAGGGACGGACATCCCTCGACGCCGAGCTGCGATTCCGGTACGGCGACGCGGAGATGACTCCCGTGCGGGATCCGGGCGAGGTCGAGACACGCAACGTCCCGGGCTCGTGGGCGTTCACGCGCGTGCGCCGGCAACCAGGGCGCGAGGACGAACTCGTGCGGCTCGTCGGCGCGACGGCGCGCCATCTCAAGCGTGCCGGAACCGCACCCGGGGACTTCGAGCTCCGCGCGCGCTCCCATCCCCTGGATTTCCTGGCCGGCGACGTGCCCCGGCTCGTACAGGCCGGCCTCGTGATCCTGGGCGCCGACGACCTGAAGGTCGGCCGCATCAACCGCAATACCCCCGTGGTGCGGGTGAACATCTCGTCGGGCCTGGACTGGTTCGACCTGCAGGCGGTGGTGAGCTTCGGCGAGATCGAGGTGTCGCTGGCGGAGATTCGGCGGGTGTCGGCGCGCGGCGAGCGGTTCGTGAAGCTGGCCGACGGTTCGCTGGGCGAGATCCCGGCCGAGTGGCTGGAGAAATACCGCCGTCTGTGGGACCTGGCCGAAACCACGAATGACGGGCTGCGCATCCGCGACGGCCACCTGCCGTTGCTGGACCAGCTGCTCGAGGAGCAGGAAGCCGCCGCGGTGCCGGCCGAACTGGTTCGGCGGCGCGAGCGCCTGCGCAGCATCGACGGCATCGCCGAGCAGCCGCTGCCCGCCGGCTTCAAGGGCAAGCTGCGGCCGTACCAGAAACACGGCTACGACTGGCTGCACTTCCTGGGCGCGTGCGGGTTCGGCGGCGTCCTGGCCGACGACATGGGGCTGGGCAAGACGGTCCAGATGCTGGCCTACCTGCTGTCACGCCACCGGGGCGACGAGGCGCGGCCGGCCACCCTGCTCGTGGTGCCGCGCAGCCTGGTCCTCAACTGGCAGCTCGAGGCGCGCCGGTTCGCGCCCGATCTGCGCATCCTGGACCACTCGGGCACCGCGCGCCACCGCGGCACCGCCAGCTTCGACGAGTGGGACATCGTGCTGACGACCTACGGCGCGATGCTGCGCGACATCGAGGACCTGCGCCGCTACGAGTTCAGCCACGTCGTGCTGGACGAGTCGCAGGCGATCAAGAACCCCCGGGCCAAGAGCGCCAAGGCGGCGCGGCTGCTGCGCGGCGGGCAGAAACTCGTGATGACGGGCACCCCGGTCGAGAACAGCACCTTCGAACTGTGGGG
>VGXW01000661.1 GCA_016873195.1 Planctomycetota bacterium | reverse complement strand
CGATGCCGTCCGTCGGCAGGTCGTCGCCCCACAGCTCCGGCATCGCGGCGATCGTGCCGCGCAGGACGCCGTCGAGCGGCGGCACGGCGATCGCGTAGTGGTGGCCGAACTCGACCACGACCTCGCGCAGCAGCCGGTGCGGCAGGCTCTCGTGCCCGGCGACCAGCGTGTAGCGGCCGCTGGTCGGCAACCGCAGCAGGAACCTGCGGTCGCCGTTCGCCTCGACCTCGGCGACCAGCTCGCGCGTCGGCATCGGCCCACCGCGCGTGGTCCAGATCATCCGCTTGGCGACCATGCCGCCGAGCGCCGAGCGGCCGGCGTGCAGCCACCATTCGCCCTTGCCCGCGAACTCGGGCACGGTGACCTCGATCGTCGGGCGTTCGTCCGCGTCGAGCGCGAGCGCCGTGACCGCACCGGCGGCCAGCACCACGGCCTTCGCCGCGGCGACCGGACCGGAGCGGTAGCGCGTGACCTCGTAGGCGCCCGGCGCGACGTCGACGTCGAGGCCGCCGCGGTTCGGGTAGGCCATCGCGGCGAGGTCGAACGTGCCGGCGCGCCGCACGTAGATCGTCGACACGTCGTCGTCGAGTTCGACGCGCAGGCGCGCGGTGCGGCGCACGGCGGTCAGTTGCAGCGTGGTGTCGCCCGTCCAGATCCCGCGGGCGGGCGCGCAGCCGTCGGCGTAGGCATAGACGACCACTTCGGCTTGCTCGGGCGCGCGCAGCCGCAGCGTGCCGTCGGCGGCGGTTCGCGCGGTGTCGAGCACGGTCTCCCGGAAGGGCCCGCCAAAGTCACCGTCGCAGAGGTCGACGAACGCGTTGGCCACCGGCTTGCCGGCGTCGTCGACCACCCGCAGTTCGCGCAGGACGTCGCCGGCGAACGTGAACTCGGTGCCGGGCACCCGGCCCAGCCGCGGCAGGTGCCCGGGCGCCGACGCGCGCACGGTGGCCGAGGCGCTGGAGAAGGCGTGGGCTGCCCCCGGAGCCCGCCCGCCGACGCAGGGGTGGAACGTGTCGCCGAGACGCCACGCCAGTTCGATGCCGTCGGCACCGCTCGCGCGGACCTCGACCCACGTCAGCGAATCGTGCTGCAGCGTGCGTTCGCCGGTCAGGTCGAGCTTCAGCCGGGGTGGGTCGCCGGTCATCCGCGCCGCGCCGGCTTCGTGTTCGAGCAGCAGCCGATCGTCGCCGAGGAACAGCTGTGCGCCTTGCGGCGTGGCGGTCCGGACGGGAATCGTGAAGGCGCCCGCCGCGTCGGTCAGCGCGTAACACGACGGATCGAAGCTCACCTGCTCGCTGGCGAGGCGCAGCATGGCGCCGGCGATCGGCTGGTCGTCCTTCGCCAACAGCCTGCCGCGGAACGAAGTCGCCGCCGCCACCTCGCCGGTCGCGGCCGGCAGCGTGATCGGCCGCAACTCGGAGGTGCGCCCGGACACGAGCGACAGCCCCTGCGACGCGGTGCGGAACGGCGTGTCCTCGGGCGAGACGACCCAGACCATCGTGCGGCCGTCGCCGCCGAAGTCGTCGCAGCGGAACGAGCCCGCGTCGTCGGTCTTCGTGCGCGCCAGCGGCAGTGCCCAGTAGAACGGCCGGTAGGCGAAGACGAGCACCGTGGCGCCGGCGACCGGGGCTCCGCCGGGCTCCTGCACCCGGCCGACGACGCCGGCGTGTGCGTGGGTCTCGCGC
>VGXW01000660.1 GCA_016873195.1 Planctomycetota bacterium | reverse complement strand
CCAGGCCGGCTGCGTGACCTTCCGGGCGATCGAGGACTTCGACCCGATGCCGGCCGGCGGCAAGCTGCCCGGCTGCGCGCTGCCGCACGCCCCGGTGCTGCTGCACAGCGAGTTCGCCGCGGACGGCACGCACCTCGCGATCGAACCGCAGGACTGGCGCTGGATCGCGCTGCACGTCGGCTTCGATCTGCGCACGCACAAGGGCGGCAAGATCGCCACGCGCCTGCCGCGCGTGCCCGCGCTCGGCGACCTCGAACTCACGGGCGAGGCGACGGCCCCCGACGCCGAGGGCCGGCAGCACATCGAACTGCAGTGGCAGGTCGCGGCGCCGGTGCTCGAGCCGGGCGAGAAGTCGGTGCAGCAGGCCGGTGGCGTGCCGTGGTTCGCTGGCAGTGGCGGCGGCAAACTCGCGCTCGACCGCCGCATCGACCTGGCGCGCGGCGCCGTCGACGAACTGCGCGCGGCGCTGCAACTCGACGTCACGTTCGGCCCGCTGGCGGCCGGCGCCCGCCTCGCGGGCACGTTCGAGCAGCGCTGGCGGCAACACGAGGTGCTGCCGCACCGCGGCGAGGACTTCGCGCGGCGCGTCGACGCGGCGATCCAGAGCGCCATCGACCCGATCCTGCACGAACTGCGCCCGGGGCGTCCGGAGTTCGCGACCAGGCCCGCCACGAAGGACCACCACTGTGGTGAAGGCCGCATGGCGCTCGCGCTGCAGGCCCTGCTCGCGGCAGGCCACGACCCGGCCGACGAACGGGTCCAGCAGGCCCTCGCCGACCTGCGCGCCCGCGACGTGCGCGAGACCTACAGCCTCGGCACCGCGCTGCTGGCGATCGAGCAGTTCTACGCGCCGCGCGGCGAACGGGACCTGCTGCTGGCCGGGCGGCTCCAGCGGCCGGTGCCACGCGAAGCCTCGGCGATCGACCGCGAGCGGATTGCCGAATGGCAGCAGCGCCTGCTCGGCAACCGCGACGCGAGCGTCGACGGCGCCTACCGCTCGCGCTGGTGGTACCTCGGCGGCAAGGGCTTCGACAACTCGAACTCGCAGTACGCGCTGCTCGGCCTCTACGCGGCGCAGCTGTGCCAGCAGCCGGCGCCGCGTTCCGTGTGGCTCGCGGCCGCCGAGCACTTCGTCGCGGTCCAGCAACCGCCGCAGGGCAGGCTCCGCGCGCTGGTGCTCGCCGACACCGTGGCGGTGCAGGACCAGGGCCTCGCGGCGCTGCGCGCGGGCACCGGCCGCACCGTGGCCCCGCGCGGCTACAACTACACGCTGCCCGGCGCCGGACCCGCCTACGGCAGCATGACCGCGGCGGGCCTCACCGGGCTCGCTTTGTGCGCCGCGGCGCTCGACGACGGCAAGGGCAGACCCGCCGTGCTCGGCCGCATCGACGACGCGCTGCGCGCGGGCTTCGCGTGGATCTCGGCGCACCGTTCGGTGCGCTGGAACCCGGGCCCGGTGCCGCGCCGGCCCGAGTTCTTCTTCTACTGGCTCTACAGCCTCGAGCGCGCGTGCGAGCTGTCGCGGGTCGGCGCGATCGACGGCTGGGACTGGTACCACGACGGCGCGCAGGTGCTGCTCGCGCTGCAGGACGCGAACGGGCGCTTCGGCGAAGCGACGCTGGAGGAGCAGTGTTTCGCCGTGCTGTTCCTGAAGAAGGCGCAGCTGCCCGCGCGCACCGGCCTTTT
>VGXW01000659.1 GCA_016873195.1 Planctomycetota bacterium | reverse complement strand
GCGTTCGCCTGCGTCGCGCTGGCGCGCCTGCCGGCGCAGGTGGCGCCGCCGGCCGGCACGCGCGAACTCGACGACCTCAGCTACGTGCTCGGCAGCGAGTGGGCAGTCGAGGAGGTCAAGGGAGCAGGTCCCGACCTGCGCGCGCACTACGCCTTCAAGGTGCGCGGCCGGCCCTACGGCGAGCTCTACGTGTCGAGCGAGGCGGCGGTGCCGGGGCAGACCCTGGAGCAGGTGCTGCAGGCCATCATCGAGAAGACGCGCGACAAGCTGCCCGACTACCAGCCGATGGGCACGCGCCGCACCAAGGCAGGCGACTTCGACGCGATCGTGCACGAGTTCGGCTACTCGCTCGGCACGCCGTTCCGCGGCCGCGTCTGCGTGTTGCTCGCCGGCAGCTCGTCGTACTCGTTCTTCTTCAACACCACGGAGGGCTACTTCGCTTCGGTCGAGGGCACTTTCGCGAAGGTGATGGCTTCGGCGAAGCGGCGCGACAAGCCGGTCGCGCCGGCCGCCAGTGCCGCACCGGCGACGGTCGAGGAGCACGGGCTCCTGATCGACCTGCCCGCCGGCTGGCGGCCGTCGGGCGACGCCGCGGGCGCCAAGTACCGCTGCTACGACGCGCAGGGGCAGACGATCGCCTCGTTCTTCCCGCTGCGTTCCGACGTGCCGATCCTGGCGGTCTTCGGGCCGATCGACGCGCAGATCGACGCGTTCGTCGGCAAGAGGCAGGAGGAGTACGGCCGCCAGTTCGAGAACGCCGCGTTCGCGCCGGTGCGGCGCTTCAAGGTCGGCGACCTCGACGTGCGATGCCTCGACTTCACCGGCAAGCAGGGCGCGATGAACGCCTGCTTCCGCTGGTACTTCATCCCGGTCAAGGACAAGGAGGACGAGGGCACCGTCCAGTACGGGTGGACGATCCGCCAGTTCGGCTTCTTCACGGTGCCCGACGACCAGCTCGACGCGAAGAAGGCGCAGTTCGAAGCCATCGTCAAGACCGTGCGCAAGAAGGGCGCTGCAGCCGCGGCGCAGCCGGACCCGGCCGCCGCGCCGCCGCAGCCGCCCGCGGGCGACCTGCCGGCCCCCGAACCCGAGGGCGAGCAGCCCGGCCTGTACCGCGACGCCGCCGGCCACTTCGAACTGCCGCTGCCCGAGGGCGCGAAGCAGGAGGCCTGCGACCCGGCGCACGCCGTCTACGGCCTTGCCGGCAAGGTGGCGCGGCTCGAGGTCCACTGCCTGCCGTCGCCCGCGGAGGCCGCCGCGAAGGTCGACGCGATCGCCGAGGGCAAGAAGCTGAACGGCAAGGAGTCGGCCTGGCAGGTCGGCGGCAAGGACGCCTTCGTGCGCCTCTACACGCACAAGGACGCGGCCGGCGAACTGGTCGCGACGGTCGCGGCGCGCTACCCCGCGGTCTCGCTGGTGGTGGTCGTCGAGCTGCCGGCGAAGGGCTACGGCGAGGCGCAGGGCTGGATCACGCCGTTCCTGAAGGGGCTGCGCTACAAGTGAACGGCAGTTGCCGGTAGCTCAATACGACGTGACGGTGACCGAGTCCGAGAAGGTGCCCTGGTAGGCGCCGTCGAGCCGGTCCACGCCGAACGTGAACGTCCACGTGCCGGCCGGCAGCGCGCCGTAAGCGATGAACAGGTCCTGCAGCGGCAAGAGACCGCCGGCGTAGCAGGGCGTCGGGTTCCCA
>VGXW01000658.1 GCA_016873195.1 Planctomycetota bacterium | reverse complement strand
CTGCTCGGCGTGCACACGCCGCGGCCGGGCACCGGCGAACGCTGCGCGGAACGCGACCGGGCGCTCGCGGCGATCCCGGCGGCGCTGCTGCCGCTGCCGGCGCGGCACTTCGTGATCGGCGACTGCAACGCGACGCCGTGGAACCGCGGCTTCGTGGAACTGCTCGCGCAGACCGGCCTCGTCAACGCCGGTGCTGCCTGGTTCCAGCCGACCTGGCCGGCACCGCTGCCGTTCTGGCTGCGGCTGCCGATCGACCACGTGCTGCTCGGGCCCGGGATCGGCGTCGAGTCCGTCGTCGCGGGCCCGGACTTCGGCAGCGACCACGCGCCGCTGTTCGCGCTGCTGCGGCTGATGCCGCCGGCGGCGGTGACGACGGTCGGGGGGCCGCCGGGCGGGCGGTGAGCGGGCGCCGGCGCACGGGCGGCGGGCGCCGGGAGTGGCGGGAGTGCATGGGAATCGAACCCACCGGGAGCCGCGCGAGGCGACCCCCCACAGGTTTTGAAGACCAGGCCGAACACCAGCTCGGATGCACTCCCGGTCGTCGGTCCGCAGGTTCTAGCGCCCGGGCCCGCGCCCTGTCCATCAGGTCCCGGGCCGGTGCGTGCGATAGCGCAGCACGCGCACCTTCTCGATCGTGACGAGGCCCTCGGGCACCATCTCGTCGAGGATCGGCAGCAGCTCCTGCACCTTCGCCTCGGTGTCGACGATCTCGACCACGACCGGCAGGTCCTGCGACAGGCGCAGCAGGTTCGCCGTGTGCACGACGCTGTGCGCGCCGAAGCCGGCGACGCCGCGGAACACCGTGGCGCCCGCGAAGCCCAGCCGCCGCAACCGCTCGAGCAGCGCGTCGGGCAGCGGCCGGTGCTGCCAGCGGTCGGACTCGCCGAGGAAGACGCGCACGAGCACCTGTTCGCCGTCGAGCACGCGCATGGGGTTCTCCTGTTCGTGGGGGTAGGTCGGGGTTCGTGCGGGTCCGCGGCCCGCGTTCCGTGGTCCGTGTTCCGTGCTTCGTCAGTTGCCGGCGAGCGCCCGCGCCAGCACGAGCCCGAGGTAGCACGCCAGGAGGCACGTGACCACGGTGGCGCCGACGTTCAGCAGCGCCTGCCCGTAGGCGCCGACCTGCAGCTGGCGCAGGGTCTCGTAGCTGAAGGTCGAGTAGGTCGTGAAGCCGCCCATCACGCCCGTGGTCAGCGTGAGCCGCAGCGCCGGCGAGAAACCCTCGACGACGAGGCCGAGGTGCATCAGCGCGCCGAGCAGGAAGGAGCCGAGCACGTTGACCGCGAGGGTGCCCCACGGAAAGCCGGGGCCGAGCCAATGCAGGACCCACCCTCCGAGCAGGTAGCGGGCGCCGGTGCCGGCGGCACCGCCGAGGCAGATCCACAGGAAGCGCTCCATCGTGGCGAGCAGGGTATAGCGCCGCGGCCACCGCGGACGACAGTCTCGTGCCCGGACCTGGCCGCCTTCGCCCCTTTCCGGTGGTGCCTCCGGACTGCCCGTCCCATCATCGGCGCATGCCGCGCTTCTCCCTCAGCCAGCTGCGCCGCCCGTTCCTGCTCGTGCTCGGCCTCGCCGCAATGGCCGGCCTGCTCGCCTGGCTGATGGGCGTCTTCCACGCCCGTGTGCCCGCGGGCCCGCCCGTGCAGCACGAGGTCCAGGCCCCCGCCGGGCCGCGCCTCACCGTGCAGTCCGTG
>VGXW01000657.1 GCA_016873195.1 Planctomycetota bacterium | reverse complement strand
GGGGACCATGTGCTCCCCGGCCGCGCGCAGCATGCCGGCCAGGTCGGTCGACGGTTCGCCGCCGAGCTGCGTGCGCAGGCGCCGTTCGAGGCGCTGCAGGTTGTCGGCGACCACGCGCGGCTGGGTGGTGGCGTGTTTGCCGAGCTCGGGCAGCAGTCGCCGAGCGGCCGCGCCGCGACGCCGTCGGCGGTCCTGGCCACGACCAGCGGGTAGTCGTGCCGCACGCGCTCGGGGTCGCGGAACGGCGCGAGCAGCGCCGGCAGCGCGTCGGGCGGCAGCGGGCCGCCGGGACCCGCGCCGAGCTGCCAGCGACGCAGGTCGCGCAACGCGTCGGCGGCGGTCGCAGGGGTGGTGGTCGGGAGCACGGGGGCCGCGATCGCGCCCCCCCCGGAGCGTTGGTTGCCCGTCATCGTGTCACACGGCGAACTTGTCGAGTTCGCGGTCGAGGCCCTTCATCTTGTCGGCGACCGACATGCCGAGGCCGACCGCGGTGTAGTCCTCGTAGCAGGGGCAGTCGGGGTTGCGGTAGAGCACGCCGACCGGCAGCGGCGTCTGCTGCGCGGCGACGTGGCGCGCGGCGTCGAGGTCGCGCGTGTCGTGCGCCCGCTTGTTCGGGAACGACCGCGCCGTCGCGGCGTCGAGTTCGGCGTTGTCGCCGCCGGTCAGCAGCACGAGCTTCGCGGGATCGTTCTGCAGCTCGGTGAACACGTCCGGCGTGTAGGTCGGGCAGCGCTGCATGATGCGCACGAACGACAGGCCCCGGTGCCGGTAGGCCGCCTTCAGCACGGCGTAGAGGTGCGCCGGGTTCCAGTCGACGGTCTGCGCGACGAACGACACGTTCGCGATGCCCAGCGTCGTCGTGCACGGATTCAGCGGCGGCAACCACGAGCCCGACGGGTGCGTGTTGGTCTTCAGGCCGCACGGGCTCGTCGGCGACGTCTGGTTCTTGGTGAGGCCGTAGACCGCGTTGTCGAACAGCATCACCACCATGTCCATGTTGTAGCGGATCGCGTGCACCCAGTGCCCGGCGCCGATCGAGCAGCAGTCGCCGTCGCCGGTCGCGACGAAGATCTTCAGCTCGGGCCGCCGCGACTTGATGCCGCAGGCCACCGGCAGCGCGCGGCCGTGCAGGCCGTGGAAGCCGTAGGTCCTCATGTAGTGCGGGAAGCGGCTGCTGCAGCCGATGCCCGACACGCACACGGTCTTCTCCGGCGGCAGCTGCTCGTCGCGGCAGATGCGCTGCACGGCGGTCAGCACCGCGAGGTCGCCGCAGCCGGGGCACCAGCGCGCGGTGCCGCCCTCGTAGTCCTCGAGCGTGAAGTAGCGCTCCGGGATGTCGAACTCCCAATCGTCCTTCAGGCCGAACATCATGCACCTCCGCGGCGGGCGCCGAGCCGGCGCACGAGTTCCGCGTGGATCGCCCCGGGCTGGATCGGCTGGCCGGCCACGTTCGACCAGCAGTCGATCTCCATCAGCGTGTGCAGCCGCAGCAGCTGCGCGAGCTGCGCGAGGCGACGGTTCTCCCTGGTCACGTGCGGCGCGTCGGGCGCGTCGCTGTAGTTGATCTCGACCGTCATCACCTTGGCGAAGCGCGCGAAGATCTCCTGCAGCCCCGGCTCCATCGGCGACAGGCAGCGCAGGTGCAGCGAGCTGACCCGGTGGCCCTGCGCGCGCGCGCGGTCGACCGCCTCCTCGGGG
>VGXW01000656.1 GCA_016873195.1 Planctomycetota bacterium | reverse complement strand
GGGGCACACGCCGTCCAGGCGTTGTTCCCCGGGCACGTACTCGCGCGCGTAGAACTGCCAGCGCAGCGGCTCGCGGAGCTCGTAGATCAGGCTCTTGTGCGTCCTGCGCCCCTGGTTCAGGAAGTCCTCCGCCTCGGCGAGCGAAGCCCCGACGTGCGGCACCATCCACTGCCAGCACGCCGCCATGCCGAGCCCCGCGAGCGCCCCGCACAGCAGCATCGGCCGCAGGACGCGCTGCGTGCTGCGGCCCGTGAACAGCATCGGCACGACCTCGTTCGCGCCCTGCAGCCGCGCGACCGCGAACATGCACGCGATCACGGTCACGAACGGCGTGATCGTCGTGAACAGCACCGGCAACAGCTGGCAGTAGTAGGCCGCGAGGTAGGCCGCGAGATCGAGGGCCGAGAGCCCGTGCTTCGCACCGTGGTTCACGTAGCGGCCGATGTTGCCCAGCAGGTCCATCACGATCGTCAGGAACAGGAAGAACAGCAAGCCCGCGCCGAACGCGCCGGCGACGATGCGGCCCACGTAGCGGTCGAGCCGGCTCATCGCCGCAGCTGCCTCCAGCACAGCGGCAGGCCGAACAGCACGAGCAGCGCGACCGGCAGCCACGCGACCCAGGGCTCGTTCGTCGCGCGCAGCAGACGCGCGGACAGGGCCTCGCCGAAGTAGAAGACGGCGAGCGGCAGCAGCGACAGCAGCAGCGCGACCACGCGGCCCCGTTCGCGGGCAAGCTCGGCGATGCAGAAGCCGATCGGCGCGAGCAGCGCCGGCAGCAGCGAGAAGCAGCAGCGGCGGAACAGCGTGTAGACCGCCTCGTAGGTGCGCGGGTGCACGCCGCGCAGCACCTCGGCCAGCAACTGGTCGGTCCGCACGTCCTCGTCGCGGTCCTCGCGGCGGTCGCGGTCGGCGATGCCGTAGACGTCGACGACGATGTCGAACTTGCCGAGGGTCGTGCCGCGGATCGGGTCGTGGATGCCCTCGAGCAGCACCGTGATGTACAGGCTGTGCTCGTCCAACGGGGGGATCGACACGCGGTCGACCAGCACGATCGGCGACAGGCCCTTGTCGAGCGACCTGCCCGGCGGGCAGTAGACCGTGCAGTCGCGCAGTTCGTGCTGTCCGCCCGCGCGGTAGGTCAGCACGGAATCCGTGCCGGGGATCGGGATGCGGTCGCTGTCGAGCTTCAGGTTCGTGATCACCTTCTGCACGACCTCCGCGATCACGCGGTACTTGCGGAAGTGCACCTCGGGCAGCACGTAGTGGTTCACGAACGACGCCAGCGCGGCGAGCAGGATGCCGACCAGCACCGCCGCGGTCATCGGCACGCGCGGGCTGATGCCGGCCGCGCGCACCGCGATCAGCTCGCGGTCCTGCGCCGCGCGCGTGTACGTGATCACCGTCGCGATCAGGAACGCGATCGTGACGAGGTGCGGGAACGAATCGAGCGCGAACAGCAGCGTGATCATCGCCGCGTCGAGCGGGCCGCCACCCTGCGACTTCTGGATGCCGCGCGCGACCAGCGAGACGAGCACCACCGCGAACATCACCACGAAGGTGATCCCGGCGTTGACCCCGAGTTCCCTCAGGTAGTATCGGTGCAGCTTCCACATCGCGCCGCCCCATGGTTCCGCAAGGCCCGACGCCGGGCAACGCCCCGCTGCCCTCTTTCGTGCACCTGGCCCGCGGGCGCGCCCCCC
>VGXW01000655.1 GCA_016873195.1 Planctomycetota bacterium | reverse complement strand
GGCCTAGGAGTGGCAGGACGGTGGCGAGGCCCGGCGCGACGACGAGAAGTTCTGCCACGCCGCCGTGTGGGAATACAAGGGACCGAACCAGGCACCGGTCCGCAACGTCGAGCCGCTGACCTTCGAGAACGTGCACCTGGCCGTGCGGAGCTACAAGTGATGAAGATCGTCCTGCACATCTGGCGGCAGTCGAAGCCGAGCACCGTGGCCGATCCGCAGCAGGACGGCCGCATGGAGCGCTACGAACTCGACCACGTGTCCCCCGACATGTCGTTCCTCGAGATGCTCGACGTGCTCAACGAGAAGCTGCAGAAGGACGGCAAGGAGCCGGTCGCCTTCGACCACGACTGCCGCGAGGGCATCTGCGGCGCCTGCGGGCTCGTGATCGACGGCGCGCCGCACGGCCCCGAGCGCGGCACGACGACCTGCCAGCTGCACATGCGCAGTTTCCCGGACGGCGCCGAGATCACGATCGAGCCGTGGCGATCGACGGCGCGCCGCACGGCCCCGAGCGCGGCACGACGACCTGCCAGCTGCACATGCGCAGTTTCCCGGACGGCGCCGAGATCACGATCGAGCCGTGGCGATCGGCGGCGTTCCCGGTGCTGAAGGACCTGATCGTCGATCGCGCCGCCTTCGACCGCATCGTGCAGGCCGGCGCGTTCGTGGCGGTCAACACGGGTGCACCGCAGGACGGCAACGCGCTGCCGATCCCCAAGGACGATGCCGAGAAGGCGCTCGACGCGGCGGCGTGCATCGGCTGCGGCGCCTGCGTCGCGGCGTGCAAGAACGCCTCGGCGATGCTGTTCGTCGGCGCCAAGGTGTCGCACTTCCTCTACCTGCCGCAGGGCCGCGTCGAGCGCGATCGCCGCGCGCGGAACCTCGTCGCGGCGATGGACAAGGAGGGCTTCGGCAACTGCACGAACCAGTACGAGTGCGAGGCGGCCTGCCCGAAGGAGATCCCGGTCCGCGTGATCGCGGAGATGAACCGCGAGTTCCTGCGCAGCAAGCTGCGCGAGGAGCCGCCGAAGGAGCGGCTCGGCGGCGACGGCTGAGGCAACACCGCCGCACGGCGGCCACCGGCAACGGACGAGACCACGCGCTCGTGCGGCAGGGGGCTCTGCGTCGCGGCTTCGGCCTGTGCGCACGACAGGCGGGCGCTGGCCAGCCGTCAGGCCGGCGGGTTCCACCACACGTCGCCCTTGCCCGCGATCGCGGCGGCGGCGCGGGCGCGGATCGTGTCGAGTTCGCCCGCCGTGCAGGGCACGAAGGCGCGCGCGGCGGCCCAGGCCTCGTCCTGTTCGTTCGGGAACGACAGCCCCCCCAGCGCCACGTCGGGATCGAGCGTCAGCGTGTAGCGCACGCACTCCTCGACCGACAGCCGCGGCAGCCGCGCCGTGCCGGGTGCGGCGCCGCCCGAACTCTGCTTGCCGCGCGGCCGCACCGCGAGCGGCCGCTGGTAGCCCTCGGTGTCGCCGAGCAGCTTGCCGGCGCCGAACGTCTTGAAGCAGACGGTGCCGACGCCGCGCGCCCGCGCGCGCGGCAGCACCTCGGTCTCGTAGCGGCGATCGACGAACGGCCCGAGCGGGAACATCACGACGTCGCAGCCGCCGCCGTCGATCGCGCGCAGCAGCACGTCGGGATGGTGGCTCGAGATGCCGCGGCAGCGCGCGCGGCCGCGCCGCACCTCGGCGGCGAGCTGG
>VGXW01000654.1 GCA_016873195.1 Planctomycetota bacterium | reverse complement strand
TGTGAGCGCGCGGCTCTGCCTCGCGGCGGTGGCCGAACTCGCGGTGCCGGCTTCGTTCGACATCCTGCACAGCCCGCTCGGCAACTCGGCCGATCCGTTCGGCCCGTTCCGGGTGCGCGCGACGGTGACCTCGCGCGTCGGATCGACGATCGCGGCGGTGCAGGTGGTCGGCAGCGACGCGAACGGGCCGTTCACGATCCCGATGGTGCCGAGCGGCGTTGCCGCCGGGTGGATCGCGGATCTCCCCGGCCAGCCGGTCGGCACCGTGGTGCGCTACCGCATCGAGGCCACCGACGCGCAGGGCCGCGTCGGCCGCTTCCCCGAGCCCGGGCCGGCCGGCGGCGAACTGTCGTTCGCGGTCGGCTCGCCGGCCACGTTCTGGTTCGACGACTTCGAGTCGGGCAGCAACGGCTGGACGCACGGCATGATCGCGACCCAGGACGACTGGCAGCAGGGCACGCCGCGCGGCCAGGCCGGCGACCCGTCGGCGGCGTACTCGGGCATCGCGGTGTGGGGCAACGACCTCGGCGGCACGGGCTTCAACGGCGCCTACCAGAACAACGTCAACAACTGGCTGCGCTCGCCGATCGTCGACTGCACGGGCCGGAGCGGCGTGCATCTGCGGCTGCAACGCTGGCTCACCGTCGAGCAGGGCATCTATGACCAGGCGCGCATCCGCGTCAACGGCCAGCAGGTCTGGATCAACCCGAGCAACCAGGATCTGCTCGATACCGCGTGGACGGCGATGGACCTCGACATCTCGGCCATCGCCGACAACAACCCGTCGGTGCGGATCGAGTTCAGCCTGCAGACCGACGGCGGCCTGGTCTACGGCGGCTGGAACATCGACGACGTCGGGCTCACCGAGCCGTCGGCGCCGCCGGCGCGGGCCCTGATCGCCGATCGCACCTTCCTGCGCCAGGCGGTCCCCGGCGCCGTGGGGCTCGGGGTCGACCTCGGCCCCGGCTACGCCGGCAGCCCCTACCTGCTGCTGCCTGGCATCTCGGGCTCGTCGCCGGGCCAGAACTACGGCACCTTCACGCTGCCGCTCAACATCGACGGCGTCTCGGTGAGCGTGTTCCTCTACTGGCTCAACACGCCCTCGTTCGCGGGTTTCCTCGGCACGCTCGACGGCAGCGGCCGGGCGACCGCGGCGATGAGCGTGCCGCCGGGCACGCCGTCGATCACGGGGCTCGTGGTCACCGTCGCCGGTCTGTCGCTGAACCCGTTCGACATCGCGACGAACCCGGTCGACGTGCTGATCGTGCCGTGAGCGCCGGCCGCGCCGCGCTCGGCGCCGCTGCGCGCGCTGGTGCGGGCCGGGGACGCCGAACGGCTGCGCGCGACCGCCGCGCAGGTGCTCGCCAAGGAGACCGATCCGCAGGTGCGCGCCGTGGCGACCGAGGTGGCGCCGGCGCGGCGGTGAGGCGCTTCCAGTCGCCGCGCGCCACGCAATACCGCCTGGCGACGATGGCCGACCGCGGACTCGTGGTCGTGGTCGGTTCGAATCGCCGCGATCCGCGCCGGCGTTGGTACGTGGCGCGGGCAGCCACCTGAGCGATCCGGTCGCTGTCGGACTGCACGCCCGCGCGCTGGCCAACGCGCCCCGCCGCCGCGAAGATTCCCGCCGTGACCGCGCAGTTGTTCGTGCTCGAACTCGGCCGGGCGATGCACGCGCTCGGCAGCCCCGCCTACCGCGTCGAAAA
>VGXW01000653.1 GCA_016873195.1 Planctomycetota bacterium | reverse complement strand
GGGGCGGCTCGTCTTCGTGCACCTCGCGATCGACCGCGCGACCGCCGCGGCCCGGCTGCTGGACCGGCCGGGACACTTCTTCCCGCCGGCCCTGCTCGACAGCCAGTTCGCCGCGCTGGAGCCGCCGCGGGACGCGCTGGTGCTCGACGGAACGCGGCCGGTCGCGGAGCTGGTCGACGCGGCGCGCGCGCGGTTCGGCCGCTGACCCAGGCGGCCCCCGCCCGGCCATTGCCCCGCGCCGGGCCGCGGCGACACTGCCCGCATGGCCCGCCTCGTCGACGCCCGCGCCCTGCCCGCCTACGACCTGGGCGAGGGCCATCCGTTCGCGCGCGATCGCCTGCTGCCGCTGTTCGACCTGCTGGCCAGCGCCGGCCTGCTGCGCGACGGCGACCTGCTCGAGACGCAGCCCGCCACGGACGCACAACTCGCGGCCGTGCACGATCCCGACTACGTCGCCTGCCTGCGCGCGACTTCGGTCCGGGACCCGGGGCCGGCCGCGCTGGCTGCCGCGTGCCGCTGGGGCCTCGGTTCGGCGGACAACCCGATCGCGCCCGGCCAGCACGCGGCCGCGGCCGCCGCGGTCGGCGCGACGCTCGGCTGCGTCGAGGCGGTGCTCGGCGGCGCCGGCACGATGGCGTTCAACCCGGCCGGCGGCCTGCACCACGCGATGCCGCACGGGGCCGCGGGCTTCTGCCTCTACAACGACGTCGCGGTCGGCATCCGGGCCGCGCGCGCGGCGGGCGTGCCGCGCGTGCTCTACGTCGACTTCGACGTGCACCACGGCGACGGCGTCGAGTGGACGTTCCGCGCCGACCCGACCGTGTTGACCCTGTCGTTCCACGAAACGCCCGAAGTGCGCTTCCCGGGCACCGGCCGCGTGACCGACGTCGGCGAGGGCGTGGGCCGCGGCAACGCGCTGAACGTGCCGCTGTGCCCGGGCACCGCCGACGGATCGTGGACCGAGTGCGTCGCGCGGGTGCTCGAACCGGCGGTGCGCGGCTTCCGGCCCGACCTGATCGTGAGCCAGCACGGCTGCGACACGCACCGCGAGGACCCGCTCGCGACGCTCGAGTGCACGACGCGCGCCGCGCAGTTCGCGGCCGGATTCGTGCGCGACCTCGCGCTCGCCCACTGCGGCGGTCGCTGGGTCGCGACCGGCGGCGGCGGCTACCAGCCTCTGCGCGTGATCCCGCGCGCCTGGGCGATGCTGTGGGCGACGATGGCCGGCCGGCCGCTGCCCGCGCAGGTGCCGGCCGGCTGGCGCGAGCGCTGGGCCCTGCGCGGCGGCCCTGCGCTGCCGGCGGATTGGCTCGACGGTGCCGAGCCTTCGGCGCGCCACGAACGGGCCGCCGCGGCGAACCGCCGCACCGTCGACGAGCTGCTGGCGGCGGTGCCGTGGCTCGTCACCGCGGGCGCGCGCTGACCTTTGGCGTGTTGCCGGCGGGCCGTGGGCTACTATTCGGCTGACTGCATGCACTCCCGTGAACGGCTGGTCCTCTGCGGCGCCCTGGGCCTCGCCCTGGGGCTCGGCTTCGTGCTGCTCGGCGGCGGCGGGCCCGACGTCGAACTGCCGCCGGCCGGCCCCGACCCGAACCCAGCGCAGGCCCCCGCACCGGAGTCCCCTACCGCCGCGCCGGCGGCAGCCGCGATCACCGCGGTGCGCCCGGCGGGCCGCGAGCCCACCGATACGACGGGCTGGACCAAAAA
>VGXW01000652.1 GCA_016873195.1 Planctomycetota bacterium | reverse complement strand
CCCGCGTTGATCGGCTCTGGTGCGGAGGCGGTTTGAGGCCGCCGCGCAGCGCCGCGAGCCGCCAGCGGACACGCGGGCTGCGACCTGCCCATGGCAGGCGGCGATCCGGATCGCGGCGTGCGGCGACTCAGCGCCCGGTCTTCGCCTGCTCGATCACGCGCTTCTTCGTGTAGGCGATCAGCCCGCCGGCGTCGACGATGGCCTGGCGCGCCTTCGGCAGCGGCACCGCAGCACAGCTCCTGCCGCTGGTCCTGTTCACGACACGCTCGCCCTGCAGCTCGACCTCGTCGCCGGGCGCGGCCTCGAAGTCGGGCGCGGTGACGAGCCGGAGTCCGAGGTTGATCGAGTTCTGCAGGAAGATGCGCGCGAAGCCCTTGGCCACGACGACGAGGTCGTAACCCTTCAGGCACGAGCAGGCCTGCTCGCGCGAACTGCCGCAGCCGAAGTTCTTGCCGGCGACGATCACGCTGCCGGGCGGCACCTGCTTCTGCTTGAGCTTGCCGTTGAACTCCGCGAGGTCCGCGAACGCGAACTGCGGCGTCTCCGCCGGCAGCACCGTGGCCATGTAGCGGCCGGGGTAGATCACGTCGGTCGACACGTCGTCGCCGAGTTGCAGCACGACCTTGGCCATGGTCAGACTCCCTTGCGTGGATCGGTGATGACGCCGGTGACCGCCGAGGCCGCCGCGACGGCCGGCGAGCACAGGTAGACCTCGGAGTTGGGGTTGCCCATCCGGCCCTTGAAGTTGCGGTTGGTGGTCGACAACGCGGTCTCGCCGTCGCCGAGCGCGCCCTCGTGCACGCCGAGGCACGGGCCGCACCCGGCGTTCATGACGACGGCGCCGGCCTTGACGAGGTCGGTGACGTAGCCGTGTTCGAGGGCCTGCTGGAAGATGCGTCCCGAGGCCGGGAAGACCAGCATGCGCGTGCTGCGCGCGACCTTCTTGCCGCGCAGGATCGCGGTGGCCTCGGCGATGTCGTCGAGGCGGGGAACACCAGCATGCGCGTGCTGCGCGCGACCTTCTTGCCGCGCAGGATCGCGGTGGCCTCGGCGATGTCGTCGAGGCGGCCGTTGGTGCACGAGCCGATGACGATCTGGTGCACGGGCTTGCCGAGCACCGCGTCGACCGGCTTGACGTTGTCGACGGTGTGCGGGCAGGCGATCTGCGGCGCGAGCTTGCCGGCGTCGACGCGGATCACGCGCTCGTAGACGGCGTCCGGATCGGGCGTGACGAGCGCGACCGGGTCGGTCACGTGCGCCTCCTGCTTCAGGTAGCGCAGCGTCTCCTGGTCGCCGGGCACGACGCCCGCGGTGGCGCCGGCCTCGACCGACATGTTGCAGACCACGAGCCGGCCCGACGTCGACATCCTGCGGATCGTGTCGCCGTGGAACTCGAGCGCGCGGAAGTTGGCGCCCTCGGCGGTCAACAGCCCGACCAGGTGCAGGATCAGGTCCTTCGGGCCGACGTGCGGCGCGAACGCGCCGTCGACGACGACCTGGATCGTCGCGGGCACCTCGACGTTGAGGGCCACGCCGAGCGCCCACACGCTCGCCATCTCGGTGGCGCCGATGCCGAACGCGAACGCGTTCAGGGCGCCGTGGCTCGTCGTGTGCGAGTCGGTGCCGACGACGACCGCGCCGGGACGCACGTAGCCGTTCTCGGGCAGGATCTGGTGGCAGATGCCGCCGTCGTCGCCGCGCACGTCGTGGAAGCGCGTGATGCCGTT
>VGXW01000651.1 GCA_016873195.1 Planctomycetota bacterium | reverse complement strand
CCCCGTAGACGGTCGTGCCGCGCAGCCCGGGGCTGAACGGCAGGTTCCACGGCAGCTTCGCGCAGCCGCGCGGATCGCAGAAGCCGAGCCACGTCGCGATCGGGTCGAGCAGGAAGAAGCACGGCGCGTTGAGGCCCACCGCCGGGAACGAGACCGGCAACGGCACCGCGGCCGCGGTCTGGTCGCGGTCGAGGCCGAACAGCAGGAACGCCGCCGTGCCGGGCAGGCCGCCGTAGACGTCGATGCCGACCTGTGTGCCGAGCCCGGCGAAACCCATCGCACCGATCTCGGGCCGCACGCCGCTGCTGCCGGGACACGTCGGGCCGAACGTCGTCGGCAACACCGCGGGTCGCAGCTGGCCGCGGATCTCGCCGCCGGGGAACGCCGCCGTGTGGACGTTCACGTACCACGTGCCGCCGCGCAGTTGCGTCAGCTGGGCCGCCGTCGGCGTGAAGGTCGCGGCGAACTGGCCGGGGCCGGCCGCGGCGAGCGTCACGGCCACGGGCCCGTTCGCCCCGACCGGCGCGTTGTGGACGTGCGACGCCGTCGGCGCGCCGACCAGGCCGCCGTAGGAGACGAGGATCGAGGCCGCGCCCGTGGGGCCGATCACGAGCGATGCCGAACCCAACGCGGGCGTCGCGACCGGCGGCACCTCCTGCGCGCCGTCGAGGGCGGCCACGAAGTGCGTGCCGAGGTCCTTCTGCAGCTGGCCGCGGATCTCGCCGCCCGGGAACGCCGCCGTGTGGATGTTCACGTACATGCCGCCGGCCAGCAGCGCCGCGACCTGCGCGGACGACAGGCGACCCGACACGCCGCAGTAGCTGCCCGCCGCACCGTTGAGCGCGAACACCACGGGGCCGTTCACGCCGGTGACTCCCGAGTGCACGTGCGCCGCGGTGACGTTCACGAGGCCGGTCGACTCGATCGAGTAGACGATGCGGTTGTCGGGCTCGTGCAGGAAGCCGACCGCCGTGCCGCTCGCCGCGCTGGCGTTCGGCGGCACCTCCTGCGCCCCGTCGAGCACGGCGGTGAACCGCGTGCTCGCCGCGGTGACGACCTGGCCGCGGATCTCGCCGCCGGGGAACGCCGCGGTGTGCACGTTCAGGTAGGTGCCCGCGGTCTTCAGTGCGGCGACCTGTGCGGCCGCCAGCACGCCAGCACCGGTGTAGGTGCTGTTCGGGCCACCGGCGAGGCCGAGCACCACGCCACCGTTCGCGCCGACGGCACCGAGGTGCAGGTGCGCGGCGGCCGGGGCGCCCGTGAGCCCGTGGTAGTGCACGAAGATGCGCACCGTGTTGGCCGGCTCCTCGAGCCGCACGATGCCGTAGCCGCCGCCGTTGGCGGCGTTCGGCGGCACTTCCTGGGCGCCGTCGAGCGAAGCGGAGTAGTAGGTGACCTGGGCGGAGGCGAGACCGGTGAACAATGCCGCGGCGAGCGCGCGGCGCAGGGTGGTGAACAGCAACATGGTGGAGAAGGAAGAAGAGGCGGAGCCGCTGCGACGGGAGACGGAAAGCGGCTCCGCAGGACGGGTGGCCGTCTCCGGGGCGGGAAAGCTAGCAGGTTGCTGCAGGTCGTGGGCAGCCCCCCCACCCCACCACCGGGCACGTCAGCGCGCGGCCGGCTGTTCCAGGGCGGCGATGACCTTGTCCATCGCGCGGCGGAAGGTCCACGCGCCGGGCATCTTCCTGGGTCTGGCCCTCGCGCAGCGCGGTCGACTGCGCCGCTGCGGGCGAG
>VGXW01000650.1 GCA_016873195.1 Planctomycetota bacterium | reverse complement strand
CAGCGCCGCCGCGTCCACCGGCCGGTCGTTGACCCCTTCCAGCAGCACGACCTCGTAGGTGACCTCGCGGCCCTGCTGGCCGAAGTGGCGGTGCGCCGCCGCGACGATCTCGCGCACGGGCGCCACGGCGTTCGGCACGAGCCGCCGGCGCAGCGGATCGTCCGCGGCGTGCAGCGACACCGCGAGGTTGCAGGACGGTTCGGCGGCGGAGAAACGCGCCATCTGCCGCGGGTAGCCCGACGTGCTGACCGTGATGCGGCGCGCGCCCATGCCGATGCCGGCCGGATCCTGGATGCGCTGCAGCGCGGGCAGCAGCGCGTCGAGATTCAGCAGCGGTTCGCCCATGCCCATCACGACGAGGTTCGTGAGGTCCTGGCCGGGCTGCAGCCGGGCGCGCGCGTGCAGCACCTGCTCGGCGATCTCGCCGCACGACAGGTTGCGGCGCACGCCGGCCATGCCCGAGGCGCAGAACAGGCAACCGACGGGGCAGCCGACCTGGGTCGAGATGCACAGGGTGGTGCGCGCGCCGTCCGGGATCACCACGCACTCGACGGTCTCGCCGTCGACGAGCCCGAGCAGCAGCTTCTCGGTGCCGTCCGCGGCGCGGTCGGCGCCGAGCACCGCCGTGCCGCGCAGCGGCAGCCGGGCGGCCAGCAGCTCGCGCAGGCGCGCCGGCACGTTGTGCAGTTCAGCGTAGGTAGAGGCGCCGTGCTTCCACAGCCAGTGCGCCACCTGGCGCGCCTGGAACGGCCGGCCGCCGAGGTCGGCGACCAGCGCCGCGAGTTCGCCGCCGCCGAGGTCGGCGAGGCTGCGCGCCGCGGCGGACGGGGCCGGCCGCGCGGTCACGCGGAATCGCGCTGGCGGCGCTCGCCGGTCTCGTCACCGCCGCCGGCGGCGAGGCGCTCGTGCACGAACGCGTCGGTGATCACGATGCGCTCGCCCTTGCGCGCGCCGATGCAGAAGCGCAGGTCCAGCACCAGCTGCTCGAACATCGTGCGCAGCGACCGCACGCCGGTCTCGCGCGACATCGCCTGGTCGGCGAGCGCGCCGAGCGCCTGGTCGGTGAACTCGAGCTGGCAGCCGTCCATCTCGAACATCGCCTTGTACTGCTTGACGAGCGCGTTCTTCGGCTCGGTCATCACGCCGAGGATCTCCGCGCGCGTCAGCGAACGCATCGGCACGGTCACCGGCAGGCGGCCGACGAACTCGGGGATCATGCCGAAGTCGATCAGGTCCTTCTGGTCGAGGAACGGGATCAGCTTGTCGCGCTCGCGCTGGTTGGTGACCAGGTCGAGGTCGGGCAGGTCCGCGCCGGTGCTCGGCGCGAAGCCGATCACCTTCTGGCCCATGCGCCGCGCGATGAAGTGTTCGATGCCGTTGAAGGTGCCGCCGCAGATGAACAGGATGTGCTCGGTGTTCACCTGGATGTAGCTCTGCTCGGGGTGCTTGCGCCCGCCCTGCGGCGGCACGTTGGCGACGGTGCCCTCGAGGATCTTCAGCAGCGCCTGCTGCACGCCCTCGCCGCTGACGTCGCGCGTGATCGAGACGTTGTTCGTCGTGCGGCCGATCTTGTCGATCTCGTCGATGTAGACGATGCCCTGCTGGGCGCGCTCGACGTCGAAGTTGGCGTTCTGCAGCAGGCGCAGCAGGATGTTCTCGACGTCCTCGCCGACGTAGCCGGCCTCGGTCAGCGTCGTCGCGTCGGCGATCGCGAACGGCACGTCGAGGATGCGCGCCAGCGTC
>VGXW01000649.1 GCA_016873195.1 Planctomycetota bacterium | reverse complement strand
TCGTCGCCTACTCGGTGACGCGCAAGGTGGCGCCGCCGAAGCAGCCGAAGCCGAAGCGGCGGTGACGGCAGCAGGCAGCGCGCCGGACTTGCGCACTGCGGCCCAGGCGGGCCTTGCACCGCCCAGCCGAGCTGCCGCCGCGCGTAGAGTAGGGTCGCCATGGTTCCGAACCTCGCGTCCCTCCTGCTGCCGCTCGTCCTGCTGCCCGCGCTCGCCGCCCAGACCTTCGTGCGCGTGCGCGACGGCGTCGTCGAACCCCGCGGCCCCGGCGCGCCGATCGCGGCGCTGAACGCCGTCACCGCGCAGCCGTGCGGCACGCTGCTCACCGCGCGCTACGGCCAGCCGATCGCCAACGCCGCGGGATCGAGCCTGCAGACGCTCGCGTTCATGAACCCGGCCTGCGTGAACCGCCGCGGCCAGATCGCCTTCGTCGCCAACGCCGCGGGCCAGCGCAACCAGGGCGTGTTCGTCGCCGACGGCAGCACCGTGCGCGCGATCGCCATGGGCTGCGGCCAGGGCGGCGGCTCGGGGCAGCACGGCACCTGCGGCGACCCGTCGCCGCTCGGCGGCACCTTCGCGGGCTTCTTCGGCGGCACCGTGTTCGCGCCGCCGATCGACGACGACGGCGACGTGCTGTTCCTCGCCGACCTGGTCAACGGCACCCGGAGCCGTGGCCTGTTCCTCTACCTGGCCGCCAGCCAGACGATCGTCGCGGTCGCCGCGGTCGGCGATCCGTCGCCGCGCGGCGGCGTGATCACCGCGCTCGGTCCCGGCGCGCTCGGCACCGACCGGCAGGTGGTGTTCCTCGCGCAGAGCACCGGCAGTCCGCAGTACGTCGCCGACCTGTTGCAGTGGCGGAACGGCGCCCTGACGAGTTTCCTCGGCACGGGCGATCCCGCGCCCGGCGGCGCCACCGTGACGATGCTCGGCACCGAGAGCTTCGGGTTCGTCGACGGCACGACGGTGTTCGCGGGCCCGGTGCCGTCGATCAACGCCTGCGGGCAGATCGCCTTCCGCATCATCACCGGCAGCGGTCGCGGCATCGCCGTGCGCGACGGCGGCAGCACGAGCTGGTACCTGACCAGCGGCATGGCGACCCCGAACGGCGGCACCTTCGCCGACTTCCAGGCCGCGGCGCTGAACGGCACCGGCGAGATCGCGGTGTTCGCGGACTACCAGCGCACCGGCCAGCCGACCTCGGGTTGGTTCGTCGGCCGCCCCGGCAGCTTCCGCAACGCGCTGTCGTTCTACGACCCGGTCGACGGCGGGCAGTGCATGGGCCTCGCGTTCTCGCGCTGTCCGATGACGCCGCTCAGCGACGCGGGCGACCTCGTGCTGTGGTGCGATCTCAGCAGCGCCGGCAACCAGGGCCGCATCGTCGTCTGCGCCGCCGACGGCTCGACGACCGCGATCGCGCGGCAGGGCGGGCCGACGGGTGCCGGCGGCAACTACGGTTCGATCGACGCGTGGCCGTCGATGACCAGCAACGGCCGCGTCGTCGTCGGCTGTGGCACGCCGGGTGCCGGCTGGTCGAACGCGTACCTGACGACCGTGCTGTGCGGCCCCGCCGTGGCGAGCAGCCCGTGCACTTCGGTCGGCGGCACGGTGTTCGTCGACGACTTCGGCCCCGCGGGCGGGTCGTTCGTGCTGTTCGGCTCGCTGTCGACGCAGAGCCTCTCGTTCCCGCCCTACGGCGAACTGCTCGTCGGCGGCGCCGCACCGGTGGTCACGCTGCTGGGCGCCC
>VGXW01000648.1 GCA_016873195.1 Planctomycetota bacterium | reverse complement strand
TTTTGATCCCGTTCCGCAGCGTCGCGCAGGTGGCAGCCGGCGATCAGGCCGATGCCGAACTGGAGGTCGCCACGCGTCGTCGGACGATGCGGACAGTCGTCCGACCGCTGGCTGCACACCTCGTCGAGCAGTTGGGCGAACACGGGCGCAGCGTGCGGCAGCGCCGGCAGGCGCCGGATCGGCCCACGGCTCAGCCACTCCAGCCCTGCGAAGATCGACGCAGCCGAAACGCGTTCCGCGACCATGCCGGCCGCGTCGCGCTGGAGCAGACGTTGGTAGACGCGGCGCAGGGCCTCGGGGATGGAACGTTCCATGCTGCTGCAAGCTGACGGACGATCGGCCGCTCTGTCCGCGGCCGTCTGGGCATTGCCCGCCTCCGTGCGGGTCAGAACACGATCTGCCGCGCCAGTTCCTGCAGTTCCTGCCGTGGCTCCTCCGCCCCGATCGAGGTGCGCAGCGTCGCGCACGTCCGGCGCCAGGCGTCGAGTACCTCCCGCCAACGCGGGAACTCCTGGAGCAGCGAGTGGAGGCTGTCGACAACCCTGGCAAGCCCGGGTGTTGCCTGGTCACCGCTGTCGAGCAGGCTGCGAGCCTGTCCGGGTCCCTGCTGCACCGCGCGCACGAAGGTGTTCGCCAGCAGCCCGAGCAACGGCAGGCCGAGCAGCACGCATTCGTCGCGGAACGGCCACACGAGCTTGCGCAGCCGCCCGAGCGTCGCCCTGGCCTCGTCCAGTGCGCCCGCCGCCAGCTGGATCTCACCGAGCGAACGCAGGATCGACGGCGCCGGGTGGTCCCCCTTCTCGCCGCGGCACCATGGGTCCGCCGCGAGGCCCGAGCCCGAGAAGGCCGCGAGGAAAGCCACTGCTTCGGCTCCTCCAGGTTCGACGAGGTTCACCATCGCCCCGAGCCGCAGCCAGTGAAGCAGCAGGAAGGCGCGCGCGGTCGAGCCGGCCGGGGCCGCAGCCACGGCGGCGACGAGGTGACGGTGCTCGCACTCCGGCAAGTCCAGGGCTTTCGCCAGCCACGACCGTGCTTCCGCGAAGCGTCCGGCGAGCGTCTCGATCTGGCAGCGATACTGGTACTGGCGACGGCGGTCGTCGTCGGTCTCGAACTGCGCGATCGCCCATTCGTGCAACGCCCTCGCGTCGTCGAAGTCCGCAGCGCCGCTGTGGGCGGCCAACATGACGGCCTGCATCATCGTGCCGAGCGCCTCGCCGCTGCGCTGGGAGTGCACGGCTGCCGGCAGGGCCTCGGGCATCGCGCCGCGGAAGAACTTGGCCAGGCGCCCCTGGAAGGTGGCGACGCCTTCAGCGATCGCCATCGCCTCGGTCCACTCGCGCGCGTCGGTGAGGTGGACCGCCATGTGGATCTGCGCCAGCAGGTAGAGGTCCACGCGTTCCCAGCGCTGCACGAGACCCTGCTGCAGCGCGCGCAGCCCCTCGCAGTTCCGCCGCGCCGCGCCGAGGTTGCCCTGGTGGTTCGCGACGCTGAGCGCGCGCAGGTGCAGCAGGAACAGGAACCAGTCCACCTCGTGCCGCAGCGGCTCGGGCAGGCGTTCGCGCAGGGGCCTGCCGATACGGTGCAGGAACCAGTCGCAGTGGCTGCGCCCGCGCTCGAGGTCGCGTTCCCACGAGATGGTCTGTTCGAGGAAGGTGCCGATGACCTGCAGGTGCCCGTCGCGAGCCGGCGCGCCGAGCGACGCGAGGTCGTCGACAAGTCCTTCGAGGCGCTGCTCGAGCTGGGTT
>VGXW01000647.1 GCA_016873195.1 Planctomycetota bacterium | reverse complement strand
ATGCCGGCGGCCTCGGCGCGGGCCGCGATCGCCAGGGCCGGCGTGATGCCGCCGCACTTCATGAGCTTGATGTTCCAGACCCCGAACGCGCGCGGCGGCCCCGCCAGCACCGCGGCATCGTCTTCGCCGAGCAGGCTCTCGTCGGCGGCGAGGCGGGCCACGTCGGGGCCGAGCAGGTCCGCCTGCGCGGCGGCCGCGCCGCGCGGCAGCGGCTGCTCGACGAGGGCGAGGTCCAGTGCGCGCGTGCGGTCCAGGAACGTCTGCAACTGCGCGAACGAATAGCCCGTGTTGGCGTCGGCGAGCAGCGGCAGCGCCTGGCCCGCGAGTTCGCGCAGCCGCGCGAGCCGTTCCACGTCGAGCTCGAGGTCGGCGCCGACCTTGACCTTGAGCACGCGGAAACCGCGCGCGAGGTACTCGCGGGCCAGAGCCAGCGTCGCGGCGACGTCGCCGAGACCGATCGTGACCGCGGTCGGCAGTTCGCGGTGCACGGCCCCGAGCAGGTCGACGACCGGCCGGCCCTTCTCCCTGCCCCACAGGTCGTGCAGCGCGAGGTCGATGGCGGCGCGCGCGGCCGGCGTGCGGGGCAGGCGCGCGGCGAGGTTGGGCGCGAGGTCGGCGGGGTGCGCGAACGGCAGGCCGGGCAGCCACGACTGCGCGGCCTGCAGCGCTTCGAGGCAGTCGGCGAACGACTCACCCGTGACCTCGGGTTCGGGCGCGGCGGCACCGAGACCGGTGAACCCGGCCGTGGTGACGAGCGTGACGCGCACGATTCGCGCACTGTCGCAGGCGTAGGTCGCGACCGCATAGGGCCGCGCGAGCGGCACGTTCGCGGGCAGCAGTTCGATGCTGGCGATCTCCATCGCGCGGCCTCATCGCGTGCGTTCGGCCGCCAGGAACGTCTGGATCGCGGGCACCAGCGCGGTTGCCCCTTCGAGCAGCGGATACACCACCGGCAATCCCGTCGCCGCCGCGAGCTCCCGCTGCGCCGCCGCGCGCGCTGCCGCGTCGAGCCCCTCGTGGTTCAACGCCAGCCCCAGCACCCGCGTGCCGTAGTAGCCGAGCAGCGCGATCTCCTCGGTCACCTCCGGGATGCGGCAGCCGGCCGCTTCGTGGCCGTCGTAGAACGTGCGCCCCGGCGCGTGCTGCAGGATCGTGCCGCGCGCCTGCCCCGCGAGCAGCAGTTCGGCGCCGCACGGGCCCGACGGATTGCGCAGCGCGCTCTGGCCCTCGAGCAGGATCAAATCGGGCGAGAGGTCGCGTTCGCACCGCACGATCGCGTGCTCGAGTTCGCCGCAGACGAAGTCGTTCGGCGTGCTGTCGAGCACGAAGCCGTGCGGGATCCCCTGCAGCCAGCCCGTCTGGCCCGTGTAGACGATCGCCGCGCGCAGGCGCGCGGCAGCACACGCGCGCTGCACTTCGTGGCAGGTCGTGCGCTTGCCGAGCGCGCAGTCGGTGCCGAGCACGGCGACGCGCGGGGCCTTGACCGCGCGGATCGCGCCGGTCCAGAAGTGCAGTTCGCGCGGGGGTCGTGGCCGCCGCACGTCGATCAGCTGCGCCCCGGCCGTGCGCGCCGCGGCGACCAGCGCCGGGTCGTCGGCGAGGAACTCGTGCAGCCCGCTGACCAGCGACATGCCGCGCCGCAGCGCGTCGAGCAGCGGCTCCTTCATCGCCGGCGGCAGCACGCCGCCGTGCGTCGCGACGCCGATCACCAGGAAGTCGGGGTGGCGGCCGAGCGCGGCGAGCAT
>VGXW01000646.1 GCA_016873195.1 Planctomycetota bacterium | reverse complement strand
GGGGCCTGCGCGCCGCCACCGGTAACCGCGACCAGAGCGTCGGCTTCTGCTACCAGGGCTTCGACGTCGACTCCGACGACGACCACCTCGGCATCCACGCGCTCGGCCTCGACGTCGACGTGCGCACGCTGCTGCAGAACGACCTGCCCGGTTTCTACCTGCGCGCCGGGGCCGGCCTCGGCGGCGCGTTCCTCGACGAATCGGGCGGGTGGAGCGGCACCGAGGCGATGGCGCAGCTGCGGCTCGGCCTGCAGTTCCAGCCGCACGAGTCGTTCGCGCTCGACGGCAGCATCGGCGGCATCGTGTTCGGCCACCCCGGCGAGACCGAGGTCTACGGCACGTTCCTCACCGTCGGCGCGACGTTCGTGTTCTGAACGAACGCGCACCCCCCGCACCCCGCCCTCACCGCCCTCACCGCCGCGGCTCGACCCCGAGCAGGTGCCGCACGAAGAAGTCCTGCCGCCGCCGCACCAGGTACGGCGACTCGCCGACCCCGTGCCCCGCGCCCGGCACCACGACCAGCTCGAAGTCCTTGTCGGCCGCGATCAGCGCCGCGACGACCTGCATCGTCGACGCCGGGTCCACGTTGCGGTCGAGCTCGCCGACCGTCAGCAGCAACCGCCCCTGCAACTTGCCCGCGTGCGTCGCATTCGAGTTCTCCGCGTACCACGGCCCCACCGGCCAGCCCATCCAGGCCTCGTTCCACCAGATCTTGTCCATGCGGTTGTCGTGGCAGCCGCAGTCGGCCGCCGCGGCCCGGTAGACGTCGCCGTGGTGCAGCAGCGCCGCGAGCGCGTTCTGCCCGCCGGCACTGCCGCCGTAGATGCCGACGCGCGTCGCGTCGAGCGCGGGGCGGCTGGCCGCGAGTGCCCGGATCCACAGAACGCGGTCCGGGAAACCGCCGTCCTTCAGGTTGCGCCAGCAGACGTCGTGGAAGGCCTTGCTGCGCCAGTTGGTGCCCATGCCGTCGATCTGCACCACCGCGAAGCCGAGTTCGGCGAGCGCGCGCTGGCGCGGCTCGAGGCCCCAGGCCTTCGGCACGTGCTGGCCGTGCGGGCCCGCGTAGATCGCCTCGAGGATCGGGTAGCGGCGCGCCGGATCGAAGCCGGACGGCAGGATCAGGATGCCGTGGACGTCGGTCGCGCCGTCGCGGCCCTTCGCGACGAAACGCTCGGGCGGCCGGAAGCCCGCCGCGAGCAGCCCCTGCACGTCGTCGCGGCCGAGTTCCGCGAGCAGCTTGCCGGTCGCGCCGTCGCGGCCCTTCGCGACGAAACGCTCGGGCGGCCGGAAGCCCGCCGCGAGCAGCCCCTGCACGTCGTCGCGGCCGAGTTCCGCGAGCAGCTTGCCGTCGCGCGCGTCGCGCAGCTCGGTGATCCACGGCTGGTCGACGCGCGACCAGCGGTCGACGAAGCGCCGGCGATCCGGGGAGAACGTCCACTCGTGCGTGCCGTCGCCTTCGGTCAGCACCGTGAGTTCGCTGCCGTCCAGGCGCACGCGCGCGAGGTGCACGTGGTAGGGATCCTGGCCGGGCCGGATGCCGCCCGCGGCGAACCACAGCTCGCCGCGCTCGAGGTCGACGTGGTCGAGCCGCCGCACGACCCATTCGCCGCGCGTGAGCTGGGTCTGTGCACCGGTCTTCGCGTCGACGCGGTAGAGGTGGTTCCAGCCGTCGCGTTCGCTGGCCCACAGGAACTCGGGCCGGTCGCCGAGCCAGTGCAGCACGGTCTTCTGCGAGTAGTCGACGAGAA
>VGXW01000645.1 GCA_016873195.1 Planctomycetota bacterium | reverse complement strand
CCCCGAGCTCGCGCAGGCGGTAGTAGAGGTCCTCGCGGAACCGCGCTTCGCGCACCATGCGCTCGAGGTCCTGGTGCGTCGCGGCCAGGATGCGCACGTCGACGCGCACCTGGCGGCGGCTGCCGATCGGCGTGACGATCCGGTCCTGCAGCACGCGCAGGATCTTGGCCTGCAGGTCGAGCGCCATGTCGCCGATCTCGTCGAGGAAGATCGTGCCGCCGTGCGCCTCCTCGAAGTGGCCGCGCCGCGCCTGGTTGGCGCCCGTGAACGAGCCCTTCTCGTGGCCGAACAGCATGCTCTCCATCAACTGCTCGGGGATCGCGGCGCAGTTCACCGGCACGAACGGGCCCTTGCTGCGGCGCGACAGGTCGTGCAGCGCGCGCGCGACGACCTCCTTGCCGGTGCCCGTCTCGCCGCGCAGCAGCACCGTGTAGTCGGCCGGCGCGTAGAGTTTCACGCGCTGCACGAACTCGGCGCAGGCCGGGCTCTGCGTCGCGAGCGCCCAGTGCGGCGACTGGGCCGGGCCGGCCTCGCGGTCGAGCAGGCTGCGCACGAGCACGCGGTTGCCGAGCGCGGTCGCCAGGATGCGGCTGCAGAAGGCGACGCGCTGCAGGTCCTCGGCCGACAGCACGGCACCGTCGCGCGTGCAGTCCGCGTACATCACGCCCAGCGTCTTGCCGAGCGCCTGGATCGGCAGCGCGACCGCCGCCGAGATGCCCTCGCTGCGCACGCTGTGGAAGGTGCGCGCGACCGGGTCCGACGCGGCGACCGGCACGTGCACGACGCGCCCGGTCTCGCGCACCTGGTCGACGAGCGACCGGCTGATGCGGAACGGCTTGCGGTCCTCGGGCCGCGTCATGAAGAACGTCTGCGCTCCTTCGTCGAGGTCGAGCACGACGTGCACGCGGTCGGCACCCGTCGCGCGCAGGATCGCCGCCATCGCGGCCGGCACCATGCGTTCCTGGCTCTTCAACCCTTCGAGGTGGTCGGCCATCTCCATGAAGGTCTGGTACCAGGCGCCGACCGGCGAGCCGGGGCTCGGCGCGAGCGCACCGGGATCGATCTCCTGGATCGCGTCGCCGGTCGGTTCGGCGCGGTAGCGCAGGCGCACGAGGGCCGGTCCCAGATTGAGCACGTCGCCGTCCAGGAAGGTCTCGAACCGGCTGCCGACGTTGCCCGTCGCGCAGCGGATCGGGAACGGCAGCCCGGGCTCGGCGCGCACGCGCAACCGGCCCCGCTCGTCCCGAGCGACCTCGAGCACGCGACCGACGACACCGGGCAGGTCGAGCGTCACCGTGCAGCCCGAACGCGCCCCACCGATCCAGAAGCTGTCCGCGTCGACATCCTGTTCGCGCGAACCGGAGCGGTCGGTGATCTCCAGGTTGACGGGCATGTGTCGGATTATCGCCAGTCCGGCAGCGTCGGTGGAAGGGCCGTCGGAATTCCGCCGGCCACGCAGCGCGCAAACCTGCATTCCTGCGGTAACATCCTGTGGGCACCCCACCACCACGAGTTCCGGGGTTCCCTGCCGTTTCCCACCGAGCGCACCGGCGCTCCCGTTGCGTCCCCGCTGCGATGTCCCGGACTGCCACCACCGCAGGACCTGACCGGCTGCTGCACTGCTCGCCGGAGCGGACGTTGTACGCCACCGCCGATCCGGACGGCGAACGTCTCGTCTGCAAGGTGTTCGTGCGCGGCTCGCAGAGCGACGCGGAGCGCGAGGTCGCCCTGGGCCGGCTCGCCGCCCC
>VGXW01000644.1 GCA_016873195.1 Planctomycetota bacterium | reverse complement strand
CCCGCCCGGCGACGTGGCTGCGCGGCTGGCGCGGCGCATCGAAGCGCTCGAACGACTGCTGCTGCAGCTGCACGGCGTGTCGATCGAGACGGAAGTGCCGCCGGGCGCCGCGGCGATCGCTGGCGAGGAGTTCCCGGTGGCCGTGCACCTGCACGCGCCCGACGACCTCGCGACCACCCTGCGGGCCGAAGGGCTCGACGGCATCGAGGTCGGGCTCGAGACGCTGGACGGCCGCGACCTCGCGCAGCCCGACCGCGGTCCGGTGAACGCCCTGGCGACCGTGCGCATGCCGCTGCGCGCCGCGCGCTCCGGCGATCCGATGGCTGCCCGCTTCCGGGCCGACCGGTTCGTGCCGCCGGTGCGCATCCGCTTCCGGGTCGGCGCCGGGGACCTCGAACTTTCCGCCACCGTCACGGTGCCGGTCGAGGAGCGCGCGCCGGTCGAACTGTCGGTCGTGCCGCGCATGCTGCTGCTGCCCTCGTCGCGGCAGACCCTGCAGTTCTCCATCGGCGTGCTGCGCAACACGAGGTTCCCGGTCGTGGGGGATCTCGAAGTGCGCACGCCGGCCGGCTACGCGATCCAGCAGGACCGCCGCGCCGTGGCGCTGCGCGACCAACGCGGCGACCTGTTCGGTTTCGAGGTGCGCGCCACGGACGACCGGCGCGCCGGCGTCGACGTGCTGCGCATCGCCCTCAACGACCAGCGCGTCGTGCTGCCCGTGCACAAGATCGACGTGAAGATCCCCGCCGCGCTGCGGGTCGGCGTGCTGCGCAGCCGCGACGACACGCTGCCCGGCGTGCTCGGCGTCGGCGGCTTCGGCCTCGCGTGGTCCGAACTCAGCGACACCGACGTCGCGGCCGGCGACCTGCTCGCCTTCGACACGATCGTCGTCGACGTGCGCGCGCTGCGCGACCGCCCCGCCGTGCGCACCGGCTTCCGCCGCCTGCTCGAGTTCGCCGCGCAGAAGGGCCACCGCCTCGTCGTCTTCTACCACAAGGACTCCGAGTTCCACCCGGCCGGCGAGGGCTTCCTCGGCGCGCCGTTCGCGCCGTTCCAGGTGGGCCGCGCGCGGGTCACGCGCGCCGACGCGCCCGTGCGCATGCTCGTGCCCGACCACGCGCTGCTGCGCTTCCCGAACGTGATCCAGCCGAGCGACTGGGACGGCTGGGAGCAGGAACGCGCGCTCTACCTGCCCGGCGTCTACGCGAGCCAGTACCTGGAACTGCTCGAGATGCAGGATCCGGGGCAGCCGGCGGAACGCGGCGCCTTGCTCTACGCCAGCACCGGCGAGGGGGAGTTCGTCTACTGCGCGCTGGCGCTGTGGCGGCAACTCAAGAAGCTGCACCCGGGCGCGGTGCGACTGCTCGCGAACCTGCTGACGCCGCGGGCGGGGTAGGCGCGGCGGCGGAGCGCGCCACCCGACGAGGCGCGATCAGTCGAACTGCGCCGACGACCATTCGATCCGTTCGCGCGTCCAGCGCCCCCGTTCGTCACGTTCGCGCAGGAACAACAGCAGCAGCATGCCGACGGCGGCGACGAGTTCCTGTTCGAGCAGAGCGTCCCACGCGAGCGAGGACCTGCCGAGGCCCACCGGCGACGCGAACACGGGGCGGTAGCTGAGCAGGAGGTCGTCGCCGTGCCGCCACGGCGGCACCAAGACCATCGCCGCCATCAGCCCGAAGCTGGTCCACGCCACACGCCGTTGGTTCCGCGAGAAAACCACGGCGCCTGCGACGCGTCCGGCGAACCGCCC
>VGXW01000643.1 GCA_016873195.1 Planctomycetota bacterium | reverse complement strand
GAAAGCCTCTACAAGCGGCGCATCGCCGGCATGGAGGGCGGCCGGCTGAAGCTCGACGGCACCGGCATCGACCCGGTCGCGATCGACAGCCTCGACAAGATCAATCCGCCGCCGGCCGAGGAGCCGAAGTGGACTGGCCAGTTGACGATCGGCGCGAGCTGGACGGACGGCAACACGCAGCGGCGCATGGTCGGTTCCGCGTTCGACGCCAGCCGCCGCACGAGCACCGACCGCATCAGCGTCGATGCCGCGTGGGACTACGCCGAGGACAAGGCGACCGGCGACTGGGTGCTCAACCAGCGCCGCGCCGGCGGCGGCCTCAAGTACGACTACTTCCTGAGCAAGCGCTGGTACGCGCTCGGCACGGCGCGCGTGCTCGGCGACACGCTCGCCGACATCAATCTGCGGTTCACGGGCGGTGTCGGTATCGGTTACACGGTGATCGAGAACGACACGACCACGTTCGTGACCGAAGCCGGTCTCTCGTACTTCAACGAGAACTACCGCTCGGCCACGCCGTCGGTCGACTACCTCGCCGCGCGCGTCGCCTACAAGCTGTCGCACGTGATCAGCGAGACGACCAAGCTGCTGCACGGCGTCGAGGCGTTCCCCTCGCTGGAGGACGCGAACGACGTCTACCTGCAGATGAAGACCGAGGTCGTGACCAAGCTCGCCGGCGACATGATCGCCTCGCTGAGCTGGATCATGGACTACGACAACACGCCGGCACCCGGACGCGATCGCGCCGACCACCGCGTGATGCTGTCGGTCGGCTGGAGCTTCTGATTCTCTGGCGCCGCCGCAACGCGGCGACAGGCCCCGGGCGAGGAACGCCGGGGGGCGCCGCTGCGGCGTCGCGAGGCGTGTCTGGCGCCGCTGCGGCGTCGCGAAGCCGCCCGGCGGCGCGATCAATAGGACGTCGCGAAGCCGGTGTCGTGCAGGCGTGAGCCGCCGAAGCGGTCGCCGCGGCCGCGCACGAGCCCGCCCAGCCGGGGCTGGAACTCGAGGCGCAGCGACGTCTCGTCGGTGAACGGATCGTAACCCGCGGTCAGCGCGATCGACCAATCGTGGTCGTTGCGGCGCAGCCCGAAGCCGTAGGTCAGGAAGTCGTCGCCGCCGAGGTCGTAGAGGCTGTTCGCGAACAGGTCCCAGCGGCCGAGCAGGCTGGTGCTCGCCGACAGGCCGACGGCGCCGTCGACTTCGCGGTCGGTGCGGTACTCGGCGGTCCAGACGATGCCGGCGAGCGGGCCGAACCGCAGCTCGGTGTCGAGCGTGCGCAGGCCTTCCCGCCAGTCGTGGTCGCCGTAGAGCCCGAACGAGAAGACCGGGAACGGCACCCAGCGCGCGCGCGGCCGCACCAGCACGTCGTAGTAGAACAGGCCCAGCTCGTCGCCGCCGTTGTCGCGAGCGGCCTGCGGCCACAGATCCTGCGCGAGGTCGACCATCAGGAAGTCGCGCGGCGCGGGCTGGCCGGCCGGGCCGGCCGGCTCCATGCGCTGCACGAGGTTGCGCAGTTCGAGGCGCACGAGGCTCTGCTCGACCAGCGCGTCGGTGGCGTCGAAACGAAGGAACTCGCTGGCTTCGTCGTCGACGCGGAAACGGTCGAGGAACGAGAGGCGCGGGGCGATCACGTGGCGGATGCCCTGTTCGCCGTCCTCGTCGGTCCAGTGCCAGGTGCGGGACAGGCGCGTGCCGATCTCGACGCCCGCTTCCCAGGCGACGCGCCCCTCGCTGTCGCCGTCGCTGGCTTCGT
>VGXW01000642.1 GCA_016873195.1 Planctomycetota bacterium | reverse complement strand
GGGCAACATGCTGGCTCGGCCTAGTCTGTTGCTGAACCCGTGGCAGCTCGACCAGGCCTCGTGGAACTCGGCCGTCGGCCTCGGCGGCGGGGCCGGCGGGCGCTACGGCGGTCGCGCGGGCGGCGGTCGCGGGAAGGGTGCCGCGCCCAAACAGGGCGAAGGCGGCCCGGCAGGCCCGCACCCGGGCACCTTCGCGAACGTCGACTGGCTGCCGCGCGGTGCCGCCGCGCTGCACAACCTCGTGCCCGGCGCGGACGGCACCGTGCGCGTGAAGCTCGCCGACCTCGGCGACGGCCAGATCGTGCGCGTGCTGGCGATCGACGGCGACCAGGCGCTGCAGCAGACGCTCGTGCGCGCCGAGGCGCCGCTCACGCCGCGCGCGCGGCAGCTCGCCGTGGCGCTCGACGGCGGCACGCACTTCGTCGAGCAGAAGCGCATCGAGTTCGTCGCCGCGGGCAGCACCGCGGTGCTCGGCGACGTGCGCGCCGGCGGCGTCGAGATCTACGACTCGCTGGCCGCCGCGTTCCGGCTGCTGCTCGCCGCGAACCGCGACGAGTCGCTGGCGAAGTTCGCCTTCGTGCTGCAGTGGCCGAAGCTGGCCGACGCCGACAAGCAGAAGCTCTACAGCGAGCACGCCTGCCACGAACTGCACTTCTTCCTCTACCACAAGGACCGCAAGTTCTTCGACGCGGTGGTGCGGCCGTTCCTCGTCAACAAGCACCAGCGCACGTTCCTCGACCACTGGCTGCTGGGCGACGACCTGAAGGGCTACACCGAGCCATGGGCGTTCGCGCAGCTGAACCTGGTCGAGAAGATCCTGCTCGCGGGCCGGCTCGGGGGCACCGAACGCGATGCGGTAGCGCGGCTCTTGCGCGAGGCGCTGGAGCTGAAGCCCGTCGACCGCGAACGGCTCGAGGCGCTGTTCGACCTCGCCTACAAGAGCGGCAACCTCGAGCAGGAGAAGCAGGCGACGAAGCTCGGGCTCGAGCCGCCGCCACCGCCGGCGGCGGCAGCACCGGCGCCAGCGGAGGCCCCGAGCGCGCCGGCCACCGGTGGGGTGCCGCGGCAGGAGCAAGCCGCGGGTGCCGAAGGCGCGCCGGCGGCGCGGCGCAAGGCGAAGGACGACGAGCGCGCCGGTGAGGACAAGGACGCCGGCAGGCCGGCGGCTGCCGCCGAGATGGACCGGCTCGAGGCGGGCGAGACGCTCGCGAAGAAACTCGGCGAAGAGGCGCGGAGCCGCGGGCGCGTGAGCCAGCTCTACCGCGCCGTGGAGCCGACCAAGCTCTACGTCGAGCACGATTGGTGGCACCGGCGGCTCGACCAGACGACGCCGGACGTTGTCGCGCCGAACCAGTTCTGGGTCGACTACGCGATGGCACCCGCGGGGGCCCCGTTCGTGTCGGCCGCGGTCGTGCAGACCGCCAACTCGTTCCTCGAAGCGATGATGGCGTTGAGCGTGCTCGACCTGCCGTTCGAGGCCGGCAAGCACGAGGTCACCGCCGACGGCGACCAGCGCACGCTGAAGGCCGCGACGCCGCTGTTGCTCGTGCGCAAGGAGATCACCAGGACCGAGAAGGCGGCGGACCTGCCGCCGCTCCTGCTCGGCGAGAACTTCTTCCGCCTCGACGACCGCTACCGCTTCGAGAACGGCGAACGCCGCGACGCCTTCGTCACCGACGAGTTCCTCGTCGACGTCGCCTACGGCTGCCAGGTCGTCGTCACCAACCCGACCTCGCAGAAGCGCACGACGGAACTGCTGCTGCAG
>VGXW01000641.1 GCA_016873195.1 Planctomycetota bacterium | reverse complement strand
CTCGCGGTAGACTTCGGCCAGCATCATCTGCTCGGCCTTGTGCAGCCGTTCGCGATCGCGCGCCGGCAACGTCTCGGCGGCGGGCACGAGCGGAACGAGCGGCGCGTCGCCGGGGGCCGAGGTGGCGGTGGCCGCCGGCGGGGCAGCCCTGACGATCTTCTGGCAGTGCGCGATCTCGGCGGGCAGGTCCGCCGGGAACCAGTCCCTGCCGAGCGCCGGCACGAAGCCGCAGTTCGCGCGGCGCTGCACGTTGCCGAGCTTGCCGAACACCTCCGTGTAGAGCAGCTCCTGTTGCCGGTCGGTCAGGAGATCGCCGCACTCCTGCTGCAGCAGTTTGCCCCGGCAGCACAGTTCCTGGATCGATGCGTGCACGACTTCGCGCGACAACCGCGTCCAGCCCGTCTCCAGCGAGATCGCGCGTTGGTGGAGATCATCGACCTCACGTTGCGCCCGGACCCGCAGCGCGGCACGTTCCCTGGCGCGCTGGCAATGCGCGCCGAACCGCTGTGGCCCTTCGGGAGCCTGTTCGAGCGGTTCGAACTCCCCGAGGAAGTCGTCGACCTTGCCGGGGCGCGCACAGCCCTTGCGATCGCACGCCGCGGCGATCGCACGGTGAACCGCGAGGGCGTCGGGCAACAACATGCGGTGCAAGCCTTCTTCGAGTTCCTTCACCACCTGCAGGAAGCTGCCCTCGGTGTCGGCCTGTGCGAGGTTGCCGAGCAGCCGCTCGCGACGCCCCAGCGAGTCGGCCGCCGCCGCCGCATCGCGCCGCTTCCGCTCCTCACGCGCTCGCTCCTCCGGGTCGTAGCCGAGCCACGACAGGTGGCCGTCGAGTTCTTGCTGGAGGTCGATCGCCTTCCGCTCCAGTTCGGCGCAGAGGGGCGCCGCGGCGATCGCGGCAGCCCGAGCCTTGCGTGGCTCCAACTCACCGATGGCCCGGCGAAGTTGTGCGACGGACCGCTCGCGCCGTTCCGTTTCGGCCCGGCGTGCCGCCGCCGCCTCGGCTTCGGCGGCCGCGAGACGTTCGTCGAAGTCGTGTAGCCAGGCCCCGAACGCGGGATCGGGAGCATCGGGTTCGGTGGTCAAGGTCTGCCTCCGGTGCACGAGCCGCGAGAGACGACGCCAGGTAGATCGCGAGGTCAAGGCCCCCGGTCCCAGCCGCGTCGGACCCGCTTCCCCCACTGCACCCCGCCTGCCGTCCCGCCCCGACCGCCGCCAGCGGGCCCTTGTGCGCAGTCGCCAACAGCCGCTCGGCGACTGCGACCGGGAACTGTGGTCCGCCCGTCCGAATCCTGACCACCTTGGAAAAGAACCCCCCGAGCGGTGACGTTGCTCCCCCCACGAGGCCGGCACGCCCGCCGGCCGCCCGAGATGCGGACATGACCACAGCCAACCCCCAGAAGTCCTTCAATCCGTTCGAGATGGCGCAAACCCAGTTCGACGCCATCGCCCAGAAGATCTCCCTCGACCCGGCGACCGCCGAACTGCTGCGCTGGCCGCAGCGCGAATACTCGTTCGCGATCCCGGTGCGCATGGACAACGGCAAGACCCGCGTGTTCCGCGGCTTCCGCGTCCAGCACAACGACGCGCGCGGCCCCTCCAAGGGCGGCATCCGCTTCCACCCGCACGAGACGCTCGACACCGTGCGCGCGCTCGCGATGTGGATGACCTGGAAGTGCGCCGTGGTCAACATCCCGCTCGGCGGCGCCAAGGGCGGCGTGATCTGCGATCCGCACAACCTGAGCCTGCGCGAGCAGGAGCAGAAAA
>VGXW01000640.1 GCA_016873195.1 Planctomycetota bacterium | reverse complement strand
CTTCTGCACCGCGGCGTAGCGCTCCCGCAGCGGCGCGTTGTCGACGAGCACGCGCACGCGTTCGTGCGATGGCAGCTTCACGAGGTCGATCACGGGCGGCACGTCGAACGACGAGAACGTGTGGATCGCGAACGAGCCGGACTGGCTGATCTGGTAGTCGTGCCAGCCGGGTTGGTTCCCGGGTGTGACCCTCGAATCTCTGTCGCTCACGGCGAACAGGTACTGCTGAGTCGCGTTGCCGTCTGAGTGCAAGAGAAAGCAGCGGTCCGCGTTCTCGTCCCAGTGAGCCACTGCGATGACGTCCCCGACGTTGGTGCGAAGCGGATGCCATGAGTCGCTCGGCCTCTCCCAGGAGGTGTAGCCGGGACATCTGCGAGCAAGCCCGTCGTTCCGCCCCACTGCAGACTCGCGCGTCCAAAGGAAATCTGCGCCCTCTGCATCACGCCAATGGAAGTCCGCCGCCACGTCGACGTACGCTTCGTCCATCTCCTCGTGCACGAGACGCGCCGCACCCGTCTTCACGTCGCAACAGAGTACCTGTAGCACGTTCTGCGCGCGCGGCAGCCACTGCACCATCAGTTCCGCACCCTTCGGATGCCACTCCATGCGCGGCAGGTAGGTCTCGCGCGGCTCGCCGGGCGTCTGCATCCACACGGTCTTGCCGCCGGTCGCAGCGACCACCCCCACCTTGCACGCCGAGTTCGTCGTGCCCGCCTTCGGATACTGCACGGGCACGACCTTGCTGTAGCGGTCGGACAGGTTGTCGATCATCAGGAACTCGCCGACCCCCGAACAGTCGAGCTGCCAGTAGGCGATCGACCGACCGTCGGGGCTCCAGCGGAAACCGTCGCGGCAGTCGAACTCCTCCTCGTAGACCCAGTCGAACGTGCCGTTGATCACCGTGCGCGAGCCGTCCGTCGTGAGCCGCGTCTGCGCCTTGGTCGCGACGTGCTCGACCCAGAGGTCGTTGCCGCTGACGTAGGCGACGCGCGTGCCGTCGGGCGACCACTTCGCGAACTGCAGCGACGAGACCGGCAGCTTGCCGCCGAGCCGCCGCGGCTCCTGTTTGCCGTCGAGCGGCAGCACCCAGTACTCGCCGCGCGTGTTCTGCCGCCAGACGCGTTCGCTGTGCGTGAACACGAGCAGTTGCCGGCCGTCGGGTGAGAACTGCCAGTCCTCGACGGCGAGCGGTGCACCCGCCGCAGCCACCCACAGCATCGCCGCGCTGACGAGCACCTCGCGCGCGCCCGAGACGGCCTCGTAGCGCACGAGTTCGAGCGGGCCCCCGCCGGCCTTCGGCTCCAGCGTCGCGTAGTGCGCGCCGTCGAGCCAGCGCTCGGGCCCGAACCGCTGCGACGCGAACTCGCCTGACGTGATGCGGATCGCATCGAGGCGCGCGGAATCCTGCGCCGGCAGCACGGCGATGGCGAGGAGCAGGCAGACTGGCTGTGCGCGGTCGATCACGCGCGCGAGCGTAGCCGCTGGCGTTCCCGGCTGCGCCGGGCAGACTGTCGTCATGGCGCCGTGGCTCCTGCGCCGGTGGATCCCGCTGCTGCTCCCGGCGACGTTGCCTGCACAACAGCCGCGCTGGCAGGTACCCCAGGCCGGCTGCGTGACCTTCCGGGCGATCGAGGACTTCGACCCGATGCCGGCCGGCGGCAAGCTGCCCGGCTGCGCGCTGCCGCACGCCCCGGTGCTGCTGCACAGCGAGTTCGCCGCGGACGGGACGCACCTCGCGATCGAACCGCAGGACTGGCGCTGGATCGCGCTGCACGTC
>VGXW01000639.1 GCA_016873195.1 Planctomycetota bacterium | reverse complement strand
CCCCGCTCGTCTTCCGCGGCGGCAGCCGGACCCGCTCGCGCGCGGGCGCGCTGCCGTTCCTCGTCTACTTCGCCGTGCTCGGCCTCGCCTTCATCGGCATCGAGATCGCCCTGATCCAGAAGTTCACGCTGCTGCTCGGCCAGCCGCTCTACTCGATCGTCGTCACGCTGTTCGCGATCCTCGTCGCCACCGGTGTCGGCAGCTTCGTGTCGGGCCGCCTGCTGGTGCCGGGCTCGCCGCGCGCCTTCCTGGTGCCCGTGGCCATCCTCGGCTGGATGGTCGTGGTCGCACTCTGCAGCGAGGTTGTCGTCGACGCCGCGATCGGCCTGCCGCTGGGCCTGCGCGCGCTGGTCACGATGCTGCTCGTCGCGCCGGCCGGTTTCGTGCTCGGTTTCCCGTTCGCCTACGGCATCTCGATCGTCGAGCGCATCAACCCGTCGTTCGTGCCGTGGGCCTGGGCCGTCAACGGCACGCTGACCGTGATCGGCTCGATCCTGACCGTGATCTGCTCGATGCAGTTCGGCTTCGCCGCGGTGCTGGTCGGCTCGGGCGCGATCTACCTGCTCGCCTTCGCGGCGGTGCACCGCGTCGGCAAGCGCGCCGCGGCCGTCGGCTGAACCGGGCGGGGGTCAGGCACTGCCGGCGTCCGCCCGCGCGCGGCCGTGGGGGTGCGCGTGGTCGTAGACGTCGCGCAGACGGCCGATCGACACGTGCGTGTAGATCTCGGTCGTGACCAGCCGCGCGTGGCCGAGCAGCTCCTGGACCGTGAAAAAATCGGCGCCGCGGTCGAGCAGGTGGGTGGCGAACGAGTGCCGCAGGCCGTGCGGCGTCAGCGGCACGTCGATGCCGGCACTCGCGGCGCAGTCGACGACGGTCTGGAACACCCAGCGTGCGCTGAGCGGGCGGCCGTAGCGGTTGAGCCACAGGGCCCCGGGGTCGGTGCGGCGGGCCGCGCGCAGCAGGGCAACGCGCTCGGGCAACCACGCGGCGACGGCCGCGCGCGCCGGGCCGCCGAGCAGTGCGATCCGCTGTTTGTTGCCCTTGCCGCGCAGACGCACGGTGCCCTCGTCGAGGTCGACCGCGCCGAGCGCCATGCAAGCGCACTCGCCGACGCGGCAGCCGGTCGAGTAGAGCACCTCGAGGATCGCGCGGTCGCGGCGGCCCTGCGGCGATTCGTCGAACGGCTGGCCGAGCAACTGGTCGACCTGGGCCGGAGTCAGGAAACGCGGCACGGCCCGCGGCGCCTTCGGGCCCTTCAGCAGCTTCGCGGGATCCACGGCGAGGCGGCCCTCCGCGCAGAGCCACGCGAACAGACCGCGCAGGCTCGCGAGCTTGCGCTGCACCGAGGTCGCGGCGAGACCCTGCTGCTCGAGTTCGACGAGGTAGCGGCGCAGTTCGAAGCGCGTCGTCTCGGCGGGCGATCGCCCGGCGGCCCGCAACCACGCGGCGAAGGCGCGCAGGTCGCTGCCGTAGGCGCGCAGCGTCGCGGCGCTCTTCTGCCGGCCGTTGCGCAGGGCCCGCAGGTAGTCGTCGACCTCGTCGGCCATCGCCGCTAGAAGCTACCGCCGCGCGGCCTGTCCCGCAGCGATCCGTCCCGATGCCCCACGCCGGTGAACTCTGCGCGCTCGGCGCCGCCTCGTGCTGGACGGTCTCCAGCTACGCCTTCGGCTGGGCGAGCCGCGCGGCCGGCAGCGTCGCGATCAACCAGTTCCGCCTGTGGGCCGCCGTGCTGGTGCTGGCGGCGCTGCTGGCGATCCGGACGGGCAGCCCGTGGCCGATCGGCG
>VGXW01000638.1 GCA_016873195.1 Planctomycetota bacterium | reverse complement strand
CCTTCTGCGTGCCGCGCCCCATCACCACGCCGCCCTCGACGTCGGCCATGCGCACGAACCACTGCTGGCTCAGGTACGGCTCGACGATGGTCTTGCTGCGGTCGCTGTGGTCGACCTCGATCGTGCGGTCCTCGACCCGCTCGACCAGGCCCTGGGCCCGCAGGTCGGCCAGCACGCGTTCGCGCGCGGCGAACCGGTCGAGACCGCGGTAGGCCCCGCCGTGCTCGTTGATCGTCCCGTTCGCGGCGAGCACGTTGACGGCGCCGATCTGCGGGTGGCGCTGCCAGACCTGGTAGTCGTTCGGGTCGTGCGCGGGCGTGATCTTGACGCAGCCGGTGCCGAGCGCCGGGTCGGCCCAGTCGTCGAGCAGCAGCGGGATCGGGCGCTGCACGAGCGGCAGCACGAGCCTGCGGCCCGCGCGCGCCATCGCCGCGATGCGCTCGAGCTGCGGCAGCAGGTCCCGCTCGCGCGCCTGCAGCCGTTCGAGTTCGCGCTCTGCGTCGGGCAGTTCCTTCGGCCCGGCCGCGGCGACCTTCTGCCGCTGCGCGTCGAGCGCCGCGCGCAAGGAGCCGGCCGGATCGCCGTGCACCGCGACCGCGGTGTCGCCGAGCATCGTCTCGGGCCGCGTCGTCGCCACGATCACGTGCGCCGGTTCGCCCGGCTGCGGATCCTGCACCGGGTAGCGCAGGTACCAGAAGCTGCCCTGCACCGTCTCCTTGTAGAGTTCGTCGTCGGCGACCGCGGTCTGCAGCGCGCAGTCCCAGTTGACCAGCCGGTTGCCGCGGAAGATCAGACCGTCGCGGAACATCGCGAAGAACGTGTGGCGCACGGCGCGCGCGCACACCTCGTCCATCGTGAAGCGCGCGCGGTCCCAGTCGCACGAGCAGCCCATGGCCTGCTGCTGCTGGACGATGCGCCGCTGGCTCTGCGCGGCCCAGTCGTGGATGCGCTGCACCAGCGCCTCGCGGCCCACGTCGTGCCGCGTCCTGCCCTCCAGTTCCCGGAGCTTGTTCTCGACGACCGCCTGCGTGGCGATGCCGGCGTGGTCGGTGCCGGCCTGCCACAGGGTGTTGTCGCCCTGCATGCGGTGCCAGCGGATCAGCAGGTCCTGCATCACGTTGTCCATCGCGTGGCCCATGTGCAGGGCGCCCGTGACGTTCGGCAGCGGCATCATCACGACGTAGCGGTCCCTGCGCGCGTCGGGGGTGGCCGTGAACGCCCTGCGCTCGAGCCAGCGCGCGGTCACTTCGGGCTCGATCGTGCGGGGCTCGTACCTGGCGGGCAGTTCGGTGCTCATCGCGGGGCGGCAGTGTAGGCACGGTCCGCGCGCGAGGCACGCGCCGATTGCCGGTAGGCTACGGCCGATGAACTGGCTCGCGCACCTGCGGCTCGCGCCGCCGTTCCGGCGCCTGTCTCCCGTGCTCGTCGACGTCTACTTCGACCACGTGCTGGCGCGCGGCTGGCGGCACTACGGCGACGGCGGCCCGCTGCGCGGGTTCGTCGACGCCGTCTACGGCGACCTCGAGCGGCATCGCCACCTGCTGCCGCCGCGCCTGCACGCAGTGGTGCCGCGGTTGCGCGACCACGACTGGCTGCGCACCTGCGGCGAACTCGACGGCATCGCGGCGATCCTCGGCCGGATGGCGGGCCGGCTGCGGCGGCCCGACGCGCTGGCCGACGGCGCCCTGCCGCTGCGCGAGCACCTGGCGGAGTTCACCGCGGACTTCGCGGCGCTGTGGCCGGACCTGCTGGGCGCGGCGGCGGCGGTCCAGGCGCAGCCGCTCGAAGGGGCGT
>VGXW01000637.1 GCA_016873195.1 Planctomycetota bacterium | reverse complement strand
GGGTGACCTCGGCCGCCGGCCTGCGCCAGTTCGAGTGGAACGGCGCCGACCTGCGCGAGCGCCGCCAGGCCCTGCTCGGCTTCACCCACTTCGGTTGGCTCGCCGACGACCCGAACCGCGGCGAACTCGTCACCCTGCTGACCGGTCCGGTGCGGGTCGGCCGCTTCGACGGCGCACGTTGGAACTGGACCCAGGCACCGACCTCGCCGGCCATCAACGGCCTCGTGCGCGCCGCCTACGATCCGGAGCGAGGCCGCCTCGTCGCCGTGCAGGGCGAGAGCAACCAGCTCGACGTCCACGAATGGGACGGGGCTCAGTGGTGGTCGTTCCCGGGTCTGCCCGGGCCCGGGCCGCGGCTCGAGGCAGCGTTCGCCTGGTCGCCGCTCCACCGCCGCTGCGTGCTCTACGGCGGCAGCAACAACGGCACGGCCCTCGGCGACTGCTGGAGCTGGGACGGCTCGGCCTGGACCCAGCTCGCCGCGAACGCACCGCCGGGACCGCGTATCGCCGCAGCGCTCGCCGCGGACGCCCAGGGCCGGCTCGTGCTCTACGGCGGCAGCGCCGCGACGACGACGTGGCGCCTGCTCGGCTCGACCTGGAGCCTCTTGCCCACGGCTCACGATCCGGGCCCGCGCGCCTATCCGACGCTGGTCCGCGATCCGCTCGGGCTCCTGCTGGTCGGGGGCAGCAGCACCGACGGCACCGCCCACCGCTTCGACGGCGTCGACTGGGTCGCAACGGGCATCCCGTTCGCGCGGCCGTCGAACCTGGCCACCGGCATCGCCGCCTACGACCGGGCCCGCGGCCAGTGCGTGCTGCTGCAGGGCACCGGATCGACGCAGGCACTCACGTGGACGTTCGACGATGCCTGGCGCGCGGCGAATCCGAGCCAGTCGCCGCCCGCGCGGAACGGCGGTCACCTGTGCTGGTCGGCGATCGACCAGCAGGTCCTGCTGTTCGGTGGCGTCGACGGGACGGGCACGGAGTTCGGCGACACGTGGTCGTGGACCGGCACCGATTGGCAGCTGCGCACGCCGGTCCACGCGCCGTCGCCCCGCCACCTCGGGAAGGTCGCCGCGGACCCGCGCGGCGGCGTGCTGCTGCTCGGTGGCTTCTCCGGGCTGAACCTCCTCACCGACCCGTGGTACTGGGACGGCACCGACTGGCAGGCCGTGACGACGCCGACACCGGCGATCGCCGTTCTGACCATGACGGTCCTCGGCTTCGATCCGGGGCGCAATCGCACCGTGCTCGTGGGGCTGGCCGGTCAGCAGATCGAAACCCACGAATGGGACGGGGCGGCCTGGGCGCCCGCCGCAACGATGCCGATCACGGCCCCACTGCTCGGTCGCCCCATCAGCTACGAGCCGCGGCTTCAAGCCCTGGTCACGCTCGGCAACCCGGCGATGGCGTGGAACGGCTCCACGTGGACCAACCTCGGCACGTCAACCCACGGGCCGCCGACCGGGACTCCGCAGTTCCTGCTGACCGACCATGCGCGCCAGCGCCTGCTGGTGCTCGCGGGCACCACCGGGCCGAGCGTCGCGGTTGCGAGCACCCGGGTCGCCGACAGCGCGGCATACGGGGCCGGCTGCGCCCGCGGCCCGAGCCCCGCGCTCGCCGCGATCGCCGATCCGGTGCCCGGCAACGCGGCGTTCGCGATCGACCTCGGCACGCTCGCGCCGGGCGCGCCGGTGTTCCTCGTGCTCGGCTTCGGCGAGCAGTTCCAGCCGATCGGCTCGGGCTGTGCGTCGCTCGTCGCGCTGCCGCTCGCGACCGCGTTCGCGACTGCCGG
>VGXW01000636.1 GCA_016873195.1 Planctomycetota bacterium | reverse complement strand
CCCCGATCATGTTGCCTGCCGTCGCCACCTGGCATGCCGCCTCCTGGACGTGCACGCTGGTAGCGACGGCCTTGCCGAGGGCTGCGTCAAGCGCGGTGATGCTGCTGTCGAACGCGTTCATCATCTCGCCGAACTCGTCGTGGCCGTGCTGGCCGAGCCGCACCGTCAGGTCGCCAGCGGCGAGCTTGCCCATTGCCGAGTGCAGCAGCATGCAGCGGCGCAGCAGCGAACGCGTGATGCGGACAGCGAGCAGTGCGGTGGCAAGCAGAGCGCCGATGCCGATCGCTGCGGAGCGCAGTTGCGCCTGCTCCGCGGCAGCGACCGTTGCCGCGCAGCGTGCGTCGATGCCCTTGGCGAGATCGTCTTCGAGGCCCTTGAGCTGGTCGACGCGCCCGGTCATCGCCGCCCACCATTCGGCGGCGGCGACGCCGAGCTGACCCTGGCCGCCGCTGTCGAGCGCCTTCTTGCGCATCGCGGCGGCCGCGGCGACGACGGGGTCCTGCTGCAGTTTCGCATAGTGCTCGGCCGACCACGGTTCCGCCGTCCGCACGAACTCGGCGAGCCAGGCTTCCTCGCCGGCGATCGCCGCGACGAAGCGCTCGTAGATGCCCGGCGCGAAGCCGTCGCGCGCGAAGGCGTTGTTGCCGGTGGCGCGTTCGACGCCGGCGAGCTCCTTGCCGCGCAGCAGGGCGAGGTAGTTGCGCAACGCCACGAGCAGGCTGCCGTCCTTGCTCGAGATCGAGCCGATGCCGTCCAGCAGACGGCCGTTCATCGTCGTGTAGTAGCCGATCGCCTCGGGCGACGGGATCGCCAGCGTGTCGACGCGCTGGCGCACGTCCAGCAGCTTGCCGGCTTCCGCGAGCGCCGGCTCGAACGGCGGCAGCTTCTCCTTCGTCGCCGGCTCGCCGCCCAAGGCCTTCACGGTGGTGAGCAACTCGGCGAGCCGGTTGTCGGTCAGCGTGCGCTGCTTGCCGAGTTCGTCGCGGAACTGCTCGCCCTTGCTGGCCAGGAAGCCCGAACTGAGGCCGCGTTCCTTCTGCGTCTCGTGCAGCAGGTTGCCGCAGCGCACGGCGAGTCCGCCCATCTTCTGGTTCGTCGCGGCGGCGGCGGCTTTCTCGCGGGTGTCGAGCTGTGCCACCGCCGACATGGCGAGCACAACGGTCAACGGCAGGCCAGCGAGCAGCCAGAGAGTGGCGCGCAGCTTCATCCGGGTTCTCCTTCGGGTGCCGGTATCGTCGACGCGGCTCGATGGACCTTAGCACTGCCTTGTCGGTCGCCGACCGGCAGTTCGTCGCATGTTGGCTGGTGCAAGTACGGGAGCAGGTCGTCGCTCGAATCCTCGTCGCCACGGCCGCTCTGTGTCCCGCAACACGCAGCGGTTGCCTCCGCGCGGCCCTTTCTGCGCGGCATCCAGGATCCCCGCCCCTTCCGTCCCCTACCGCCCCTGCTCCTTCTCCGGCAGCGGAAGCGACGCCGGCAGCGCCGCTTCCTTCTGCTGCTGCTGCTCCGACCACGGCGCGTCCATCAGCACCAGCGGCCCCACCACCTCCGGCTCCGCGCCTTCCTCCTTCCGCACCTTCAGCGTGACCGGATCGCCGCCCAATCCGAACTCAGCAGCCCGCGAGCTCGGCGAGGAGAAGGGCCCGCGGCGGGTGGAGCTGGTGCGCCTCGAGCACGCGATCGGCAGCGCGAAGCGCCACGCTGCGCACGAGGTAGTCGATGGCGTGGGATGATGGACCGGCCGTCGTCGCCTAAGGACAGACAACGACCTCGAGCGCGTTGCTGGCAGCGAACGTGAC
>VGXW01000635.1 GCA_016873195.1 Planctomycetota bacterium | reverse complement strand
GTTTCGGCTCCTCGGCGTGCCCCTCGAGATCGAGGAAGAACACGTAGTCCCACTTGCGCCGCCGCGACGGCCGCGACTCGATCCGGGTCATGCTGATGCCGTTGCGCGCCAGCGGCTCGAGCAGCCGGTACAGCGCGCCCGGCGCGTCGGTGTGGGCCACCGAGACCAGCAGCGTGGTCTTGTCGTCGCCGCTCGGCTGGAACCGGCGCGAACCGATGACCAGGAAGCGCGTGGTGTTGTCGGCGCGGTCCTCGATCTTCGCCACCAGCACCTCGAGGCCGTACAGCTCGGCGGCCACCTCGCCGGCGATCGCCGCAGTGCCCTGCTCGTCGCGCGCCCGGCGCGCCGCCTCGGCGTTGCTGCTGACGGCGACGCGCTCGACCTCGGGCAGGTATTCGTCCAGCCACTCGCGGCACTGCGCCAGCGACTGCTGGTGCGAGCAGACCCGGCGGATCGACTTCAGCGCCTGCATGCGCCCGAGCAGGTACTGGTGGATGCGCAGCTCGACCTCGCCGCAGATCAGCAGCGGCGAACCGAGGAAGCGGTCGAGCGTGTGCATGACCGTGCCCTCGGTCGAGTTCTCGATCGGCACGACGCCGAAATCGGCGGTGCCGGCCTCAATCTCGTGGAACACCTCCTCGATCGACGGCAGCGCCAGCGCCCGCACCGAGTGGCCGAAGTGCTTGTACACGGCCTGCTGCGTGAACGTGCCCTCCGGGCCGAGGAACGCGACCTTCAGCGGCTCCTGCTGGGCCAGGCAGGCCGACATGATCTCGCGGAACAGGCGCGCGACTTCCTCGTTGCGCAGCGGGCCGCGGTTGCGGGCGAGCGCGGCGCGCAGGACCTCGGCCTCACGCTCGGGCCGGTAGTAATCCACGGTGCGCCCGGCGGCGTTCTTGGAGATGCCGACCTGCTGCGCCAGCGTCGCGCGTTCGTTCAGCAACTGCTGCAGCGCCTCGTCGATCGCGTCGATGCGGCTGCGGATCTCCTCGAGTGGCGGGCGCACCTCCGTCGCGCCCGGCCGTGCCGCGGTGCTCCGCCGCGCCCTGCCCTTGCCGCGCACGGCCACCGCTCAGACCCGGCGCGCGCCGAGCACGCCGTCAATCGCGCAGATCCGCGCGATCGTCTCGTCGGGGATCGGGCTATCGACGTCGATCAGCGTGTAGGCGACGTCGCCTTTCGACTTGTTCAGCAGATCGGCGATGTTCAGCGCCGCTTCGGCCAGACAGGTCGAGATCTGGCCGACCATGTTCGGCACGTTGCTGTTGGCGATCGCCAGCCGCGAGGTACCGGCCACGCGCGGCAACACCGCATCGGGGAAGTTGACCGAATGCCGGATGTTGCCGTGCTCGAGGAACTCACGCAGCGTGTCGGCGACCATCATCGCGCAGTTCTCCTCGGCCTCGGCCGTCGACGCACCGAGATGCGGCAGCGCGACGACCCGCGGATGGTCCTTGTTGGCCGGCGACGGGAAGTCGCAGACGTACGCGGACAGGCGCCCGGCGTCGAGCGCGGCCAGCAGGTCGGCCTCGTTGACGATACCGGCGCGGGCGAAGTTCAGCACCGCGGCACCCGGCTTCATCAGCCGGATGCGCTGCGCGTTGACCAGCCCGCGCGTCGCGTCGGACAGCGGCACGTGCAGCGAGATGATATCGGCGCGGGCAAACAGGTCATCGAGGCTCAGCGCCTGGCTGACTCCCGACGACAACTGCCAGGCGCGCTGCACGGTGATCTGCGGGTCGTAGCCGAGCACCTGCATGCCGAGGTCGTGGGCGGCGTTGGCTACCTCGACGCCAATTTT
>VGXW01000634.1 GCA_016873195.1 Planctomycetota bacterium | reverse complement strand
GCCGCGGCAGATTGGGTCGAACTGCGCGATCGAGTTGCGCCGCAGCGCGTAGCCGAACTGGCTCTCGCCGTAACGGGCCAGGTAGGCCGTGAACTGCGCGTCGAGCTTCTCGAGTTCGGGTCGGAGTCTGGCGCCGCCGGGCAGCTCCACGGCGAAGAACGGCCGCACGCCGTGGCACAGGCTCAGGTTCCTGTAACGGATGCCGACCGGGTGGGCCGCGCGGTTGACTCCGGGCACCTCGGGCAGAACTGGCAGCGGCGCGTACTCGCCGAACAGGCCGGGCGCTGACTCGCGGCACCACGCGGCGAAGCACAGCAGGTTCACGCGCGTCAGCTGGAGCAGCACGCGCGTGTAGCGCGCGGCGGCTTCCTGGCGTGGGCTGCCGCTGCCCGCGGGCACCCGGGTGATCTGCGCCTCGAGCTGGTCGCCGAGCTGCTGCGCCTTTGCCGCGGCCCCCTCGGCGCGACTGGCCTGCCGCTCGAAGTGGGCCGAATCGGTCAGGTCCAGGTCACGGCCAGTCCAAGCGCGGTTCGGCTTGGCGCTCGTGCCGGTGACACGCACGGCCGGCTGGCTGCGCAGCAGGCCGGCCTCGGCGGCGCTGCGCCAGGCCTCGACCGTGAGCCGGAAGTAGGGGTCGTCGCCGAGCGCCTGGAACGTGTCGGCGCGCGAGCAGGCGAGCGGGCCGAGCTGGTCGACCAACGCCTTGTTCCAGTGGTCGTCGGGCGGCAGGTGGTCGCCGTTGCAGAACAGGCAGCACGCAAACGGCGTGTTGCACTGATGCTGCAACTGGCTCGCGGTGCTGTGCAGGAACACGCGGCCGCCGGTGGCCGAGGCGAGGCGGTTCAGGCCCCACATCGCGAACCCCGCGGGCGTCGACTCGTTCGCCGAGTCGATCTGGAACAGCCAGCCCCACGGCAGGTCGATCACGGCGCCGTCGGCGCCGGTCAGGTTCGCTTTGCGTGGCTCGTGTGCCGCCCAGTAGCTGTCGGCGAGCGTCGCCTCGGTTTTCAGCACCTCGACGCGGATGCGCGCCTTGTGCAGCAGCGTGGCCGTCTGCTCGACGTCGTCCTCGACATAGCCGTTCTCGAGGGTCACGAGCAGCAGCACTCGGTCGCCGTCGCCGCCGGCGAATGCGGCGGCGGCGGCGCGCAGGTCAGCGAAGACGTTCTGGAACTCGCCGGCGGGCGTGCGCAGGGCCACGCGCAGCGCGTCGAGCACTTTCGGATGGTCGGCCGTTGGCGGCACCACGACGCAGCCCTTCTGGCCGACGATGCCGAGGCCGAGCCGCGTCCGGGCCAACGTCGCGCGATTCTGCTGCAGGGCGTTCGCGAACGCGTCGACGAAGCCGGCGGATGTCAGCGCGGCCGTGGGGTCGACGACGACCAGCAGCGTGCGCTCGGTCGGTTCGGCGCTGCGCCCGGCGAGCACGATGTCGAGCGGGCGCAGGAGCGTGCGGCCCGGCTCGGTCACCGACGCGGCCGTCGCCGGACTCTGCGCAGCCGCGGGCAGGGCGAACAGGACTACGAGCGTTGCGAGTCCGCGCATGGGTGCAGGATATCGGGGTGGGAGGATAAGTGAAGCAAGCTGCGATTCCGGCCGCCCAGCGACCAGGCTCAGCCGAGAGGAGCGTTCGAGCCGGTCCCGCGCGCCGGGATCCGGGCTGCGGCGATCGGCAGGTTCGGGGGATAAGTGAAGCAAGCGGGGTTTCGGCGCCCTCGGCCGCGCCCCGGCCAAGGACGGACGGCGTGGGGGAGCCCGCACGACACCTCGCAGCAGTCTCCGCCCGCCGTCGGATCGGGAAGTTCT
>VGXW01000633.1 GCA_016873195.1 Planctomycetota bacterium | reverse complement strand
CCGGCGCGCGCGAGCGTCTCGGGACCGCCGGCCGGGACCGCCCCGCCATCGGCGGCGTGGACCAGCGACACGGTCGCCGTTCCCTGCGCCGATTCGGACCAGTTGACGAGGTCGAAGCAGAGCGGCGTGTCCGGCGGCGTCGTCAGGCGGTAGACGGCGCCGATGCTCGGCGAGCCCAGCCGCGCGAGGTCGACCGCGGGCACCGGTGCCCTGGCGTCGGGCGCGACGACGGTCGTGTTCACGGCCAGCGCGAGCCGCGGGGGTGGCACCCGCTCGTCCATCGCGCCGTCGCTGCACGCAGCGGCGAAACAGGCCACGAGGAACGGGAGGCTTCGGTGGGCGCGGTTCATGGTGATCCGTGTAGTCGGCGAGGGGGGCATCGTAACCGGCGCCGGCCGCGGGCCCACCGCGCCGGCCGCGGGCGGGACGCCTACCGGTCGCGGATCTCGCGCTTCGCTTCCTTCTCCTTCAGGTATTCGCGCTTGTCGTGCGTCTTCCGGCCGCGACCGACGCCGATCGTGACCTTCGCGTGGCCGCGCCCGCCGAAGTAGACGCGCAGCGGCACGAGGGTCAGGCCCTTGATCTGCGACCGCTCGCGCAGCTTGCGCAGTTCCCTGCGGTGCACCAGGCATTTGCGTTTGCGCTTGGGCTCGTGGTTCAGCAGGTTGCCGTGGCTGTACTCGGGGATGTTGGCGCCGATCAGCCACAGCTCGCCGTCCTCGACCCGCGCGTAGGCCTCGTCGAGGCTCAGTTTGCCCTGGCGCAGCGACTTCACCTCGGTGCCGCGCAGCACGAGCCCCGCCTCGAAGCGCTCGAGGATCTCGTAGTGGAAGCGCGCCTTCCGGTTCTCGCCGACCAGCACGTCGGGGCGCGGCGCCTTCGCGGCGGGTTTCGCGGGGCCCTGTTTCTGCATCGCGGGCTCTCGCTAAGGCATCTGGCGCGGAATGGCAAGCGGCAGCCGCGGGCGCGGCCGTGATCCGGCGGAGCGTTCCCGCCGGACCCCGGCCTCGCCGGCGACCGAGAGCGTCAGCCGATCGTGATCACCATCGTGTCGGTGAACGTCAGCTGCGGCGACGGGCAGCCGCCGATGCCGAAGAAGTCCGCGCCCTGCACGGCGATGATCACGCCGATCAAGCCCGCGTCGACCGGGATGCTCAGGTTGTGCAGGGAGCCGAACAGGATGACGCCCCACTCGTGGCCGACCGTGCAGGTGCCGCAGAACGGCGTCGCCCCGGGGAAGAACCCGAAGCCGAGGAACGGCGCCCCGCCGAGGTTGCCGAGCGTCGTCGTCACCGTGCCGCCGATGGCCGGGACGCCGACCGACTGGATCGTCGTCGGGCCACAGCCGTGCACGTTGCGCACGATGGAGCCGAGGCCGGTGCCGAGCTGGGTGACCACGTCGAACGCGCCGTAGGCGCCGTTGAAGCCGCCGACGCGCACGTAGTAGGTCGTGCCGTTCGTCGCGTTGACGGTGACGCGCGAGCCGAGGCCGCAGAAGTCGTCGTTGCAGTCCAGGCTGTTGAGCGCCCCGCACGAGCCGTCGAACACCTGCAGCACCGTGTCGAACGTGCGCGTGCCCGTGCAGGTCGAGAACGTGATCGGCACCGAGGCCGGCGCCGTGTAGCGGAACCACACGTCCCAGTTCGTGTTGTAGCCGCACGGCCAGGCCGGCGCGGACGTCGTCGAACCTACCGTCGTGAACGGGCCGTTGGTGCCGAGGGCGAGGTTGATCGCCGTGTTGCACTCGTCGCCGGTCACGATGCAGGCGACCGTCAGTTCGGCCTGGCCCTGGGCGCCGTAGTAGCCGCCCCCC
>VGXW01000632.1 GCA_016873195.1 Planctomycetota bacterium | reverse complement strand
CCCCCACCCAGCCGCGCGTGGTCGCCGACAACCTGCAGCGCCTCGAACGGCGCCTGCGCACGCAGCTCGGCGGCGAACCGTCGACCGACCTGGCCGGCATGCTGCGCGCGGCCGGGGAGCACATGGTCGCCGAACTGCAGCTGCGCGACACGATCGCGGCCGGGCTCGAGGCCGACCTCGCGGCGATGGGCAAGGCGCTGCCGGAAGCGCAGCTGCTGCCGCTCGAACCCGGCACGCCGCTGCGGCTCCTGCTCGCGGTGGCGCAGCAGCGCACGGCGGCAGCGCGCGAACGGCTGACCGCGCGCGTGCGCAGCCAGACCGAGGCGCTGCGCGGCCTGCTGCAGGTCGAAGCGCAGAAGGATCCGGCGGCGCGCAGCCCGGAGTCGCTGCAGAAGAGCCTCGGCACGGTGGGGGCGCAGTTCCTCGATCCGGAGTCGATCGCGCGCAGCGTCGGCGCCCACCGCGGCACGCAGCGCGCCGGCGCCGCGCGCCGGGCGCGGCTGCAGGAGGCCCTCGCGGCGCTCGAGCGGCACCTCGCCGCGGCGCCCTGGCCCGCCCTCGTGCTCGTGCACGGCGGGTCCGCCCCGCAGCTGTCCGGCGCCGCCGCCGTCGCGGCCGACGACGTCTGCACGGCCGCGATGCGGCAGTTCGACGACCACGCGGCGGCCCTGCTCGCGGCCGTGCGCGCGCTGCACGTGGCCGAACTCGAGCAGCGCGGCGCCTACGAACCCGACCGCCACGATCCGCGCCTGCAGGCGCTCGGCTGGCAGGACCTCGGACCGGCCGACCTGCACGCGCTGCCCGCCGTCGTGGTGCTGGCGCCCGCGGACGAACTCGCGGGCCAGCACATGCAGGCGCTGACGCGGCTCTGCGTCTCCGGGCGCCCGGTGCAGGTGCTGGCGCTGCAGTCGCCGGCCCAGGACCCCGGCGATCCGGACGCGGACAAGGGCCACGCGCGCCTCGAACTCGGCTACCTCGGCGTCGGCTTCCGCGACGTCTACGTGCAGCAGTCGACCGCGGCGCGGCCCGCGCACCTGCTGGCCGGCTTCCTGTGCGCGCTGCGCGGCAGCCGCACCGGCCTGCACGTCGTCGACCCGGGCCTCGCCGCCGACGGCGGCGAACCGGCGCTCGGCGCGTTCCTGCACGCGGGCGCGGCGATCGAGGGCCGCGCGCACCCGCTGTTCCACTACGACCCCGAAGCCGGCGAGACCTGGACGAAGCGACTGGACTTCGCCGGCAACCCCGGCCCCGACGCGGACTGGCCGACCAGCGCGCTCGGCCTGCGCAACGCCTCGGGCGCCGCCGAGGCGCTGCAGCTCGCGTTCACGTTCGCGGACTACGCGCTGCTCGAGCCGCGCTGGCGGCAGGCGTTCGCGCCGGTGCCCGAGAGCATCGGCGCCGCCGACCTGCTGCCGCTCGCCGAATGGCTCCAGCAGCCCGCCGAGGCGGCGTCGCGCACGCTGCCGTTCGTGTGGATCGCGACCGGCGAGGCGCCGGGCCGGCTGCAGCGGGTGGCCGTGCGCCGCGCGCTCGCGCAGGCCTGCCGCGACCGGCAACGTTTCTGGCGCACGCTGCAGGAACTGGCCGGCGTGCGCAACGACCACGTGCGCGAGGCCGTGCAGCGCGCGCGCCAGGAGGCCGCCGAACAGGCCGCGCGCGAGCGGCAGGCGCTGGTCGAACAGCACGCGCACGAACTCGGACAGTTGCGCGCCGAAGCGACCGGACAGGCGATGCAGGGCCTCGCGCGCATGCTGCTCGACCTCGACCCGATGCCGGACCTGGCCGCGGCCGCGCCGCTGCCGGCCGTGGCCGCGGCGCC
>VGXW01000631.1 GCA_016873195.1 Planctomycetota bacterium | reverse complement strand
GGCGCCGCCCATGCAGGCGACCACGTCGGCCGCGACGGCGCGCGCCGCCTCGTCGTCGACGGCCTCGGGCGGCACCACGCCGTCGCCGTTGTGCCTCGACCTGGCGAACACGTCGGCGGTCGCCGCGGTGTCGGCGACCGTGATCACCGTGGCGTTCTCCTTGCCGAGGCCCTTCAGAACGTGCTTGCTCGACGTGAGCAGCAGCTTGCTCTCGTCACTGTCCTTGCGCAGGTTGCCGAGCTGCACGCCGTCCTCGCCCTTGGCGAGCCCGTCGGCGCTCTGCAGCACGTCGCGCAGCCACTTGACCGCGGCGAGGATCTCGGGCGGCCGCACGTGCGAGTCCTTGTCGCTGTCGAGCAGTTCGAGCGTGCGCGCATCGATCTCGAGGCCCCTGACGGGGCAACTCAGCGCGACCCAGAGTTTCTGGTCGAGCTGGTCGAGGTTCAGGATGTCGGCGCCCTTGTCGAGGCGGACCTGGTCGACGCCGCCGGCGCGGTAGAACGACCAACGATGGGCCGCGGGCTTGGGGGAGGCTTGGGCCATGGGGGCTCTCGCGGTTGGACGAGGAACGGGAGGAACTCTCGTTCCCGGAGAATGGGGCGGAGAACCTAGAGGCCGGCCGGCCCGGAGGGAAGTGCGCGAGGCCTGCCTGCCCGGCGCGCGGTCCCTGCTGCGGCGTTCAGCCCACGAGTGCGCCCGCAAACACGCGCGGCTCGCCGGCCCGCACGGCGGCCTGCAGCGCCAGCGAACGACCGACGGCCACGGCCGCGTAGCCGAGCGGCAGCGTCGGCCCGTCGAGGGCCTGCCAGGTCGGTGCCGCGGCACGCCGTTCGACCTCGAGGCGGACCTTGCGCTGCAGCCGGGCGTCGCCGGATGCCGAAGCGAGCGCGGCGAGGTTGGTTGCGGCGGGAACGTAGGCCGGGTCGACGGCCAGCGCGCGCTGCCAGAGTCGCCACGCCGCGTCGGCGCCGTCGTTGCCGCGCCAGCGCAGCGTCGCCAGCGCCAGCAGGTTCAGCGCGCGCGGGTCGCCGGGCTCGAGGTGGTGCGCGGCGAGCGCTGCCGTGACGGTCGCCACGGGATCGGCCCAGGTCGGCAGCATCGCCGTCGCGCGGCCCAGGATGCGGTCGAGCTCCGAACTCGCGGGCCGGCCCGGGCCGGGCGCGGCGAGCACCGCCGCGAGCTGGCCGAGCCGCCGCGACAGGCGGTGGTCCTGCACCCGCCGGTGGCCGGCCGCGGCGATGCGCGAGCTGCGCGCGGGGTCGCCGAGCAGCGACAGTGCGACGTCCTCGAAGTCATCGTCGCCGTAGAGCACGCACTCCTCGCCCGGCACGAAGAAGTCCGCGACCTCGAGGTTCTCGCGCTCCATGAGCAGCAGCGCGCCGCACGCGGGCACCTCGAAGGCGCGCAGGTTCGTTTCACCGCGGATGCTGCGGTTCCAGCCGATGCGGCAGCGGTTCAGGAAGCGGCCGTAGGCCTCGCCGCACAGGCCGCTGCGCACGTCGACCGCGACGCCGCGGCCGGCCAGCGCGCGCACGCGGTCGAGCCAGCCCGCGCGCTCGCGCTGCACCGCCGGGTTCAGGTTGCCCGCGAAGCCGACGTCGAGGTCGCGCGGCCCGGCATCGGGCCAGAGGCGGTGGAACGGCCGCTTGTGCGCGTACTGGTTCCAGTAGCGCACCTCGGCGAACGACAGCGCGGAGAACAGGTCGACGCCGGCGCGGTCGCACAGCAGCACGTCGAAGAACGGCCACAGGCCCGCGAGGTAGGGCAGCGACAGGTTGTAGTCGGAGACGACGCCGACGACGGGCACCGGGCAGTGCTCGAG
>VGXW01000630.1 GCA_016873195.1 Planctomycetota bacterium | reverse complement strand
GTCTGCGGCGGCGAAGGCGGTCACGATCGACGAACTGGCCGGGGCCCTGGCGGCGGGTGGTGGGGCGACCGACCTGCGACGCGTGCGCGGACTCCTGTGGTGGGACGGCGACGAGCCGGTGCGCAATGCCGCGGCGCCGATCGTGCGCGATCTCGCCGGCGAGATGCCGGGTGTGGCGTGGGACCTGCTCGACCTGAAGCGCTACCGGGCCCACAACTGGCACTGCTTCGGCCGCGCCGGCCGCCAGCCCTACGCGGCGCTCTACACGACGCTCGGTTGCCCGTTCACGTGCACGTTCTGCTGCATCCAGGCGCCGTTCAAGGACGGCGAAGCGGCCGCCGGCTTCGATCCGTCCCGGAACAGCTACCGCCGCTTCGACCCCGACCACGTGGTCGCGCAGATGACGTCGCTCGTGCGGGACCACGGCATCCGCAACTTCAAGATCGCCGACGAGCTGTTCCTGCTGCATCGCGACCACGTCGCGCGCAGCTGCGACGGTCTGGCCGCCTTGCGGGCCGACCTGAACCTGTGGGCCTACGCGCGCGTCGACACGTGCCGGGACCCGGAGCTGCTGGCGCGCATGCGCGCGGCCGGGGTGCGCTGGCTCGCGATCGGCATCGAGTCGGCGAGCGAACGCGTGCGCGCCGACGTCGACAAGGGCTACCGGCCCGAAACGATCCAGCAGGCGATCGGCCTCGCGCGGCAGGCCGGCATCCACGTGATGGGCAACTACATCTTCGGGCTGCCCGAAGACGACCTCGGCACGATGCGGCAGACGCTCGACTTCGCGAAGGAACTGAACACGGAGTTCGCGAACTTCTTCTCGGCGATGGCCTACCCGGGTTCGCAGCTCTACCGCGAGGCGATCGCCCGCGGTTGGCCGCTGCCGGCGACGTGGGACGGCTACTCGCAGCACAGCCGCTCCTGCCTGCCGCTGCCGACCCGGCACCTGTCGGGGCCGGAGGTGCTGGTCTTCCGCGACGCGGCCTTCCGCGAGTACTTCGACCGGCCCGCCTACCGCACGATGGCGCGCGCGACCTTCGGCGCGGCGGTCGACGCCGAGCTCGACCGCATGCTCGGCCAGCCGCTCGCGCGCGACCAGCGCACGGTGGCGCTGCAGCCGGCTGGCGCGCCCGCAGCGCCGGTGCGCGCATGACGGAAGTGCTGCTGAGCGCGTTGGTGTCGACCTACGCGAGCGAACGCCATCTGCGCGGCTGCCTCGACAGCCTGCTGGCGCAGACGCTCGGCGACCGGCTCGAGATCGTCGTCGTCGACGCGTGTTCGCCGGAGGGCGAGGGCGCCATCGTGCGCGAGTACCAGCAGCGGCACGCCAACCTGCGCTACGTGCGCACCGAGGTCCGCGAGAACTCTTCGCGCTCGTTCGCGCGCGCGACCGCGATGGCGACCGGCCGCTACCTGACGACCGCGAACGCCGACGACCGGCACCGGGCGGACTTCGCCGAACGCATGGTGGCCGTGCTCGAGCAGCACCCGGAGTTCGGCATCGCCTATGCCGATTCGCTGATCACGGAGCGCGCCAACGAGACGTTCGCGAGCAACACGGCTGAGCGGCGCTACGCGTGGCCCGACTACACCGCGACGACGGCGCTGTCCTGCTGCCTGTTCGGCGCGCAGCCGGTCTGGCGGAGGTCCGTGCACGATTCGGTCGGGACCTGGGATCCGGCCTGCAACCACGCCAACGACCAGGACATGTTCCTGCGCATCGCGCTGCGCTGCGGCGCCGTGCACGTGCGCGAGACGCTCGGTCTGTTCCTGAGGCGGCCCGACAGCGTCAGTGGCGCGCACCACCGGCGCCAGACGCCCC
>VGXW01000629.1 GCA_016873195.1 Planctomycetota bacterium | reverse complement strand
CCGCGTGGCCCACGCCGAGCAGCAGGCAGCCCGAGGTGTCGCGGTCGAGGCGGTGCACGATCCGCAGGTCGGCCCCGGGGCGCAGCTGGCCGAGCAGGCCGTGGATGCCGCGCTGGTGGCCGCTGCGGTCGGGCACGACGGGCACGCCCGCGGGCTTGTCGATCACGAGCGCCGAGGCCGACTCGAACTTCACCTCGGGCAGGTCCGCGCGCGGACGGCCGGGCGGCGGCAGCTCGGCACAGCCGACCTGCACGACGTCGCCGGCGCGCAGGCGCCGGTTCGTCAGCACGGTCTCGCCGTTCACGCGCACGCGCCCCGCGCCGAGCAGCTGCCGCAGGCCCTGCCGGCGCGTCGGCGGCAGGTTGCGCTCGAGCAGATCCACGAGCTGGACGTTGCGCAGTTCGGCATCGACCACCAGGACGTGCTCGCGGGCAGTGGGCAAGGGGGCGAGAGACTACGCGCCGGGCTGACAACCTCAACCGGCCCGGGCGAGGGAAGCCGGGCGCCCGGCGGCCTGCCGGCGCCGGCGAGGTTTCCCTGGCACCGCGCAGGGCGAGGCAGCCGAACTGCCGATGACACGGGCATGCGATGCTCGGTGGTGATCCCGTGCCACGACGGCGCCGACCTGACGCGGGCCTGCCTGCACAGCCTGTTCGCGATGCAGGGCGCCGCGGAACTCGAGATCCTGCTCGTCGACAACGGCAGCAGCGACGGCACGCCGGAGCTCGCGGCGGTCGATCCCCGGGTCACCGTGCTGCGCCAGGGCCGGAACCTCGGCTTCCCGGCCGGCGTCAACGTCGGCGTGCGTGCGGCGAAGCACCCGCTGCTGCTCGTGCTGAACAACGACACGCAGGCGGCGACGAACCTGCTCGTCGAGCTGGAGCAAGCCCTGGACCTGGATCCGCGCGTCGCCGCCGCCGCGCCGGTCAGCAACGACGTGAAGGGACGTGCGCAGATCGCCGTCGGCGACGCGGGCCGCAGCGACGCGGGCCGCTCGAGGATCGCCGCCGCGCTGGCGCACGGGCCGCGGTGGCAGGACGCCGAGACGCTGGCCGGGCTCTGCCTGCTGCTGCGCCGGGATGCCCTCGACGAGGTCGGGCTGTTCGACGAACGGTTCGGCCACGGCAACTTCGAGGACGACGACCTGTGCCTGCGGCTGCGGCTGGCCGGACGGCGGCTCCTGATCGCGCGCCGCGCCCCCCTGCACCACGAGGGCCACGCGACCTTCCGCGCGCTGGGCCTCGGCATCGCCGAGCAGATCGACGAGCGGCGGGCGCAGTTCGTCGCCAAGTGGCAGCACGATCCGGCCGGCCGCGCCACGATCGCGGCGCTGGGCGACGACGTCGCCGCCGCGGCCACGGCCGCCGAGGCCGCACGGCGCCGCTGGCCCGAGTGGCCCGACGCGGACTGGCACCGCGCGCGGGGCTGCCTCGCGGCGGGCCAGGACGAGCGAGCCGCGGTGCACCTGCGGGCCCTGCTGCGCACCTGCCCTCACCACGGCGAGGCGGCGCTCGCACTCGGGATCCTGCGCCTGAAGGCGGGCGACGCCGGTGCCGCGTGGCGACTGCTCGCCTGGGCCAGCGAGCACTGCCACCTCGAGGCCGAGCGGTTGCCGAGCCTGCTGCGCGCCCTGGGCGAAGTCGCGGACCTCGGCGGACGATTCGCCGATGCCGCGGCGTGCTTCGCCGCCGCAGCCGAACTCGCGCCTGGCGACGGCGGACTGCACAACCGGCTCGGCGCGAGCCGGCTCGCCGCGGGCGACGTCGACGCCGCTGCGAGCGCATTCGCAAGAGCGGCGGAACTGGGCCTGCCACAGGCACTCGGGGG
>VGXW01000628.1 GCA_016873195.1 Planctomycetota bacterium | reverse complement strand
CTCGCCCACGAACTGAACGGCCGGGGCGCCCGGTCGGACGGTCAGTCGGTCAGGCGCCCGCTGCCGCAGTAGACGACCTGCCGGTCGCCGCGCACGAACCCGACCAGCGTGGCGCCGGCCGCGCTGCACAGGTCGAACGCGAGCGAACTCGGGGCCGAGACCGAGGCGATCACCGGCAACCGCACTCGCAGGCACTTCACGACGAGGTCGTAGCCGGCGCGGCCCGACAGCACCGCGACGGCCGCGGTGAAGTCCGCGCCGGCGCGCGCCGCCTGACCGATCGCCTTGTCGAGTGCGTTGTGCCGGCCGACGTCCTCGCCGGCGCCGAGCACCGCGCCGTCCGCTTGCGCGACCAGGGCGCCGTGGCAGCCGCCGGTCGCGGCGAACAGGGACTGCCGGCCGAACAGGTCGGCGACGAGTGCTGGCAGCCGCGCGCGCGGCAGCTTCGGCACGCCGGGCAGCAGCGGCGGCATGCTCTCGAGCAGCGCGGCCGGGTCGGCGACGCCGCAGACGCCGCACGAACTGCGGATCTCGTGCGTGCGCGCGAGGCGCGAGCGCGCCAGCGCGCCGGGCTCGGCCCGCAGGGTCACGCGCAGTTCGTCGGCGCGCTGCGCCTCGCGGTCGCCGGCGCGGAACTCCATCGACTCGACGTCGCCGGCCGCCGCCACGATGCCCTCGCCGAGCAGGAAGCCGAGCGCCAGGTCCTCGTCGCGGCCCGGCGTGCGCATCGTCAGCAGCTGCTGGCCGTGCACGGCGAGCAGCAGGGGCTCCTCGCGCACGAGCAGATCGTCGCGGCCGTCGGCGAGGCGGCGTCGGGCAGAGCCATCGGGTGCGTCGGGCATGCTCGAGGTCGGGCGGCTGCGGGCGGCCGACGACATGGTCGAGGCGGCTCGGGCGAGCGTCAAGGTGATGGTGCAGGGGCTGATGTTGGCCAGCCAGCGGCAGTGGGATACCCTCGCGCGCATGCGCTTCCTGCGGTTGCAGTTGAAGAACTGGAAGAACTTCCGGGCCGTGGACGTGTCGCTGCGCCCGCGCACCTTCCTGGTCGGTCCGAACGCTGCGGGCAAGTCGAACCTCCTCGATGCCCTGCGCTTCCTGCGCGACGTCGCACAACCGAAGGGCGGTGGACTACTGGCGGCAGTGGACGATCTTCGCCCGGGGTTCCGGCAGGTGCGGTCCCTGCACGCGCGGCAGGAGAGCAACGTCGTCGTCGAGGTCGATGTCGGCAATGACGACGCGGATCGTTGGCGCTACCGGCTCGAACTCGGTGGCGAACGCAACGAGCCCAGGAATGAGCCCAAGATCGTCGGCGAACAGGTCTGGCGCGGCGAGCAATGCCTGCTCGAGCGGCCGAACGAAGACGACCGCGGGGACCCTGCCCGATTGCGGCAGACGCATTTGGAGCAGGTGAGCACGAACCGCCCCTTCCGGGACCTCGCCGACTTCTTCGCCGGCGTCTCCTACCTGCACCTCGTGCCGCAGTTGCTGCGGGAGCCGCGGCGATTCGAGGTCGTCGGCCGCGATCCGTTGGGCTCGGACTTCCTGCGGCGGCTCGCCGACGCGCCGGAACGTCAGCGCAAGGCGCGGCTGCGGCGCATCCAGCAGGCCTTGCGGGTGGCGGTGCCGAACCTGCGGCAGCTCGAGACGAAGAGCGACCCCGACGGCACGCCGCACCTGCGCGGGCAGTTCGAACACTGGCGGCCGGGAACGGGCTGGCAGAACGAGCGCCAGTTCTCGGACGGCACGCTGCGGCTCGTCGCGCTGCTGTGGATCCTCGCCGAAGGCAGCGAGCCGTTGCTGCTCGAGGAACCCGAACTGTCGCTGCAC
>VGXW01000627.1 GCA_016873195.1 Planctomycetota bacterium | reverse complement strand
CCTCGACGGCACGTTCGTAGAGTGTCTTGCCCATGGTCTCGACGTCTTCGTGGATGCGGATGGTGGCCTGCACGAAGCGCTCGCGTTCGGCCCCGACGCGGCGCATCACATAGGACAATAGCGCGAGCAACCCGAGCCTGCCGGCGGGGTCTTGCCAGATGGCGCGCCACAGCGGCAGCCAGCGCTCGACGACGGCGACCGGATCGGCCCCACGCGCCTCGCGCAGGAACTGCAGCGCGAGCAGGGTCAGGGTCGCCCCCGGGGTGGTGCCCCGGTCGCGGATGCGCGACTCGGGCAGCGTGGCCAGGTCGTCGAGCAGGAAGTGCAGGTCGGGCTGCAGCGGCGACAGGACCTTGGCCACGGCGGGCGGGAAGTCGTCGAGTCCGATCAGCTCGAGCACGCTGCGCGGCGCGTGCCAGCCGCGCGGGCCGTGGTGCACGACGACCGGGATCACCGGCGGCAACGCCGGCGCGTCGGGATGCTCGCGGCGGAAGGCCTCGTGGACGCGCACGACGTACTGCAGCAGCTGGAACGCGGTCCAGCGGTCGGCGCCGGACTTGTGTTCGAGCAGCAGGTAGACGAGCAGGGTCTGGCCGGCGACGTCGAGGGAGAACAGCAGGTCGGACTGGCGGTCGCGCAGGCCCGGGTCGACGAACGAGGCGGGCAGCAGCTTCAGGGAAGCCCAGTCCGCCACGGCGACGATCGCCGGCGGCAGCAGCACGCGCAGCAGCGAGGCGGCGTGCTGCGGGTCGGCAAAGGTGTGGCGGAACAGGGCGTCATGGTCAGGCATGTGGGTGCTCCTGCACCCCAGTGGCACGAGCGGGGGATGGAAACGCGCGGATTTCCGGCCACGGCTGGGCTCGCCTCCTGCGACTGCAGGCGGACGCAGGACCGCAGGTGCTGCGCCGTCATGCCGGTGCGCCGCCGCGAGCCGGCCGCCCCGCGCCCGTGATGGCGGCACTCGCGAGCAAGAGGAAGATCCAGTCCACGGGCTCGCGGTAGCGCGGCATGTAGGCCACGCAGTGGTAGACGAGCGGGAACGTCAGCAACGGAATCACGAGCGCGGCCCGCCCGTTCGCGCCGAGCGCCGTCCAGTTCCGGACGAGGCCGGCGGCGGCCAGCACGCCGAGCACGAGCACCAGCGCCGCCAGCGGTGGATCGTAGAGCGGCCCGCACCACCAGAGGACCACGCGCTGTGCAGTGAGCTTCGCGGCGGTCCCCGGCTGCGCGCGGATCCAGTCCATCGCCTCCGCGCCGGCTTCGCGCATGTAGCGCAGTTCGCCCACGTCCTGCAGCTTCCGGGCCTCCGCTTCGAGCGCGCGCGGATGCCGGTGCTGCTGTGTGCGGTCCATCACCTCCATCGCGGCGTCGGCGCCGGCATGGTGCCCCATGCGCAGCTCGAGCCCGAAGTTGCTGCGCACGAAGAACACGGCGTCGAACGTCCGGTGGTTGCGGACGGCCCAGGGCGCGCAGGCGACCAGGAAGCCGAGCACGATCAGCCCGGTCGATCGCCACGAACGGGCACGGCGCCACAGTTCGAACACGAGCAGCGCGACGACCACGGTCAGCAAGGCAGGCTGCGCGTGGCACGCGACCCCGCAGAGCAGGCCGAGGCCGAACGACGAGAGCGGCGTGCGTCGGTCCGACCTCCAGCGCGCCGCGAACGCGGCGACGATCAGCGCGAGCCCGAGCGCCGCCAGGTTCTCGCCGTGACCGTGCCACCGCGGGACCAGCGCCCCGACCGCGCCGGCCAGCAGCCCGGCCCGCCGGCCGAGGCCGATCCGTTCGGCGAGCCACGGCATGAGGCCAGCGAGCAGGGCCCAGGGG
>VGXW01000626.1 GCA_016873195.1 Planctomycetota bacterium | reverse complement strand
ACGAACTCGCGCACCTTCTTCTGGTTGGTCGCGGTCTTCGGCGACTCGGCCGGCACGCGGTGGTCGAAGATGATCGCCACCTTGTCCGGATCCCAGATGCGCGGCGCGATGCCGGTGCCCTGGTAGATCTCGTGGAACTGGTTCAGCACCAGCGCCGCGTTCTCGTGCGACATCGCGAGGTCGACGGCGGGTTCGACGACGTCGCCGGCCCGCACGGAGGCGCGGCCAGAGGCGCGCGCCAGGATCTTCTCGACTACGGTCATTGCCATGGTGGTTGCTCCGTGCCCGGCGTCAGATCACGCCGCGGCGTTTGAACTCGTCGATCTCGGCTCTGCCGTAGCCGAGCGAGCCGAGGACTTCCTGCGTGTGCGCGCCGAGTTTCGGCGGCGGCGCGGTGATCGCGCCCGGCGTCTTGGACAGCTGCGCCGACAAGGTGAACAGCTCGACTTCGCCGGCATCGTCGATGCGCACCGGCCGCAGCGTGCCGCGGTGCTCGACCTGCGGCTGCGCCAGCGCGTCGCCGAGCGACAGGATCGCGCCGGACGGCACGTCGCGCGCGTTGAGCTCGTCGACCCAGTGCGACGTCGGCTTCGTCTTCAGCTTCGCCTCGAGCAGCGGCGTCAGCAGCTGCCGGTTCTTCTTGCGCGCGTCGCGCTCCTGGAACCGCGGGTCGGTCTTGAGCTCGGTGACCCCGAGCACCTCGGTGACCGCCTCCCACTGCTCCTGCTTGTTCGCGGCGATGTTGACGTGGCCGTCCTGCGTCGCGAACGTGCCCGACGGTGCCGCGGTGAAGTTGTCGTTGCCCATCGGCACCGGGTCCTGCCCGCCGATCAGCAGCCCCGCGGCGACCCAGCCCATCAGCGGCATGATCGAGTCGAGCAGCGCCACGTCGAGGAACTGGCCCTCGCCGGTGCGCTCGCGGTGGTAGAGCGCGGCCAGGATCGCGAACGCGGCGTTGAGGCCGCCGACCGTGTCGCAGACCGGGAAGCCGGCGCGCAGCGGGTGCAGGCGCTCGTCGCCGTTGACGTCCATCGTGCCCGACAGGCCCTGGATGATCTGGTCGTAGGCCGGCTTCTCGGCGTCGGGACCGGTGGCGCCGAAACCCGAGATCGCGCAGAAGATCAGCCGCGGGTTGAGCTGGCTCAGCACCGGGTAGCCGAGCCCGAGCCGCGTCATCACGTCGGGCCGGAAGTTCTCGACCACCACGTCGGCGGTCGCGACGAGCTTCTCGAAGATCGCGCGGCCGTCCGCGGTCTTGAGGTTCAGCGTCAGCGACTTCTTGTTCGCGTTCTGCGCGAGGAAGCTCGTGCCCATCAACGCCTGGTTGAGCTTCGGCACGTTGCCGAGCTTGCGCGCGAGGTCGCCGTCCTTGGGATTCTCGACCTTGATCACCTCGGCGCCGAGCAGCGCCAGGTGCAGCGTGCAGAACGGTCCCGACAGCACGTTCGTGAGGTCGAGCACCCGCAGGCCCTTCAGTGCGGTCATGGCGTCACCTTCTTCTCTCGGGGTCCGTCCGGGATCGGCCCGGTGCGGTAGACGGCGCCCGGCATCTCGCGGGCGAAGAAGCGGCTGACGTCGCGCGCCGCGTCGAGCAGCACGGGCAGCCGCACGTCGGTGCGGCGGCCGGTGCGCTGCAGGTAGTGCACGAAGTCCTCCATGCACGTGTTGCCGCCGGCGACGGCCGTGAACGGGCAGCCGCCGAGCCCCGCGACCGACGCCTCGAACCACGACACGCCGGCGCGCATCGCCGCGCAGCAGTTCGCGAGCGCGAGCCCGTAGGTGTTGTGGAAGTGGCAGGTCCAGGTGGCCTTCGGGTCGAGCGCGCGCACGCGCCCG
>VGXW01000625.1 GCA_016873195.1 Planctomycetota bacterium | reverse complement strand
TCGGCCAGCAGCTGCTCGCGGTCCGCGGCGGCCGCGAAGGCCTCGATCGGGCGATCGCGGACCGCCGGGTCCGTCGCCAGGATCCTGGCGACCAGCTCGCTGCGCGCGGCGTTCATCGCCGGGCCGGATCGCGCAGGGCCAGCAGCTCGACGAGTTCCTCGAGGATCTCGGTGCGGCGCTCGCCGGCGAGCGCCATCGCCAGCTGCGCGAGCAGGAGCCCGTGCGGCGCGCCGACGTCGAACCGCACGCCGGCCGGGGCGAGGGCGAGGCAGCGTTCGGCCCGCGCGAGCGCGGCGAGGGCGGGCGACAGCGAGCGCTGGCCCTGCGCGCAGCTGCGTGCGAGCAGCGGCCAGATCGCCGGCGTCAGCACGTGCATGCCGAACAGACACAGATACTGGCCCGCGCGCAGACCGGAGACGTGCAACCGCTGCTCCGCCTCGGTCGGCGTGGGCTTCTCGAGCACCTCCTCGATCGCGTAGAGCCCGGGCTTGTTGCGCACCGGCTCGCCGCCGATCGCGCCGAACATCGGCAGCCGGCTCTCGCGCGTCGGCATCACTGCCGCAACCGAACAGGCCTCGGAGCCCGCCGCGTCGACGACCTGCCGCGCGCAGCCGCGGGCCTCGCGGCTCAGCCAGACGTGGTCGCCGACGAGATGCAGGAACGGTTCGCCGCCCGCAAAGACGCGCGCGCGCAGCAGCGCGTCGGCGTAGCCGGCCGGGTCGGTCTGCTCGATCCAGTGCACGCGCAGATCGACCGCGCCCGCGGCGCGCTCGAATGCCCCGCGGTCGCCAGGGTGGATCACGACGGCGAGTTCGGGCACACCCGCGGCGTGCACCTCGTCGAGCTGGGCCGCGAACACGGAGCGCCGGGCGCCGCGGCGGTCGACGAGGGTCTGCAGCGGCAGGTCGCGCTGGTTCGGGCTCGCGGCGGTGAGGATCGCCTTGTGGACCTTCATGGCGGTTCGGCAGGTGGACGGGCGCGCATGCTAACGGAAGCCGGGGCCAGGACCGCCGGCCAGCACCGCGATCGCCGCTGTGGACGCGGGCCACTGCGAGCGCGCGCTCGACCGCCGCGAGATGTCGGGCGAGCACCTCGGGATGCAGGCAGGTGAACGCGCCGGAGAGGCCGCCGAACGAGGTGTTCCCGGCGGGCACGGTCGCGGCGATTCCCATGCGGACCTCGATTGCGTCCCACGGGATACCGGAGCACCAGCCGCGTCATCCCCACTTCGTCCACTGCCCGACATGCCAGCACGCCGCTAACTTCGTGGCCTGTCGAACCACCACAGACGACCACCATGCCAAGACAATTCCTGGCGGCACTGCCGCTGCTCGTCCCGTTCGCCACAGCCCAGGGCGTGCCCGAAGGGGCCGAGCCCAACAACACGCTCGCCACTGCTGCCGTCCTGCCGGCCGGCGCGCAGGCCTACGGCGACATCGACACCAGCGGCACGGACGAGGACTGGTTCCGCATCTCGCTGTCCGCGGCGTCGGACTACAAGATCTGGACTGGGCCGGGCTGCAGCGGGCAGATCGGCGACACGATCGTGCGCATCTACGCGGCGGACGGTGTCACCGTGCTGACCGAGGTCGACGACGGCAACGCCGCGACGCACGGCCTCTATTCGACCTTCCAGGGCACGCTCGCGGCCGGCGACTACTACGTCGCGGTGCGCGGCTTCAGCACCTCCTCCGGCAGCTACACGCTCGACGTCGTGCTCGCGCCGCTCGGCACCTACGTGCAGGTGGCACCGCCGCTGACCGCTGGCACCGAAGGCCCCGAGAACAACGACCCGCGCCCCGCGTTCGGCGGCGGCACCGCGACGCCCACGACCCCC
>VGXW01000624.1 GCA_016873195.1 Planctomycetota bacterium | reverse complement strand
GGCCGAGGAATCGGCGCTGATCCGGAGCCGCCAGCCCCTGTTCCATGCGGCGACGCGCCTCGTCGGTCACCGCCAGATCCGCAACCGCGGCTCGGTCGGCGGCTCGTTCGCGCACGCCGACCCGGCGAGCGAATACCCGGCGGTGGCGCTGGTACAGGACCTCGAGTTTCGCGCCTGCGGCCCGGCCGGTGAGCGCCGGATTCCGGCCGCGCAGTTCTTCGTCAGTTTCATGACGACCCGTCTCGAACCGGCCGAGGTGCTGACCGAGGTGCGGCTGCCGGCACTGCCGCCCGGCACCGGCTGGGCGATCCAGGAATTCGCGCGGCGCCACGGCGATCTCGCCCTCGCCGGCATCGCCACGACCCTGCGCTGCGAACGCGACCGGTGTGCGGAGGTGCGCATCGCCGCCTTCGGCGTCAACCCGACCGCCGTGCGCCTGCCGGCCGCCGAGCGGGCCTTGCAGGGACAGCCCGCGACGGCCGAGCAGTTCGCCCGCGCCGCCGCCGTCGCCGCCGAGTCTGTCGACGAGCCGATGAGCTGCATCCACGCCTCGGCCGACTACCGCCGCCAGCTCGTCAAGGTGTTCACGCGCCGCTGCCTGGAGGAGGCCGCGACACGCGCGGCCTGAATGACCATGACCAATCGCCAGCGCACGACCATCCTCGTCAACGGCACGCGCTACGAGCGCGAAGTCGAACCACGCCTGTCGCTCGCCGATTTCCTGCGCCACGAGCTGCACCTCGGCGGCACGCACGTCGGCTGCGAGCACGGCATCTGCGGCGTCTGCACCGTGCTGATCGACGGCCGCTCGGCGCGCTCCTGCCTGACGCTCGCGGTGCAGGCCGACGGCGCCGAAATCACCACGGTCGAGGGGCTGCGCGATGCCGAGACCGGCCAGCTCCACCCGATCCAGCAGGCCTTCATCGACGCGCACGGCCTGCAGTGCGGCTTCTGCACGCCCGGCTTTCTGATGACGACGCTCGAACTGCTGCGCGACAATCCGCAACCGAGCGACGACGAGATCCGCGAGGCACTCGGCGGCAACCTGTGCCGCTGCACCGGCTACCAGAGCATCGTCGAATCCGTCCGGCTCGCCGCCAGCCGACTGCGCGGATGACGCCGCACGGCCTGCCAGCCAGCCGGCTGCGTTACGTCGGCCGCGCAGTCAACCGCATCGAGGATCCGGCCCTCGTCGCCGGCAGCACCGCGTTCATCGACAACCTCGCGCTGCCCGGCATGCTGCACTGTGCGATCCTCCGCAGCCCGCACCCGCACGCGCGCATCGTCCGCGTCGAGGCGCGCGCCGCGCTCGCGCTCGACGGCGTGGTCGCGGTGCTGACGCCCGCGGACGTGCAGCGCCTCGCCCGCCCGGCGCTGACCGCGCCCGCCGGCTGGGGCACGCACTGCCTCGCCACCGACAGGGTACGCTTCGTCGGCGAACCGGTCGCCGCGGTCGCCGCCGAGAGCCGTGCGCTGGCCGAGGATGCGCTCGAACTGATCGAGGTCGAGTACGAACCGCTGCCGCCGGTCGCAACCGCGGCTGCCGCGCTCGCGCCGGACGCGCCGCTGCTGTTCGAGCAGCACGACAGCAACGTGATCCAGACGCGCGTCTACAACTGGGGCGACGTCGACCGGGTGTTCGCCGAAGCCGCGCACGTGGTCAGCGGATCGTTCCGCTGGAACCGGGTCGGCGCGAACCCGACCGAGACCTTCGGCTGCATCTGCCAGTGGGACCTGGCCGACAACAGCCTGACCTGCCACGGCAGCTACCAGGTGCCGTCGTTCTGGGCGCTGGCGCGCTCGATCTCGCTCGGTTTGCCCGCCAACAAGGTGCGCATGGGGG
>VGXW01000623.1 GCA_016873195.1 Planctomycetota bacterium | reverse complement strand
GGGGGCCGAGCCGCCGGTCGGCGAAGCCGAGCGCCTTCAGGATGCCGAGGTCGCGCGTGCGTTCGCGCGCGGCCATCAGCATCGTGTTCAGCACCGCGAAGAAGATCGCGAACAGCACGGCGCCGCCGATCGAGCGCAGCAGCAGCGGGATGTTGCCGATCATCGTCAGGAACTGGCGGTTGAACTCGGCCTCCGTGGTCGTGCGCACGCGCTGCGGTCCGTTCTCGAACAGCGCGTCGACCGCCGCCATCACCGTCTCGGCGACGGCGCCGTCGCGCAGCAGGATCGCGTAGGTGCCGACGCCGGTCGGGCCCGAGGCGCCGCCCTGTTCGAGCGTCTCGCGCAGGTAGTCGAAGTGGAAGAACATCGTCTGGTCGTCCCAGTTGCGGCGCGTCGGCTCGTAGATCGCGCACACCGTGAACGTCCAGGGGTCCGGGCCGCCGCGGCCGCGCACGAAGATCGAGCTGATCAGCGGCACGGTGTCGCCGACCTTCCAACCGTACTTCGCGGCGAGGCCCACGCCGATCACGCAGCCGTCGCGCCGGGCGACGAAGTCCGCGTAGCTGCCGTGATCGAGCTGATCAGCGGCACGGTGTCGCCGACCTTCCAACCGTACTTCGCGGCGAGGCCCACGCCGATCACGCAGCCGTCGCGCCGGGCGACGAAGTCCGCGTAGCTGCCGTCGACGCAGGCGAGCTCGGGGTAGATGCGCGCGAGCCGGTCGGCCTCGACGCCGAACTGGGCGAAGAAGCCGCTGCGGTCGCGGTAGAAGCCGCCGAACCACTGGAACTTGGTCGTGTCGGCGACGCCGTCGACCGCGCGGATCTTCGGCTCGTAGGCGATCGGCAGGTCGACGAACAGGCTGACCTGGCTCATCACGACCAGCCGGTTCTGCGCGGCGAGATCGACCGCGGCGGTGAAACCGCGCGCGACGGCGTCGAGCACGCACAGCAGGGCCAGCGCGAAGCCGACCGACAGCACGGTCAGCAGCGAGCGGACCGGGTGGCCGAGCACGTTGCGCAGCAGGAGACGCCAGGGCATCGCTCAGCTCCTGCCGGGCGCGGTCGCCGCGGCGGCGTTGTCGTCGATGCGGCCGAGTTTGCCCTTGTCGAGGTGGATCACCTTCTGCGCGAAACCGGCGGCCGCCGGGTCGTGCGTGACCATCAGGATCGTCTTGTGCAGCTCGCGGTTCAGGCGCTGCAGCAGCTCGAGCACGCTGTCGGCCGTGTGCCGGTCGAGGTCGCCGGTCGGCTCGTCGGCGAGGATCACCTTCGGGTCGGTGGCGATCGCGCGCGCGATCGCGACGCGCTGCTCCTGGCCGCCCGACAGCTCCTTGGGCTTGTGGTGCAAACGGTCCTGCAGGCCGACCAGTTCGAGCGCGCGCTCGGCCTGCGCGCGCCGCTGGGCCCGCGACAGCGGCGCCAGCAGGAGCGGCAGCTCGACGTTCTCGCGCGCAGTCAGCACCGGCAGCAGGTTGAAGCCCTGGAACACGAAGCCGACGTGCTCGGCGCGCCACTGCGCGAGGCCCGCGCCGTCGAGCGCGGTCAGGTCGTCGCCGCCGACGAGCACCTGGCCGCTGTCGGCGTGGTCGAGCCCGCCGATCAGGTTCAGCAGGGTCGTCTTGCCGGAGCCCGAGGGGCCCATCAGCGCGTAGAAGGTGCTCGCCTCCATGCGCAGGTCGAGCCCGTCGAGCACGCGCAGCGCCTCGCCGCCCTTGTGGTAGGTCTTGGTGACGGAACGGATGTCGATGGCGACGGCCATGGGGCGGGGTGCGGGCAGGGTGAGGATGGTCAGTTGGCGGCGATCCGGACACGGTCGCCGTCCTGCAGCGAGGGAGGCGGCGC
>VGXW01000622.1 GCA_016873195.1 Planctomycetota bacterium | reverse complement strand
GGGGGGCCGCCGCGTCCTCGGCATCGCGCGCACCCGGCAACACCACGGCGAGCCGTGCTGGCTCGGCGCGCGGTCCCGCGGGCGCGCCACCGGGCACCGCGAGCGGTTCGTCCCTGGCCAGCAGTTCGACGTAGGCCGGCTCGTCCGGCGCCGCCGCCGCGCCCAGCGCGGTCAGCGCCGGCGCGGCGGCCGCGGTGGCCGGCAGCCGCGCGCCGGCGACGACGCCGAGCGCCCGCAGCCCGTCCGGCCCGAGCGGCAGGTTGTGCAGGCACCGCAGCCGCGACAGCCGCACGTCGGCGTCGGCGCAGGCGATCTGCACGGTCTCGCCGTCGACGGCCGTCACGGTGCCGGGCGGCGCCCCGGACCCCGGCACGGGCTCGGCCGCGCCCGGCGCGAACGCGCCGAGCCCCGCGCGGACCTTCGCGACCGCGATCGGGTTGCGGTAGCCGCCGTGGTCGAACGCGCGCACGAGCCGCGCCGCCGCCGCCGCCGGCGCCGCGAAGTCGAGCACGGCGAGCGCCGCGGGCCGCGCGTGGCGGCCGAAGTAGCTGCGCCGGCCGAGGTCCTGCGGGCGCGGCGCCAACGTGCCGGCCGCGAGCTGCTGCACGAGTTCGGCGAACGTCTCCTGCCCGGCCTGGAAACAGCGCGCGTTCAAGGTGAAGGCCGTGTCGTCGGGCGCGATCGGGAACGAGCGCTGCACGAGCACGTCGCCGGTGTCGGCGCGCGCCTCGATCCGGTGCCACGTCACCGCGTGCTCGGTCTCGCCGTGCAGGATCGCCCAGCAAGTGGCGTTGAGGCCCGCGTAGCGCGGCAGCGGCCCGTCGTGGAAGTTGATCGCGAACCGCCGCGGCAGCCGCAGCGCCGCGGCCGGCAACAGGCGCAGCCAGGTGATCGCGAACAGCACGTCGATCGGTTCGCCCGCGAGTGCCGCCGCATGGTCGCCGAGCCCGTCGACGCAGCGCAGGCCCTGTTCCGCGCAGAACCGCCGCACCTTGTCGGCGTCGGTCACCACCGCGGCGATCCGGTGGCCGCGCTCGCGCCAGATCTCGACGCACTGCAGCAGCAGGGTGTCGGATCCGACGAAGACGGCGGCGAGCGGTTGCGGCATCGGGAGTCCCTTCGGAGGAAGCGCGAGCCGGCCTTGATAAGGGACCGCCGCGCGGCGGCCAAGCCGGTAGCAACGCGGCCGTGGTTTCCGCAGGGCTGCCGGCGAGAATCCCGCCGCCTGCGCCCCAGCCCGCCGCATGAAGATCGCCATGTACCTGTTCCTCGGCCTGTGCGCCGCCGCCGTGGCCGCGTACCTGCTCGCGCCGAAGCTGCACCGGTTCGCCTACTGGAGCGAACCGAAGACCGCCGCCGAGCTGCGGGCCCTCGCCACGGGCGGCTGGCAGCTCGACTGGCTCGAGGTCGAGCCCGGCCTGCGCCTCGCGGGCCTCGTGCGCCCGCCGCGCGACCCGGCCGCGCGCTGGCTCCTGTTCGTGCCCGGCAACTCACCGACGCTGCTCGCGGGCTTCCGCGCCGAACTCGACCGGCTGCGCGGCGACGACGACGTCGGCATGGCCCTCTACGCCTACCGCGGCTTCGACGGTTCGGGCGGCACGCCGACGCCGGCGGCCCTTGTGCAGGACCTCGTGCGGCAATGGGACCACCTCGTGCAGCGCGGCGCCCGGCGCGGGCGCATCGAGGTCTGGGGCTACTCGCTCGGGGCCGTGCTGGCTCCGCAGCTCGGCGCGGCGCTGGCCGCGCGCGGCGAGGCGCCGGCCCGCCTCGTGCTCGCCGCGGCCGCGCCGCGCATCACCGTGATGCCCGCGGGCCGGTTCGGGCGCTTCTTGCCTGCCGACGTCTACGAC
>VGXW01000621.1 GCA_016873195.1 Planctomycetota bacterium | reverse complement strand
CTGCGCGTCGGCCGCCGAGACGACGATGCGGTTCTTCTCGCCGCAGCCCTCGTCGACCTGCAGCGGCCACAGGAACGAACTCGCGAAGCAGAAGTCGGCGAGCACCACGAGGCGGCGCGGGTAGTGCCCGCAGAACGCCTGGTCGAGCCACTGGTCGAACTCGTCGCCGGTCACGGAGTCGGGACCGTTCTCGAACCAGAGCCGGCCGCTGCCGCCGCCGGCCGCATCGGAGCCGTGGTCGATCAGGTAGATCACGACCTCGTCCTCGACCGTGGCCTTGGCGCCGAGGGCGAGCACCGCGCTCCGCAGGTTGGCCTTGGTCACGGCCGCGGTGTCGAAGTCGATCGCCGGGTCGTCGGGGGTCAGCGGCAGCCCGTCCGGGCCCCACAGCCAGTTGACGCCGGCGCCGCGCGGCACGCCGCGCGGATCGACGAACTGGTCGCCGAGCACGTCGTTGTCGGGGCCGAGCGTGACCGGGATCTCGCAGAACGAGTTCCCCACCGCGTCGTCGTGGTAGAGCATCAGCGTGATGCGGTCGTCGGGGTAGCCGAGCGTGTCGCGCAGCACGTAGTAGGCCTGCAGCGCCTGGGCCGGGAACCCGTCGCGGTCCTGCAGCGGAAACGGGGTCTGGCCGAGGTTCAGCGCGTAGAGCATCTCGTAGTACTCGCTCGAGCCCTCGAACGGATAGAAGTCGTTCGCCGTGTTGGCGATCAGCGCCCAGCGCTTGGGCTCGTCGTCGAGCACCGGAGCCACGGGCACGATCTGCGCGCGGGCGCCGGCGAGCGCCGCGGCCAGGACGACCGGGAGGATCACGGCAGGGGAAGTGGTGTTCATGACGTCACCTGTCCTGGAACCGCCGGGGGGCGCGCGGAGACAACGCGGATTCCGGACAATCCCCGGCGCCGCCCGGCCGCGTCAGCGCGCCGCCTGCCGGGCGCCCGCGATGCGGTCGAACGCCGCGCCGAGATCGAGCAGCCGGACGACCTCCGGGCAGCCGACCAGCAGCTTGCGGCCGTCCCGCGCGACGGCCAGCGACTGCACCGGGCCGAGGTGGAGCGACAGCGAGGCGAGTTCCTCGCCGCTCGGGCAATCCCAGAAGCGCAGTGCCTCGTCGTTGCCGCCCGAGACGAGCACGCGGCCGCCGTCGAGGAAGTCGAGGCACGTGACCCAGTGGCCGTGGCTCTGGCGCATCGGCACGCGCGGCGCGCCGTCCGGGCTGCCGAGGCGGATCAGCAGGTCGGCGCTGCCGGTGGCGAGCAAGCCGCCGTCGGGAGTGAACGCGACCGCGGCGACCCACTCGCCGTGGCGCCACTCGGCGGAAGGCCGCACCGCGCCGGGCCGCCAGACCCGCGCCCGCCAGTCGGCCCCGCCCGAGGCGAGGCTGCCGTCGGGAGCGAAGGCGAGCGTGAAGACGGGGCCCGCGTGCGCCTGCCACTCGCGTTCGGGTTCGTCGCGGTCGGCGCGCAGGATCGCGATGCGCCCGTCGAAGCCGCCGACGGCGAGCCGTTCGCCGTCGGGAGCCCACGCGAGCCCGCGCGCAAAGGTCCGCCCCGTCCGCCAGCTGCGCAGCGGCCGGCCCGTGGCCGCGTCCCGGAGCACGACCGTGCCGTCGCGGTCGGCGCTGGCGAGCCGGAGGCCATCGGCGGTGAAGCCGAGTGCCTCGACGACGGCGCCGTGGCCGTCGATGCACAGCGGCGCACTGCCCTGACCGGGCCGCAGCACGTGGATCGTGCCGCCCTGGCCTCCCGCCCAGGCGAGCGTGCCGCCGTCGGGTGCCAGCGCGACCGCGGTGCGTTCCGTGCCCGCGTCGGTGCGCCACTCCAGCACGCCGGGCAGCCGGTCGAGGTCCCACACGCGAATCT
>VGXW01000620.1 GCA_016873195.1 Planctomycetota bacterium | reverse complement strand
GCCCGAAGGCACCGCCGGGGAGTGGGTGCTCGCGGGCACGGCGAGCGGCACTTCGACAAGCCCGCCCTCGCACGCCTCGTTCCCGCAGGCGCTGCACCTGCCGCCCGGCCAGTTCGGCATCAAGCTGCTCTACGCCGGCACCGGCCCGCGCTACCAGAACATCGCCGCCACGACGACCGTGTCGAACTCCGATCTCGCCATGACACTCGGCGTCGCGCGCAGCAGCACGGTCGCGAACCCGTGGGGCGGTTCGAACATCGACCTGCGCGCCTGGAGCGGCACGATCCTCTACGGCACGCACGACGTCACGGAACGCGCCGGCTTCGGCTCGTTCGGCCCCGGTTGCCCGGGCACGTTGGGCGTCGCCCATCTGTCGGCGAACCTGCCGGAGATCGGCAGCACGATGAGCGTCACGGTCAACAACCTGCCGGTGTCGCTGGCGATCATGGTGGTCGGCTTCAGCAACACGGTCTCGATGTTCGGCCCGCTGCCGCTCGACCTGACCCCCATGGGCTTGCCCGGGTGCTTCGCCCGCGTGAGCCCCGACTTCACGATGGTGGTGCACGGCGTCCCCTACTCATACTCGGTGGTCTGGGGGTTCGCGATCCCGTACGACCTGACGCTGTTGGGCCTGCCGCTGTTCCTCCAGGCGATGGTGGCCGATCCGTTCTTGTCCCCCCCCGTCATCAAAGGGACGTTTTCGGACGCCGCGGCGATGATCATCGGCCTGTGATGCGCGCGGCAGCCGACCCGCCGCCACCCCGAGGTCGCCGTCCCGCGCGGGATGGCGACCTCGCGTTGTTCCCAGAACCGCGGAACCCCCTGCCGCGGGCGCTGCGCCCGCCTTCCCCTGCCCCCGCAGACCCTCAGCGCCGCACGCCGCGCGGCACCGCGGCAGCCAGCACGACGAGCGCCAGCGCAGACGCCGCTGCCGCCGCACCGAGAGCCGGGCCCGCACCGTGTGCGTCCCACAGCGCCCCGATCGCGAGCGGCCCCGCGAGCCCGGCGATCCCCTGCACCGCGTGGTAGACGCCGAACACCGCACCGCGCTTGTGCGCACCCGTCAGATCGGCGACGTAGCCACGTTCGGCGCCTTCGGTGAACGCCGCGTGCAGCCCGTGCGCCGCGAACAGCGGCCACAGCCAGACACTCTCCTCCGTCGCCGCGAAACCGAGCAGCACGAGCGCGTGTACGCCGAGCCCGATGCCGATCACCGCGCGGCGCCCCACGCGGTCGGACAGCGCCCCGAGCGGGTGCGCCAGACCTGCCCGCACCGCGTGCAGCACCGCCCACAGGAGCGGCAGCAGTGCCGGTGGCACACCGAGCTCGCTCGCGCGCACGAGCAGGAACAGGTCGACCGAGGCGCTCAGCGAACCGAACGCGACGACCAGGAGGAACGGGCCGAGCCGGCGCAGGGCGCCCGCCGGATCGGCAGCCCGCGCGGCCCCGACACCCGCCTCCGTCCGTTGCACCTCGCGCACGCCGAACACGAGCACGAGCACCGCGACGAGCCCCGGCAGCAGCGCCAGCGCGAACACCGCGCGCAGGTCCCAGCCGAGCCCGACCAGCGCGCTGCCGAGCAGCGCCCCGCCGAGCGCGCCCGCGTGGTCCATCGCGCGCTGTAGACCGTAGGCCGCGCCGCGCTGCGTGCCGTCGACGGCGTCCGCGAGCAGCGCATCGCGCGGCGCCGAACGCAGCCCCTTGCCGATCCGGTCGCCGGTGCGCACCAGCACGGCCAACCACGGCGAGGTCACCAGCGCGAACAGCGGCCGCACCAGCGACGACAGCGAGTAGCCCGCGACGACCCACGGCTTGCGCGCGCGGCTGCGGTCCGACCAGGCGCCGCTGCCGTACTTCAGCAGCGC
>VGXW01000619.1 GCA_016873195.1 Planctomycetota bacterium | reverse complement strand
CCCCCGTCGCCGTCGAAGTCGGCGAGCACGAGGTTCTTCGTGTCGAAGACGGGGGTCGGCAGGGCCGTCGCCGTGACGTCGGAGAACACGGCGGCACCGTTGTTCCGGTACACGCGATTGCCCACGTAGTCCTCGTGGCCCACGACGAGGTCGAGGTCGCCGTCCCCGTCGAGATCGGCGAGCGCTATCGCGTGAGCGTCGTTGACGGCCGGCGAGACCAGCCGCCCGGCGGTGGCGTCGACGAAGAGGCCGTTGCCGTCGTTCAGCAGCACCTGGCTGGCTGCGTAGTCGTTGGCGACGACGAGGTCGAGATCGCCGCCGCCGTCGAGATCGCCGCGGGCGAAGCAGAGGCCGCCGGGGATCGCCGGCAGGTGCGCATGGCGCGTGGGGTAGAACCGCTGGGCGGCCAGGGGAACGGCGAAGAGGAGCAGGCAGGTGATCGCGTTCATGGTGGGGGTTCGCACGGGATGGCGCGGCATGGCAAGCCCTGTGCCGTGGCGCCCTCCACTGCGCCTCGGGCGGCCCTCGCCGACTGGCGTTTCGATCGCGGCACGGCCCGGTGACGCAGTGTCACGGGAATGGCGCACGGCGCGACCACGCCCTCACGCCACGGCGCGCAGGCCGCGCGCCCCCCCGGCAGCGCTGCTCCGCGGCCCCCGTCACCACCTGACCCCGCCTTCGCGGGAACGGATGTCCAGGGCTGTCGCCGCAGCCCTCACGTCCGGAACGACCACACCACCGTCTTGCCGTCGTGGCGCAGGTTCACCACGACCGTGTGGATCGTCCCGCGCTGGAGATGCCCCTTCGGGATCAGGCAGTAGCAGTTGGCCGGCGCGAGCTCGGGGTTGGTCGGCTGCTCGGGCGAAGAGAACCAGCACGGCAGCTCGCGGTCGTCCTGCCCGCCGCGGAACAGCCGCATCTCGACGTCGAGGTTCTGGTTCTTCTCGCTGACGCCGAGTTGCAGCGTGATCGGATAACCGAAGCGCTGCTGGTCCTCGCCGGGCACCGGGTTCGGCAGCTCGGGCACGAACGCGGTCGGCACGCCCTCGGCGCCGGCAGGTGGCCAGGCGACGAGCCACGACGTCCGCTGGAACGCCACCATCGAGCCGGCATCGAGCACCGCGCAGTCGCCGACGAGGCCGAAACCGATGCGCACGAGGCCAGGGTCGATCAACGGCAGCCGGTGGTAGAACGTGCCCATCCACTGCCGCAGCGCCTCCTCCCCGCTGCGCGCCCCCGGGGCGATCACGGCGTGCGCAGCGGCCCACGCGCCCGCTGCCGTCCAGTCCGGATGCTCGGGGTTCTCCTCGTGGGCCGCCGGCCAGGCCGCAGCGTGCTCGGGGTGGCGTCCGAGGTAGGCGGCGTGGGCGATGCAGCCCTCCGCGAGCGCAGCGTCGTAGGTGACCGGGGCAGTCGCGCCCACAGACGCGCTCTGCGCCGTGAATGCGCGCGTGCGCAGCTCCGCGAGCGCGGCGAGCGTGGCGCGGGCGGCCGGCGGCACCGTCGCGGGCTCGGTGGTGAGGCGCTGCACGATGCCGGGCGGCGCGCCGGTGAGCCAGTCGCGCCACGTCTGCTCGAACGTCGCGAGCGGCTGGCCGAGCGCCGCAGCGAGCCGTTCCGCGGGGGTGCCGGTGGCGCGGTCGAGTGCGGCATCCAGCGGCACGAGCCGCTGCTCCTCGAGCAGGTACTCGACGACGAAGGTCGTCTTGAGCAGTTCCTCTCCCCGGATCTTGCCGAGCCGGTCCTCCATCGCGTCGATCCACGGCGGATCGAGGCGGCGCTCGGCGAGGTAGCGCAGGTAGCTGCGGCTGCCCGCGATGCCGGCGTCGGCGAGCCGCAGCATCTCCTCGCGCAGCACCCGTTCGGCCTTCC
>VGXW01000618.1 GCA_016873195.1 Planctomycetota bacterium | reverse complement strand
ATCGCCAGGAAGGCGGCGAACTGCACCAGCACGACGACGCCGCTCCACAGCAGCGCCTTCTGCGCGTCGCGCAGCGAACGCGCGCACAGGTAACGCTGCACGATCAGCTGGTCGACGCCGTGGCTGCCGAGCGACAGGAACGCGCCGCCGACGAGCCCGGCCCAGAACGTGCGCGGATCGCTCGGGTCGAACGCGAACGAGAACGTGCGCAGGTGGCTCGCCGCTGCCGGGCTCGCGAGCAGGTCGCCGAGGCCGGGCGCGACGGCCGACCACAAGGTGAACGCGGCGAACAGGGCGCCCGCCATGTAGATCACGAACTGCAGCACGTCCGTCCAGACGACGGCGCGCACGCCGCCGAAGAACGTGTAGACGAGCGTGGAGGCGCCGGTCAGCACCACGGCCCACGGCAGCGGCAGGCCGACCAGCGCCTCGAGCACGAGCGCGGTGAGGTAGAGGCGCAGGCCGTCGGCGAGCGTGCGGGCGGTCAGGAAGATGCAGCTGGCCGCGCCGCGCAGCACCGGGCCGAAGCGCACCTTCAGCACTTCGTAGGCGGTGAACAGTTCGCCCTGGAAGTAGAGCGGCAGCAGCACGCGCGCCGCGATCATCCGGCCGACCACGTAGCCGATCGGCAGCTGCAGGAAGCGCATGTCGCCCGGGCTGCGGTCGAGGCCTTCGCCGAACACGAGCCCGGGCACGCTGAGGAACGTCACCGTGCTGGTCTCGGTCGCGACGATCGACACGAGCAGGGCCGGCCAGGGCAGATCGCGGCCGCCGAGCAGGTAGTCCCTGGCGCTGGCCTGCCCGCGCCCGAGCCACACGCCGAGCGCGATCATGCCGACCAGGTAGGCGACGACGATCGCGAGGTCGAGGGTGTCGAGGTCCATGGCAGTGCGCGTGGCCGGCCGGTCTCTATACTGGGCCGTCCACCGATGGCCAAACCGGATCTCACCTCGCTCACGACCGAGGCACGCAACCCGCGCACCGAGCGGCTCGACGCCCTGACGACGCTCGAACTGGTCGCCGCGATGCACGCGGAGGACCGCAGGTTCGCCGACGCCGTGCGGCCCGAACTCGGGCGCATCGCGCAGGGCGTCGACGCGATCGCCGAGCGCCTGCGCAAGGGCGGCCGGCTGGTCCACGTCGGGGCCGGCACCTCGGGGCGGCTCGGCGCGGTCGCCGCGGCCAGCTGCGTGCCGACGTTCTCGGCGCCGCCCGAACAGGTGCTCGCGGTCGTCGCGGGCGGCCTCGCCTCGCCGCCGGATGCCACCGAAGGCGTCGAGGACCGCGAGGAGCAGGGCGCCGCGGACCTGCGCGCGCTCGAGCTGAACCACAAGGACGCGGTGGTCGGCATCTCGTCGAGCGGCCGCACGCCCTACGTGCTCGGCGCGCTGGCCCACGCGCGCGCGGTGAAGGCGTTCACGGTCGCGGTCGTCTGCAACCGGTCCTCGCCGGTCGCCGCGGCCGTCGACCTGCCGATCGAGGTCGTCACGGGCCCCGAGGTGCTGACCGGCAGCACGCGGCTCAAGGCCGGCACCGCGACGAAGATGGTGCTCGACATGCTGAGCACGGGCGCGTTCGTGCGGCGGCACAAGGTCTACGGCAACCTGATGGTCGACCTGCAGGCGAACAACGAGAAGTTCGTCGCGCGGGCCCAGCGCATCGTCGCCGAGGTCGCCGGCTGCGATGCGGCGACCGCGGAGCGGCTGCTGCGCGAGTGCGACGGCGAGGCGAAGACCGCGATCGTCGTGTTGCGGAAGGGCATCACGCCGGCCCAGGCCCGCACGCTGCTGTTCCACCACGAGGGCAACGTGCGCGCGGTGCTCGAGTCGTGACGGCTCGACCTGGTCCGGCGGCGCGGGCTGCTGCGGGCGCTGGACGTTGGCTCGGGCTGGATGCGCTG
>VGXW01000617.1 GCA_016873195.1 Planctomycetota bacterium | reverse complement strand
GTGGGCAGCCGTCGAGCACGAGCAGCGGTTCGGCGAGCAGCGAGACCTCGACGGGGGCGCGTTCGCCGCCTTCCGGCAGCCAGGCGTGCACGGTGCCGCGCTCGCGGTCGAGCCAGCATTCGCCCGGCGCGTCGAGTTCCTCGGGCAGGTCGACGACGTAGAACCGGCCGTGCGCGGCGACGCCGTAGGTGTGCGGTGCCGACAGCGCGATCGTGCCCGCCGCCGCGTCGACCTTCGCGACCGGGATCTGCTCGTCGGACCAGTCCCAGTGCCAGAAGCCCTTCGCCCAGAAGCCGCCGTTCGCCGGCCAGTGCGAGAGGCGCGCCCGGTCCTCGATCGTGAACACCGCCCCGCGCGGTGGTTCGTGCTTGCGGCGCGCCACCGGCACGTCGTCGGCCGCGTCGCGCGGCACGCTGCCTGGGTCGAGCACTGCGGCAATCGGCGCGTAGCCGTCGTTCGGCCAGCGCGCGAGTTGCAGCGCGCGACCGCCGGCGAACACCTCGCTCGGGCCCGGCCGCAGCGCGACGGAGTGGCCGCACGGGACCGGGCCGGCGAGGCCGTTCTGCCCGTGCGCGAAGGCGGCGAGGCGGTCGGGCGGCAGGCCCAGGGAACGAACGTGTGTGCGCGCGGCCTCGGGCAGGCGCTCCCGCAGCGCGCCGTCGCAAGGTCGCCAGTCAGGGGCTTCGAGGCGCAGGCCGCCGTGCAGTTCCGCGGGTCCGTCGGGGGCGGCGAGCACGAGCCCGCGCGCGTTCACGAAGCGTGCGCTGCGCGCGACCTCGTGGCGGCCGGGCACCAGGTGGATCGTCAGCGGTTCGCCGGGTGCGTGCTCGGCGAGCCAGTCCGCCGCGTCGGCGAGCGTTGCGACGACCGCGGTGGCTTCCGGGTGCATGGCGCCGCCGGGGTCGACCACGAGCAGGCGCTGCGGGGCCTGGGCGGCGGCGGCGGCGAGCAGCGAGACCGGCAGCAGGGCGGCGCGCATGCGTGTGGCATAACGCGCCGGCCGCCGCGAGGCCAAGCCGGCCCAGGCGGGTCAGTGCAGCGTGATGCAGTAGCCGTTGCTCGGCGTGAACGGCAGCGGCGCGGCGCTGCCGGCGTCGAACGGCACGGCCTGCGCGGCCAGCGTCGTGAGCAACAGCGACGGATTGGCCGGGATCGGCAGCGGCACGCTGACGTAGCCCGCGCAGGTCGGGCCGCGCGTCGTGCCGGTGCCCGCGAACAGCAGCGAGACCGCGACGATGCTGACGTTCTGCATGCAGCCGGCCGGGAAGCCGCTGACCGGCACCGGCGAGATCGGGAAGCCGTACACGGCGAACACCGGCGCGCCGCTCGGGTTGGCGGTCGCCTCGAGGAAGTAGTTGGTGTTGCCGAGCGTCGGCACCTCGTTCGCGTACAACGCCGCGGACTGGCCCGTCGACTGCGCGCACGAGGGTCCATGCTCCCACGAGTACCACTCGCCGACGATGCCGCAGTAGAGGCGCAGCTTCGGCGCGCCGGTGGTGGTCGCGGTCCACGGGCCGCTGGCCGTGCGGTAGGCGCGCGGTGTCGTCACGCCGCCGGGTTCCTGCGGCAACGTGCTGAAGCCCGGCTCGATCCACACGAGCCATACGGGCACGTTCGCCGCCAGCGGCACGATCTGGTCGAGCGCCGCGCCCTGCCACGCGTACGGACGCGAGTTCACCAGTCGCCAGGCGCCGCCGCCGAGGCGCGCGCCCGGCAGGCCGCCCGCGTCGGACCACAGTTCGAGGATCATGAAGTAGTCGCCGGACAGCGAGTTGTTGCGCGTGTAGACCTGGGCAGCCCGCACGTTCAGCGGCACGGACGGCGTGATCTGCCACGCGAGCGTGTTCTGCCCGGAGGAGCTGAAGGTGGTGACGGCCGTGACGACGTTGGCGCTCGTGTGGTTCAGGCCGAAGCAGGGGGGGATCTGCGC
>VGXW01000616.1 GCA_016873195.1 Planctomycetota bacterium | reverse complement strand
GGGGCGCGTCAGTTTGCCGGGCGGTTGCGGCGGTGCCGGGTAGCTCGCGCGGCCGGCGCGCAGCGCGGCTTCGACGTCGGCGGGCCCGAGGTGCTTCTGCGCGCACAGGCGCAGCACTTCGTCGGGCGCAGTGGTGGCGAAACGTCCGTCGAGGAAGCGGTCGATCGCCGCGTGCAGCTCGGGGTCGGGGCGCGGCGGGGCGGAAGGTGCGGGCGGATCCTGCGCGGCGAGCCAGGTCGCGAACGCGAGAAGAGCGGCGAACGAGCGGGCGGGACGGTGCATGGGCGCGGGGATGCTACCGCGCGCCGGTGGGCGCGCCTCACCGGGCGGGCGCCAGCGCCAGCCCGGACGACGCCGTGCCGCGGCTCCTGCCGCCGTGTTCGCAGTCGACCCAGGTGGCGCCGACGTGCCCGACCTCGTGCCAGCGCGGCTCGCCGGCAGGGCGGACCTTGCCGAACGACGCGAGGCAGCTCACGCCCCGCCCACGGCTCGAGTGGTCCGCTAGGATCGCGGCATGTTGCGGATCGCCGTGTTCGCCGTGTTCGCCGTGTCGTCCTCGCTGCCTGCGCAGGTGCCGCAGAACGCCGTCATGGTGCTCGAGTCCTGGGTTCCGTTCGCGACCAACATCCACTACCTGGTCGACGCCTGGGGCCGCGGCGGAGCCGCGATTCCGGGCCAGACGACCTTCAGCGTGCTGAGCCACACCAGCATCGCGATCGATCCGGTCGATCCCGCCTCCTACTTCGCGCACAGCGACATCCCGGGTGCGATCGGGACGTTCCGCATGCAGGTGGGCCCCGGCGCCGGCATCCTCGGCATCGAGGCGGAGGTATCCGGGCCCTGGTTCGCCACGGCTGCGCGGCGCATCGAGGTCGGCCCCGACCACGTCTTCGTGCTGCGCAACGGGAACGTCGAGTGGTGCGGCCGCCTGCCCTTCACGCAGGCGCCGGCCGTCCTGTTCGCGGCCAACGACGCCGTGGACCTGGCCTGCAAGGGGAGACTGTTGTGGGTCGCCACGAACCAGCCGAATCAGGCGACCCCGCTGATCGAACGCGACCTTGTCACCGGCGCGCAGCGCGTGGTCGGCGCGTATGCCGGCGCGACGGCGATCGCCGCGTCGCCGTTGGCCAACGAACTGTCGCTGGGCTTCGAGGACGGCAGCATCGCGACCATCGACGCGGCCAGCGGGCAGGTTCTCGCCGTGATCGCCACGGGCCTCGGACCGATCACTGCCGTCGGCTACACGAGCTTCGGCACGCGCGTGTGGGCCGATGCCTCGCAGGTGCGGAGCGAGGTCGTGACCGCGGCGCCGATCCACGTGGCCAGGACGGCCATCGTCGATCTCTCCGTCAGCGTCCAGCCGACCGCGTCGGTCGCGGTGTTCGGCGCCGGTTGCGCCGTCGGGGCCACGGCGCGTTGGGGGGCGACGAGCCTGCCGCTGCTCGGGAACGCGAACTTCGAACTGACCGTCTGGTCCGTACCGGCCGGGCGCCTGGCGATGTTCGCCATCGGCACGAGCCGTTCGGTCTCGTCCGTGCTCGCGGCGCGGTTGCCGTTCGACATGGGGCCGTTCGGCGCGCCCGGGTGCAAGGTCCTCGTCGACCCGCAGGTGCTGCTGCTGCACGTCGTCGACCAGTTCCAGATGGCGACGCAGGTCGTGCCGATCCCGAACTCGCCGGCGCTCGTCGACACCGAGATCGGGGCGCAGTGGTTCATCCAGGAGCCGATCGGCTGGTTCGGCCTGGTCCCGACCTCCGCCGTCGCGTTCGTGCTGCGCTGAACTGGCGGTACGGACTCGCGCCCCTGCGCGTCACCGCCCGCGCGTGTAGTCGCCCGGATCCGCGCCGGTCACGAACTGCCACACGACCTCGTAGAAGTTCCGCGCGCCGGTGACCGTCGGCTCGTCGCCGAGCAGGAACGGCGGTTCGCCCCC
>VGXW01000615.1 GCA_016873195.1 Planctomycetota bacterium | reverse complement strand
CCCCCATCGCGACCGGCACGCCGGGCGCGGGAGCGCCCGCGGCGTCGAGTACCTGCACGAGCAGTTCCTGGTCCGGCGCGATCTCGACGCGGTAACCGCCGCGTGGCGGCAGCAGGTTCGCGCCGGCCTGCGCGCGGCCGTAGCGGCCCTCGTGCCGCGCGACGACCTCGGTCGACTCCGTCTGGTGCACGCGCGCGACGCCGTGCCGGTCGCTGGTCGTCTGCCAGCCGAAGCGTGCGGCGATCGACTCCTGATCGCGCCAGATCGTCGAGCGGTTCGGGCCGAGCAGGGCCGGCCGTTCCTGCAGCGCCTTCGTGATCGTCTCGTCGTACCAGCGCACCGTGGCGCCCGGCACGGCTTCGCCGCTCGCCTGGTCGACGACGTGCACGTCGATCCACTTCGCGTCGTCGGGGATCGGCAGCAGCGCCTCGTGCACGGCGACGGCGTCGCGCGCGCTCGTCTCGGCGGCGGGGGTGGCGGGGGCGGTGGCCTCGACCGCGCGTGCGTCGGCGGCGGCGGCGGGCCCCACCTCGCGCACGGGCGCCGCGGTCTCGTGCTGCCCTGGCAGCGCGAGGTCGCCTTCACCCTGCAGCAAGAGCCAGCCGGCGGCCGCGCACAGCAGCAGCAGCACGGCGACGACGATGGACTTCGTGGGCATCGGGGCCTGGGAGGAGTCCCGGATGCTAGCGCGCCGCGGGGAGCGGCGGTTCGCCTGGGCCGGTTGGGACAGCAAGGGTGCAGGCGCGGGCACGGACTCTCCGAGCCGTTCACCCACCGGCCTTCAACGCGAACACGCCCCCCAGCAGCACCGCGAGCACGTAGACCAGCCACGGCACCTCGCGGCCGCGCCCCGTCAGCAGCCGCAGCAGCGGCCACGCGACGAAGCCGAGCGCCAACCCGTCGGCGATCGAGAACGTGAGCGGCATGCCCGCGATCAACAGGAACGCCGGCACCGACTCGCGCGGATCCTCCCAGTCGATCTCGCGCACGGACCGCATCATCATCCAGCCGACCGCGATCAGCACCGGCGCGGTGATCGGGTGCAGGAACACCTTCGGCGCCACCTCGACGCCGCCGCCGACCATCTGCACGAGCGGGAAGCAGAACAGCGCCAGCAGGAACAGCACGCCCGTGGCGACGCTGGCGAGGCCCGTGCGCGCGCCCGCCGCGACGCCCGCGGCGCTCTCGATGTAGCTCGACACCGTCGACGTGCCGAGCAGCGCGCCGGCGGTCGTGCCGACCGCGTCGGCGAGCAGGGCCGGGCCCGCGCGTTCGAGCTTGCCGTCGCGCACGAGCCCGGCCTGCTGGCCGACGCCCGCGAGCGTCCCGATCGTGTCGAACAGCACCATGAACAGGAAGATCGCGACCACCGGCAGCATCGCGACGTCGAGCAGGCCACGCAGGTCGAGCTGCAGCAGCACCGGCGACGGGTCGGGCGGCACGGCGAATGCGCCGCGCCACGAAGTCAGCCCGAACGGCAGCCCCACGAGCGTCGACGCGAGCAGGCTCCACAAGAGCGCCCCGCGCACGCGCAGCGCCAGCAGCGCTGCGACCAGCACGAGGCCGAACAGGCAGAGCAGAGCCGGCGGCGCCGACAGATCGCCGAGCTTCACGAGCGAGCCCGGCGCGCCGACCACGAGCCCGCCCTGCTGCAGGCCGATGAAGGCGAGGAACAGGCCGATGCCGGCCGGGATCGCGGCGAGCAGGCTGCGCGGGATCGCCGCGAACACGGCTTCGCGGAAGCGGAACAGCGACAGGATCAGGAACAGCGCCCCGCTCGCGAACACCGCCGCGAGCGCGATCTGCCACGGCACCGGCCGCCCGGTCACGGCGCCCGTGACGACCGCCACGAAGAAGAAGTTCTCGCCCATGCACGGCGCGAGCGCCACCGGGTAGTTGGCGGCGAACGCCATCACGAACGTCGCGAGCGCGGCCGGGG
>VGXW01000614.1 GCA_016873195.1 Planctomycetota bacterium | reverse complement strand
CCGTCAGTTCGGCGACCCGGGCGAACGCCACCCTCGCCGCAGCCCGCGCCGTCTCCTGGTCGCGCGCGCAGAGACACAGCTCGACCGGCACGTTGCCGAAGTGGACCTCCTCGAAGCGGAAGCGCTGCAGCTCCGGCGCCGCCGGCGCCACAGGCACCGCCAGCGCCGCCGGCTCCCCGGGCGCCGGCGCGCAGCCCGCCCACCCGAGCACCACCGCGGCCAGCGCCAGCGCGCGCTCGCTCACCCTTCCTCTACTTCCCCGCCGGGATGCCGACCGGATCGCAGACGAGCCGGAAGCCCATGTCGAAGCGGTCCCGGTACCACCACAGGCTCTTCGGCAGGTTCGGGTAGGTCATGTTCCAGATCGCCTGGCTCTCATCGACGCGCCAATCGACTTTGAGATCCTTGGCCGCGATCAGGTAGGACCCGCCGCGGATGTATTGCACGTCGTCCATCACCCATTCGGCGACGTTGCCCCAGAAGTCGAAGAGCCCGAGGCTGTTCGCCGGCTTCTTGCCGACCGGCATCGAGCGCGGTTCGCCGAAGTCGTCGCAGTCCGCATTGTCCGCGAACCACCCCACGTCGTGCGGCTGGCTCGGCAGCCCCCCGGTCGCCTCGGCGATGTAGCCCCATTCGGCGGCGGTCCACAGCCGGTACGAACGGCCCGTCTGTTCGCTGACGAAGCGGCAGAAGGCCAGCGCGTTGCGCCGCGAGACGCCGAGCACCGCGCGGCCCTCGAAGCCGTGCCCGCGCGAGGCGTCGTCGTAACACGGGCTCGGCCGCAGCAGCGCCGCCTTCAGCGCGGCGGCGTGCGTCTGGTCGTCGATGTCGCCGCAGTAGGACCAGGCGCGGAACATCTTCCAGGTGACCTCGGTGGTCTGCACGTAGAACGGGCCGATGCCGCGCGCCGGATCGCCGGGCACCAGCACCATCTCGAAGTCCGCCGTGTAGCCGAGGTCGCGCAGCTTGCTGTCGCCCTTCTGGTTCTTGTAGTCGACGCAGTCGGTGAACCGGGCAGGCAGCGATGCGACGTCGACCGCGTGTTGGCCCGGGGTCCCCGAACCCGGCGAGCCGCCGGCTGAGCCGCTGGCCGGGGAGCCGCCGCTCGGGGAACCGCTGGCCGGCGCCGCCTGCGCCGCCTTGCGCAGGTCGCGCCGCAGACCGTCGATCGCCGCCTCGAAGGCATCGAGCCGCGCGGCCAGCGTGGTGATCTGGGCGTTCAGCTGGCCCGTCGCCGCCTGCTGCGCCACCAGCTGCCGGTTCAGTTCGGCGACCACCGCCAGCGGGTCCGGCGAGGCCTCGGCGCGCACCTCCACCAGCACCTCGGGGTCGACGTCGGCCGGGAAGTTGATGCCGCGGCGCTGCTGCACCTGGAACTCGGCGCGCGAGATCGGGAAGCGCGCGTCGACGCGCACGCTGTTCTCGCCGACCTGCAGGCGCGCGTAGACCACGAACTCGCGCTCGATGCCGTTCATCCGCAGCGTGCAGGCGAGCGCGTGCGTCCAGTCCGGCACGGCCCGCGCGAAGCCCGCCCCGGCGCCCGCTTCGCGCAGGGTCACCTTGCTCGTGCGCAGCACCGCGGTCGGCTGCTCGTCGAGGAACCAACCCTGCTCCTGCACGGCGTTGATCAGCGCGTTGGGTGCCGGGTGCTCGCCGTGCCCGCGCATCGCCGCCAGCGTCACGTGCAGTTCGGCGGCGCGCAGCGTGCGCGCCTTCGGGTCGAGCAGCACGCGGCCCTGCAGCTGGGTGAACGCGCCCGTGTAGTCCGCGCGCGAGCCCATCAGCACCTTGCCGCAGTGCCAGAGCAACTGCGTGTTGCCGCCCGCGTCGAACGGCGTCAGGTCGAGGGCGAGGTCGGTGGGCGCGGCCGGCACGCCGGCGACGTCCACGATCTCGACCGGGGCGGCGGCCTTCGGCGCCGCGATCGGCTGGTTCATCCAGGCCTGCACCCAGGCCCCC
>VGXW01000613.1 GCA_016873195.1 Planctomycetota bacterium | reverse complement strand
CCCCGACGCGCCGCTCTGGTCCTCCAGCAGGCTCGAGCTGCGAACGATGATCGGGTGATTGGCGAAGTCGTCGAGCGCCATCGACAGGCCCTGCGTGATCTCGGCCGGGAACGACCCGTTCTTGAACACCTGCACGAGGTGCGGGTACTCGAGCCGCACCTGCTCGATCGGCCGGTACTTGCTGTTGTAGACGTCCTCCATGCGGTTGTGCCGCACGAACAGCAGGTTGGCGTCCGACGTCAGATACCAGGTCTTCGGCACGCGGATGCTCGCCAGCAGCGGGTTGGCAAGCGCCGACTTGCGCACGATGTTGGCGGCCGCGAAGAGGCCCGCGCTCTTGCCGCCGAGCTTGCCGTGCCCCCCCGCCGGGCTGATGCAGCGCTGCGCGAGTTCGTAGAAGCTCTCCACGTCGGCGTAGTCCCTGACGTGGCGCACGAAGTCGAGCCGGTCGCAGAAGAACCGGCGCAGCAGCGCGACCTGCAGGCCGATGCGCACGTGGCGCGGCAGCAGCTCGTCGTCGAGGTGCAGCGCGCGGTAGCGCAGCAGCGCCTCGCTGATCGCCGACAGCGAGGTGCCGAGGTTCTCGAGCGCTTCGTACAGGAAACCCGCGCGCTCCTCGGCGATCCACTGCTGCACGCGCGCGATCACGCCGTTCTCGCCGAGTTCGCGCGCGGCGATGTCGAACACGCGGTCGGCGAAGCCGCCGACGTCGGACAGCGACTGCCGCGCCAGCGGGCGGTTCTCGTCCGCGGCGGCGGCTTCCGCCGGCGCCGCGCGCGGGGCCAGTTGCTGCAGCATCTCCTCGGCGTCCGGGACGCCGGCCACGCAGAGCGAGTTGATCATGCGCTGCGTGAGGCGCAGCAACTGGCTGCGGTCGGTGGCGCGCAGGAAATCGAGGATGACGCTCCAGCGCGGCAGCGACATCTCACACCCAGCCGCGGTTGCGACAGGCCTCGGCGACGCGGTTCACGGCGATGCTCTGCGCAGCGTGCCGCATGTAGAGCTTCTGCTTGCGGGCCAGCTCGCTGACCGCTTGGAACGCCGAGGTCATCTTGACGTCCAGCCTGCCGAGGACCTCGTCCTTTTCCCAGTAGTAGTTCGTGTTGCACTGCACTTGCTCGAAGTAGCTGCAGGTGACGCCGCCGGCGTTGGCCAGCAGGTCCGGGACCATGAAGATGTTGCGGCTGCTGATGACCTCGTCGGCGCCCGGCGTCGTCGGGCCGTTGGCGCCCTCGCCGATGATCTTCACGCGCCTGTGGATCTGGCCGACGTTCTCCGCCGTGATCTGGTTCTCGATCGCCGACGGCAGCAGGATGTCGACCTCCTGCTGCAGCCACGCGTCGCCCGGCAGCACCTTGTAGCCGGCGTCCTTCGCCTTGTTCTTGTCGATGCCGCCGAAGCGGTCCGCCATCGCGCGCAGCTGCTCGAGGTCGATGCCCGAGGCCTTGTGGAACGTGTAGCTGACCTTGTCGTGGTTGTCCCAGCACGACACGCACACGACCTTGCCGCCGAGCTGCTGGAACAGCTGCACCGCGTACTGGGCGACGTTGCCGAAGCCCTGCACCGAGGCGACGGTGTCGGCGACGGGGATGCCGAGCTGTTTCAGCGCTTCGCGCACCGTGTAGATCAGGCCGAACCCGGTGGCCTCGGTGCGGCCGAGCGACCCGCCCATGCCGACCGGCTTGCCGGTGATCATGCCCGGGTAGCGGGCGCCGTGGATCGCTTCGTATTCGTCGAGCATCCACAGCATGTGCTGCGGGTTGGTCATCACGTCGGGCGCCGGCACGTCGCGGTCGGGGCCGACGTCGTGCGCGATCTGCCGCACCCAGCCGCGGCAGATCTGCTCCTGCTCGCGCAGGCTCAGGTTGTGCGGATCGCAGATCACGCCGCCCTTGGCGCCGCCGAGCGGGATGTTGACCACGGCGCACTTCCAGGTCATCCACATCGCGAGCGCGCGCAAAA
>VGXW01000612.1 GCA_016873195.1 Planctomycetota bacterium | reverse complement strand
GGTGGTGGCCACCGACGTCGCCGTGCAGACGCCGACGATGAAGGCGCAGTTCACCAATGCGATCGGCGGCTACCGCCGTCTCGCCGCGCGGACCCAGGTGAGCAACGGCCGCATCGAACTGCTGTTCCACTGCGACGGCTCGCGCGACAGCAAGAACTCGATCCTCGGCATCGAGGTGCACGCCGACGTGCCGGAACCGATCCGCTTCGACCACGGCACGAACACCCTCGTCGCGCATCCACCCTACGCCGCGGTGCTGGCGCCGGCCCTCGCGGCCTTCCAGGCGGCCGACTACCCGGCGGCGAAGAGCGCGCTGGCCGCGGTCGCCGATCCGCGTCTGCGCGCCTGGGGCCAGGCCTGGCTGCTCGGTTGGCTCTTCGACGAGGAGAGCGAGGTCGACGATGCGCTGCTCGCCGGCACCCTGGCCCTGCTCGACGGCCTCGGCCCGATCGACGACATCACGGTGCGCGGGCTGCGCTGGGAACTCGCCGCCTTCGAGCGGGCCGTGTTCTTCCACCGCGCCCGCGGCTACTCGGCGGCGGCGCTGCCGGGCAGCCTCGGGGACATCCTGAAGAACCTCAACGCCGCGCTGCTGCTCGCCGACCAGTTCCGCAGCGATCTGCTGAGCAGCACGCCGTCCGTCTTCCTGCCGGCGAGCCCGCTGCACCTGAAGTCGCACTTCCTCGCCGCGCGCAACATGTGGGGCCGCAACACGGGGGTCAACGACCCGGTCGGCAACCCGTTCACCGCGCAATGGCTCAGGATGCTCGGCGAACTGTGGAACCGGCGGGCGCTGTTCCCGAAGGGCCACGAGGCGTTGGTGCTGTCGTGGAGCGGCGCCAACTACGCGGTTCCGGGCGGCGTCACGGGCAACTGGAGCGGTCCTGGCAGCCTGCCGCCGATCGTGCCGGGCACCACCTGGTGGGCGCCGTTCGTCGCCGCGACCGACCACGCGGCCGCGCCCGCGTGGGCCAATGCACAGCGGCGCTACCACCGCGCGTTCCGCAACTGCGGCGAGTGGTGGATGTCGCGCCGGCTGCGCCAGGGCGAACTCGGCGGCGGCGGCGGCGACGACGTCGAGGGCGGTGGCCTGCTGGCGCTGCCGGCGGTCGCGGCGCGCGAGCCGGGCCATCCGGTGGAGACCGGCGCCGAGACCGTGATGGACATGGTGCTCTTCGGTCCGGAGATGACGGTGTCGGAGGGTTACTTCACGGGGTGCGGCGACGTCGAGCACACGGCCGAGTACAGCACGAACCCGCTCTACATCCTGATGTCGAGCAGCTACGGGCATCCGCGCTACGTCGAGTACGCGCTGCGCACCATGCGCAATCTCGACGACGCCTACGACCCGGCCCCGTGGACGATCCCCGACGGTCTCGGTGGCCGGCAGTTCCGCGCCTACAACCTCGGCGCGTTCGGCGTCTGCGGCGTGCCGCTCGACATCCCGCTGAACATGCGCGCCGGCATGCCCGGACTGTTCCTGTCCGACTACAACGCGCACCCGGGCGTGGTCTCGGTGTTCGACCAACTGGCCCGCGCCTGGGCGAGCCACGCCGCGAGCACCAACCAGGGCAAACCGCGCGGCGTGTTCCCGGCCGCGGTTTCGACGCAGGCACCGCACGTGTTCGGCACCAACGGCAACTGGTGGGAGAACGCCGGCTACGTCGATCTCGCGGGCGGTCCCGTCTACCACATGTACCTCTACTCGCTGCTGCAGTCGGCGTATCTGCGCAGCAGCGCCCCCGACCGTCACCTGTTCCTGCGGCCGTTCCTGCTCGGCAGCGGCCTGCTCTACGGCTACCTGACCGGCACGGTGACGGGCACGACGCCGGGCAGTGCGGGCTGGACGGCGAACCTGCTGAAGAACACGATGGCGAACGCGATCGCGATCAACCGCGGGCTCATGCTGGGCGACCCGAACCTCGCCGTCACGCCAGCACAGGTGTTGCAGATCGACGCGGTGATC
>VGXW01000611.1 GCA_016873195.1 Planctomycetota bacterium | reverse complement strand
GGGGCGCGATCGCCGGACTGCGGCGACTCGAGGGCCGCGACGTGCAGCTGCGCGACCGCGCGCGCTTCTTCGCCGCCGCAGCACTGCTCGCGGCGGGCGATCCGACCGAGACGAGCCGGGCGCTGAAGCTGATGGAGCAGGCCCTCGAGAACGTGCAGCCCGACCTCGAGAGCTTCTACACGGTGCACGAGGCGCTGAAGAAGCACGACCGGCGGCTCGCGCTGCGGTTCCTCGACGCGGTCGACGTCGGCCGCGGTTCGTCGCCGGACCAGCTGCTGTTCGTCGCGCTCGAGTACCTGTCGCTCGGCGAGGGCGAACCCGCGCTGCGCGCCGCGCGGCGCGTGCTCGAGGTCGCGGTGAACCTCGATCAGCGGCTCGAGGCCCTGCGCGTCGGCCTCACGGCGCACAACATGCGCGGCGACCGCGAGCAGGCCCGCGCCGCCTACGTCGAGATCCGCGAGCTGCTCGCGCAGCGCGGGCGCTTCGACGCGCTGGAGAAGCTGCTGCGCAACGAGGAGTTCGTCGGCCAGGCGCTCGACCACCTCGAGATCAAGGTCGAGCTGGCCGCGGTGCTCGAGGAGCTCGAGGGGCGCGACTTCGAGCGGGCGCAGCTGCAGGTCGGCATCGCGCGCTCGCTGCGCGCGCGCAAGGACGTCGAGGCGCTGCAGCAGGCGCACGGGCTGCTGCAGGAGGTGGCCTGCGCGCATCCGGAGCTCGCGGCGGACGACCTGCAGGCGATCGGCAGGCTGCTCGAACGCAACGACCGGCCGGCCGGCGGCCAGGATCCGGGCCGCACCGCGGCGCAGGCGCTCGCCAAGGCGCTCGGCCGGCCGGGCCGCGTGCTCGTGGTCGGCGGCAACGAACGCCAGCGCCGGCACCACGCGCGGCTCGAGCAACTCGCCGCGGACTGGGGCTTCACGAGCGAGTGGATCGAGACGAACTACACGTCGCCGCAGAAGATCGTCGGCGCGATCGGCGACCGGCTGCGCAACGGCGTCGACGTGCTGCTGCTGCTGCACTGGAACCGCCACGAGACCACCGAACCGGCGCTCGACCTGGCGCGCTCGGCCGGCGTGCCGGCGCGCACGGTGCACTACGCCGGGTTCACGAGCCTGCAGGTCGCCCTGGCCGAGCAGTTCCAGCGGCTGGCGGTCCATCCGCCGACGGCGGCGGCCGCCGGTCGGAACCGTGGCTGACGACGGCCGGCCCTACGGCCCGACTCGGACCGTGGCAATGCTTCCGATAAGGTTTGTTATGTAAAGCATGGCGGGGGAGGCCGCCCTTGCGACCCCGAACCGGCGCGCGTCGGCTCGGACCCGGCTACCTCGGGCCTGTCGATCCGCCGCCTGGCAGCGTCGTGAACCCGAGCCAGGCCGTGAAGTCCGGCGACACGAAGCCGTGCAGGTCCTCGCCGAAGCCCACCTCGATGGCCCAGCGTTCCGCGGCACGCCAGCGCAGCCCGCACCACGGGAGCCAGTGGTCGCGCGCCACGGTGGCGAGGCCGAGGTTGCGCAGCGTCGACGTCTCGAACTCCACCTGCACCAGGGCCGCCAGCGGGTCGGCGAGCTGGAACTCGACGCCGAGCCCGGCCGACGTCACGTCGGCGAACCCGAAGCCCACAGCACGGGCCGGTGCTGGCGTGCCGGCGAACGTGTGCTGCGCGTGACCGTAGCAGGTGGCGGCCCCGATCGCCCACTCGGCGAGCAGGCCGAGCGAAGCGTCGAGTTCGCCGCTGCCGTAGCCCCGGGCGTCGTCGCCCGTGGGCAACTCCACGCCCCCGCGCGCGGCGAGGCCGAAGCCCGCGGCGGCGTCGAGCAGTTGCCAGTGCACGGCCAGCGGCACGTCCAGCAGTTCGAAGCCCGAGCTCTCGATGCTCCAGACGGTTTCCCCGCGGGACTGCGCCGCGACACCGAACGCGTCGCGCGGCTGCCCGGCGCGGGCCTGGCCGGGCATGCCGAACCAGTTTT
>VGXW01000610.1 GCA_016873195.1 Planctomycetota bacterium | reverse complement strand
CGCGACCTTCCGCCTGAGCGGGCTCGGCGAGGAGATCGGCCTGTTCGCGCCGGGCGGCACCACCGCGATCGACCAGTTCGTGTTCGGTGCGCAGAACGACGACGAGTCGCTGGGCCGGCTCGACGGTCTGCCGGATCTGCTGTTCGGCCTGCCGCGCCCGACGCCGGAGCGGCGCAACCGGCCCGTGCCGTGCGGGCACCTGGCCTACCGCGCCGACGACACGGTCGGTGCGCTGCTGCCGCTGCGCGGGCTCGGCGTGCCGACGGCCGGCGACTCGCTGCGCTACGAGCTCGAGGAACTGGCGCCCGGCACGCCGGCCCTGCTCGGCATCGGCATGTTGCCGATCCAGCAGGAGCTGCCGGGGATCGGCACGGTGCTGGTCGACCCGCTGCTGTTCCTGTTCGGCACCGCCGACGCGGGCGGCGAGGTGCGTTGGTCGATCGGTCTGCCGGATTCGCCCGCCGCGCGCGGCGCTTCGTTCTTCGCGCAGGCCGGTGCCACCGTGAACGGCGCGCTGCAGCTCAGCAACGCGGTGTTCTCGACGTCGTGCCGGTGAGGCGCGCAACGCTCTGCAGATCGCATGCCGCGGCCGGTTCGGAACCGGGACGGAGCAAACGCTGTCGAACAGTGCGACAGTGCGCCACGGATTTCCCGCGATCATCTTCGTGTTGGCGGCTCGGGCGGTGCACGCGTCCACCGCGGCAAGACCCCTTGTCAGCGCGCGTGACGGAGCGCGCCGCGTGGACCGGTTCTGGATGGGGCCTTGGCCCCTGCGGTCTTCGTCCTCTGGCGGGTTGCCACGCGTCGAATCCGAGCTAGACTGGGGCGTGTGGTTGGTGATTGCATGCGTCGCCAACCTTCTCTTGGACCTCTGAACCTGGTCAGAGAGGTGCGGATGGCAGAGATACCACCGGACCGAAGAGGACTCGCGCCGGCCTGAGCGGCGTGGGTTCCACCAACCCGGGCTCGCGCGCTGCGACGACAGCGAATGATGCGCAGGGACTGGCGCCCGCAAGGGGCGGAGGACCAGCACACGTCGCCAATGCCAACAGGCAGACCTGACGCACGCGGGAGCCCGGCACCTTGTACGGACCTGCCCGCGGTGCCTTTCCCCTGACTTCACGCGCCCCGCGCGGCATCCTGGTCGCGCCATGAAGGTCCGCCTGCTGACGGTGTCGCACAAGCAGCCCGCCTGGGTCGCAGCGGGCACCGAGGACTACCGGCGCCGCCTGCCCCGCGAATGGGGCTTCGCGATCGTCGAGGTGAAGCCCGAACCGCGCACGGCCGGCGCCGACCGGCAGAAGGTGCAGGCCGCGGAGGCCGCGCGCCTGCGCGCCGCGGTGCCCAAGGGCGCCTGCCTCGTGGCGCTCGACGAACGCGGCGAAGCGTGGACGACGCAGCAGTTCGCGCAGCGGCTGCAGCGATGGCAGCAGGAGGGTCGCGACCTCGCGTTTCTCGCCGGCGGCGCCGACGGCCTCGATCCGGACCTGCTCGCGGCGGCGCCGGTGCGGCTGTCGCTGTCGGCGCTGACGCTGCCGCACGGCCTCGTGCGCGTGCTGCTGGTCGAGCAGCTCTACCGTGCGGCCACGCTGCTGGCCGGACACCCGTACCATCGCGGATAGGCGCGTGGTGATCGGCTTCGCAGAGGCGGCGGAGGTGGTCGAGCGGTGGCTCGCGACCGGCCGGCCGGGCCGCGAGACGATCGCGGCGGCGCCGGACCTGCGGGCCCTGCCCGCGCCGCAGCGCGGGGCGGTCGTGCGCCTCGCCAACGCCGCCGTGGCAGCGCAGCGCCGATTCGGGTTCCTGCTCGGCGGGTGCGCGGGCCTGTCGCTCCTGCCCGCGCCGCGGCACGCCCGCGCGCTGGTGCTCGGGGCGCTCGTCGACCGCGGGGAACTGCCACCGGAGGCCGCCGCGCGGCTCTGGCGCGAACGGTCCGGGCCGGCCCTCGACTTCGGTGCGGTGCTCGATCCCGCCGCGCGC
>VGXW01000609.1 GCA_016873195.1 Planctomycetota bacterium | reverse complement strand
GGGGGCCGCGCGGCCTGGGACCGAAGTCCACGACCCCGAAGCGGATCATCAGCACGAACAGGCGCACGGCGAGCGGCACGAAGCACACGCAGAAGACGGCGATGCCGCCCTTGGTCCTGAACAGGGACAGGAACTCGTGCCGGGCGAGCGGCCACCAGCGCCGCCAGGCCGCGACCGGGCGGTAGGGTCCGGGCCGGTAGCGCAGGCCGAGGACCGTCACGCGCGCCCCTCCCGGCCGGGCCGTTCCACAGGACGCACGGCATCGTCCCTCGCGCCGGCGACCGTCGCATCGGAGCACCGCGGACAGGAACACCTCTTCGAGCGATCGCCGCTGCGGCGCGAACTCGAGGACCACGCCGCCGGCCTGCACCACCGCGGCGAACAGCGGTTGGGTGGGCTCGTCGTCGAGCAACCAGGCCGTGTGGCGTCCGTCGCCCTCGTCGCGCACCTTCGCCGCGGCCGGCAGGAACCGCGCGAAGTCGAGCGCAGCGGGCGCCACGCGCAGCAGGATGCGACGTTCGGTCGCGCGCGTCAGGTCTTGCAGGGCACCTCGGGCGACGACGCGCCCGGCCTCCAGCACGACCACACTGTCGCAGACCGACTCGACGTCCTGCAGGATGTGCGTCGACAGGACCACCGACTTGCCCAGGTCGGCCTTCAACTGGCGGATCAGCCCGAGCATGTCCTCGCGCCCGGACGGATCGAGTCCGTTCGTCGGTTCGTCGAGGAACAGCACCTGCGGATCGTGCACGAGCGCGCCGGCGAGTTTGGCCTTCTGCCGCATGCCTGCGCTGTAGCCGGACAACTGCCGGTAGCGCTGCTCTTCGAGTCCGACCAGGTAGAGGACCTCGTGCGCCCGCCGCCACGCGTCCCGCCGCGGCATGCCGCTGAGCATGCCCAGCAGCGAGACCATCTCGAACCCGGTCGCCTGCGGCACGTATGCGTCCCGCTCCGGCATGTAGCCGACCTTCGCTCGCACGGCCTCCGGCCCGGCATCCGCTGGCAGGTCGAGCACGCGCATGCTGCCCTGCGAGGGCCGCACCAGGCCCAGCAGGGCCTTCAGGATCGAACTCTTGCCGGCGCCGTTGCGACCCAGCAACCCGACGGCTCCCGCCCCGAAGGAAGCGGACACGTCGAGGACCGCCGGATGCCGCCCATAGTGGATCGACAGACGATCCAGCACCACGGTCATCGGCCGGCCCCTCCCGCTGCCGTACCGTTGCTCCCCGGCGAGCAGACGGAGGACACGCCACTGCCGGCGCGCGCCCGCCCGCCGCCCGACGAGGGCGACAGCCCGGCACCGAACGGCAGCAGCGCGCCGCGGTCTGCCGACGCGCAGACGAGCCGGATCCGCACGCGCCGGTCGCCGCTGCACACCGTCGCTTCCCCCTCGACCGTCGCCAACATGGCGCGCAATGCGGCAAGGAACGCGCCCGATTCGCCGCGGAACGGATCGGCGTGCACCACCACGCCGCCCGCGGCGAGACATCCGCTCAACTGGCGCAGCAGCGGCCGGTGATGCACCGTTCGATAGGTGACGTCCGCCAGCACGACCACGTCGTGACGCCCCTCGACCGCCGCGCGGTTCCAGTCGAGCAGGACGCAGCGCGGCGGCTGCCCCTCGGGGTGCAGGCGCCTTCCGTTCCAGCCCGCGAACGCCAACGCGTCGGCCTGCCGGTCGGCGAACGTGACCTGCGCCCCTGCTCCGGCGGCCGCAAGGCCGGCCACGCCGAGACCGCAGCCGAGATCCAGCACCCGCCTCCCGGCCAGCGGTGGGCCCCGCAGCAGCAACCGCGCAACGGCGAGCGAGGCCGGCCAGATCTCGACCCAGTACGGCGGTTCCTCCCCGCGAGCCGCCGCCCCGACCCAGCGGCCCGCGCGCATCCACTGCTGCCCGTCCGGAACGACCAGGTCGAGCCACGTCGCCCCCGCTGGCAGCCGGAGCCTGCGCAACCGATAGCGGCGCAACCGTGGATCCAACAGAG
>VGXW01000608.1 GCA_016873195.1 Planctomycetota bacterium | reverse complement strand
GGGGCCGCCGCGTCGCACGGGCCGCGCCGGATCCAGACCCGGTAGCGCAGCCGCAGTTCGGCGCCCGGCGGCAGCACGAGCTCGCCCGCGCCCTTCGTCGCCCGCAGGAACTCCGCCAGGCCGAACGGGTTCGCCGCCAGCAGCCCGTAGCCGCGCGCGTGCCAGGTCGTCGGGTGCCCGTGGTTCAGCGGATGGTCGAACAGCGCGACCGTGTGCGGCACGGCGCCGAGCTCCGCCGTGTAGGCGACCCAGCGCGCGCGTTTGCCCCACGCGGCCCCGTCCCGGTCGCCCTCGCTGTTCAGGATCCGCCCGGCGGCACCCGGCCCCTCCGTGCCGAACTCCTGCCGCAGCCGCAGCGCCATCGTGCCTTCCTTGGTGTCGCCCAGGCGCAGTTCGCCCTGGTCGCTCGCGAGCGCCACGCCGACGTCGACCGTGCGCACATCGCCGGCCGCTCCGAAGGTCAGCGTGCGACGCTCTTGCGCAACCACGCCGCCCTGCGCGTCGCGCCACTCGTTGCGCTGCTCGATGCGGTGGTCGCCCGCCGACATCACCGGTGCCCCGATCGCGACGATGCGGCCGCTGCCCTGCCAGAAGTCGACGCCGTTCACGTCGCCGTGCGCGAACCACAGGCTCGTGTGGTGCGGATGGTCGCGCGCTTCGCCGTCGACCTCGAAGAACGGCCACGCGCGCGTCACCGGCTCGCCGCCGGGCGCGCACAGCGGCCAGACCGCGGGCCCGCGCGGGCCGTCGGCGCGGTACTCGGCGAACACCGCGGAGCCCTCGGTGACCACGACGCGGCTGCCGGCCTGCACGAGCCGCAGCGGATCGGGCGCGGCGCAGGCGCCGAGCAGCACCCCCGCCAGGGCCAGCGCGCGCACGTCAGCCCTCCGCGGGCGGCGCCGCCGGCACCTCGGCCGGCGAGTAGAACACGAGCCGGTAGCCGTCGAGGTCGGCGAGCTGGCATTCCCGGATGCCGTAGAACTGCGTCTTGGGCGGCGTCAGCGGCCGCACGCGTTTGTTCTTGAGCCGACGCGCGAACGCGTCGACGTCCTTGACCTGCAGGAAGCACGCACAGCCGACCCCGGGCGTGCCGCGCGCGAAGGCGCGCGCGTCCTGCTTCAGGAGCTCGATCTCGGCCGCGTCCATGCCCATCTGCTTCGCCTCCTGCAGCGACGGCAGTTCGCCGAGCATCACGACCTGCCCGCCGAGCACGAGCTTGGCGAAGATCGGCCGGCCGCCGTCCGGGTAGGTCCCGGCGAGCTTGAAGCCGAGCTTGTCCACGTAGAACTGCGCGGCGCGCGGCACGCTCTGCACGGTCAGGTGGATCGCGTTGGGATGGACCTTCTTGGGCTTTCGCTTCGCCATGGTCGGGGTCGGGGCGGGCATTGGAGCGATCCGGCCGCCCCAACGGAAGGCCGAAGGCGCGCCGCGCGCAGCAGGGTGGAGTGCCGGCCCGTCCACGGCGATGATCCCGCGATGGACTTCCCCCCGCCGGGCCACTGCCGCAGCGCCGCCGGACTGCGCGCGCGCCTGCAGGAACTCGGCGCCGGCTTCGACCTCGACGACGAACTGCGCGTGGACGGCGCGCTCGCGCAGCCGCTCGGCCTCTACGGCCGCACGCTCGGCAACCGCTTCGCGACGCAGCCGATGGAGGGCTGGGACGGCACCTGCGACGGCGGGCCCACGGCGCTGACGAACCGGCGCTGGCGGCGATTCGGCCAGAGCGGGGCCGCGCTCGTGTTCGGCGGTGAGGCGTTCGCCGTGTCGCCCGACGGCCGCGCGAACCCGCACCAGCTCTGTCTTGGGCCCGACAGCGAGCGCCACCTCGTCGGACTGCTAGCCGAACTGCGCGCCGGCGCGGCCGCGGCCGGCCGCGGCGAGCCCGTCGTCGGCCTGCAGCTCACGCACAGCGGCCGCTTCGCGCGCCCGCACGGCGTGCCGGCGGGCCGCCTCGCGCACCACCACCCGCTGCTCGCGCTGAAGCACGGGCTGCCACCCG
>VGXW01000607.1 GCA_016873195.1 Planctomycetota bacterium | reverse complement strand
GGGGTGCCCGCGACCGCGGCCACCGTGCCGAGCACGGTGCCGACGAGCTGGCTGCAGCCGTGGCCGAGCGGCACGTTCTGGGCCGCGAGGCCGAGCACGAGGAACGATGGCACTTGCGGCGTGATCGCTGCGCCGACGAGCTGGAAGGCCTGCGCGCCGGGTCGCGGGCGGTCGCGCGTGCCGAGGCCCGGGGCGGAGCCGAGCGCGCAGCCGCTGCCGAAGCGGGTCGCGGTTGCCGGTGTGTGCGTCAGCACGGCGAGCCCCGCGAGCGGACTCAGGTAGGCATTCCCGGGATACGAGAGCAGGCGCGTGATGCGCGGACAGCTCAGCAGGTTCCCACTGCCCACGCGCTGCCCGCTGACCGTGATGTTCCATCCCGTGCCATCCCACTCGGCGATCTTCTGGGACGTGTCGAGCAGCACGCGGCCGGTGTCGGGACGGAACCCGATGGCGTAGACGCTCTCGTTGGTGACGAGCGGGGACGGGATCGTGGTCCAGGCGGTGCCGTCCCATTCGAAGACCTGCCCGGTCGGGTCGCGGGCGACGATGACCACGCGGGCGCGCACGGGATCGTGCGCTCCGAGCCAACCGTGCGAGGAGGGCGGCGGCGGCGGCGTCTGCTGCTGCCAGTTCGCACCGTCCCAGCGCCACTGGTCGCCGAGGTAGCTCCCGCTCGAGTTGTCCCACCCGCCGATCAGCAGCACGCCGCCGAGCAGATCGGGCACCAGCACCATGCCGCTGCGCGGCGACGGCGACACGGCGGGTGCGAGTTGCAGCCACGAGGTGCCGTCCCAGAGCCAGGTGTCGCCGAGCCGGTTCGGGTCGCTGCCGCCGAACAGCAACACGGCCTGATTGGCCGAGGACCAGGCGAGGCCGCCGAACGCGCGCGCGGGCGGGGACACGGGCGGCGCGTGCCGGCGCCACGTCCCGTCCCAGGTCCAGGTGTCTCCGAAGCGCGGCAGCATGGTTGCTGGCGGCCTGCCGCCGAACAGCACGACGCACTGGCGGGCCTGGTCGTAGGCCCATTGTTGTCCGTAGCGCAGGGTCGGTTGCACGGCCGGCAGCTGCTGCCAGTCGCCGTTCTGCAGGCGCCAGCACGTGTCGTCGGGCTGCACGTTGCCGCCGAACAGCAGCATGCCGGTGCCGTCCCACAGAAGGCAGGGCTTGTCGCGTTCGCCCGGATCGCGCGTCGTCGCGAGCTGGGTCCAGGTCGCGCCCTGCAGCGCCCACGTCGTCTGCGGGCCCGTCTGGCCACCGTAGAGCACGAGCCGGGCCGCGCCTTCCTCGTAGGCCAGGGCCGGCCGCGTGCGCGGGCCCGGCGGTGCCGCGGCCTGCAACTGCGTCCAGAAGGAGCCGTCCCAGGCCCAGCAATCGGCGCCGCCGCTGCCGCCGTAGAGCACGCAGCGCCGGCCGGCCGTGTCGTAGGCGAAGCCGGCGTCAGCGCGCCCGACCGGCTTCGTCGGCTGCGGCGGCAGCACCCACCCGTCGTGCCATTCCCAGGCCTGCGTGCCGTCGTAGGCGACGAGGCAGGCGCGGTGCTCGTCATAGGCGAGGGCGAAGCTCGATCCGTAGGCCGGGCCGGTGAGGTTCGTGCGCAGGGTCCAGCGCGCGCCGTTCCAGGTCGCGAGCGTGTGCCACGACGCGAGGATCCACGTGCGGTCGGCGCGATGGCAGGCCATGGCGACGGGGGCGGTACCGATGTCGGGCGCCGCGGTCCCGAGTTGCTCGGCCCAGCGCTGGCCGTCCCATTCCCACTGCGTTCGTCCCGATTCGACCGCGAGCACGCGCGCGCGGTGCGGATCCCAGGCCGCGAGCGTCGGGCCGAGCGGCATCAGGTCCAGCGTTGCATACGTCGGCGTCTGGGCAACGGCAGCGAGCCCGAGCAGCGAGAACACACCGACCCTCTCCATGGGACGGAACATACGAGAATCGTGAACCGAGCCGGCGCGATCGGACAGTGGGCACTTGGGCCCGGGTGGCCGCGGTCACTCGCCGATCGTGACCCGGAGCCCGGCCGTCAGCGTGACG
>VGXW01000606.1 GCA_016873195.1 Planctomycetota bacterium | reverse complement strand
TCGGCGGCGCCGTGCTGTTCGCGATCTTCTTCGCGGTGCTGAACACGATGCTGATGGCCGCGCGCGAACGCACGCGCGACCTCGGCATCCTGAAGGCGCTCGGCTTCGCCGACCGGCGGCTCGGCCTGCTGCTCGTCTGCGAGTCGCTGCTGCTGGTCGCCGCGGGCGCCGGCTTCGGCGTGCTGCTCGCGCGGTTGTTCGAGGTCGTCATGGCGCCCGCGGTCGCCATCTGGGCCCCCGGCTTCGCGATCGACTCCGCCGTGCTGCTGCAGGGCTTGCTGATCACCGGCGGCGTCGGCCTCGTCTCGGGCATCGCGCCGGGCTGGCGCGCCGCGCGGTTGGTCCCCGTCACCGCGCTGCGGGAGGACAACTGACATGGCGCTCGTCCCGTTCCAGTACGCCACGCGCAGCCTGTGGCAGCGCCGGTCCGCCACGCTGCTGACGATGCTGTCGATCGGCGCGACGGTCGCCGTGCTCGCCGGCATGCTGTGCCTGCAGCAGGGATTCCTGTCCGTGCAGACCCAGGGCGGCCGCACCGACCTCGCGATCTTCCTGCGGCCCGGCGCCAACTCCGAGGGCGAGAGCGTCTTCGACCTCGAACGCGCGCGCATCCTGCTCAAGGAGATTCCCGAGGTCGCCGCCGGTCCGGACGGCGCGCCGCTCGCCGCGGCCGAGGCCTTCATCGCGGTGAGCCTGCCGAAGGCCGACGGCGGCACGGCCAACGTGCCGCTGCGCGGCGTGCAGCCGCCGACCTTCAGGATCCACGGCGACGACGTCGCGATCGTGCAGGGCCGCAACTTCGAACCCGGCGCCGACGAGGTGATCGTCGGCAGCGCGATCACCGGACGCCTGCAGGCTGGCCGCGTCGGCGACGTGCTGGTGATCAACATGACCCCGTTCCGCGTGGTCGGCGTGTTCGCCGCGCGCGGCGCCTACCGCAGCGAGATCTGGGGCGACGTCGACCGCTTCCGCGCGGCGCTGCAGACCGAGCACTACAGCCGCGTGGTCGCCGTGCTGCGGCCCGGCGTGTCGGCCAGCGACCTGCACGCCCGCCTCGCCGACCACCCGCGCGCGCCGGCCAAGGTCGTCGACGAGGCGAGCTACCTCGCGGCGCAGACCGGGTTCCTGTCCGGCATCCTCGGCGTCATGGGCTGGGCGCTGGCCGTGCTGATGGGCATCGGCGCGGTGTTCACGGGCATCAACTCGATGCTGTCGCTGGTCGCCTCCCGCACGCACGAGATCGGCATCCTGCTCGCCACCGGCTTCCGGCCATGGGCGATCTTCGTCTCGTTCCTGTTCGAGGCCGTGCTGCTCGGGGTCTCCGGCGGACTGCTCGGCTGCCTGTTCGTGCTGCCGCTGAACGGCATGGCGACCGGCACGACGAACTTCGACACCTTCACGGAGATCGCCTTCGCGTTCCGCTTCACGCCCGGCGTGCTGGCCGACGCGGTCACCGTGGCGGTCGTGCTCGGCGTGCTCGGCGGCGCCTGGCCTGCGCTGCGCGCGGCGCGGCTCCTGCCGACGCAGGCGCTGCGGCGCGGTTAGGCATGCCGCATCCGGCGCGCACGATCGCCGCCTTCTACCGCGCCGCGTTCGGCGGCCTGCCGGCGTTGACCTGGCTGCTCTGCCTCGCGGGTTTCCTGAACCGCATGGGCTCGATGGTGGTGCCCTTCCTCGGGCTCTACCTGAAGGAACGGTTCGGCTACTCCGCCGCAGCCGCGGGCCTCGTCGTCGGCCTCTACGGTGCCGGCGCCTTCGCCGGCAGCTGGATCGGCGGCCGGCTCACCGACCGCATCGGCCCGGTGCGCCTGCAGGTGGTCGCACTCGGCAGCGCCGCGGTCTGGATGCTGCTCGTTCCGCTGTTCGCCGCGCCCGGCCCGCTCGCGCTCGCCGTGTTCGTGCTCGGCATGCTGAACGACGCGTTCCGGCCCGGCAGCAACACCGCCGCCGCGATCAGTTGCGCGCCCGAGCAGCGGCGCAAGGCGCTCGCGCTGAACCGGCTGGCGCTGAACCTCGGCTGGGCATTCGG
>VGXW01000605.1 GCA_016873195.1 Planctomycetota bacterium | reverse complement strand
GCCGCAGGAGCCCGCGAACCTGCTGCGCTGGGTGCGCGCCAAGGACGCAGGGCTCGAACGGCCGCCCGCCGGCGCCTTCCGCCTGCCCCCCGAGCAGCTCGCGGCGGAGCTGCGCGCGCGGCTGCAGCAGGCCCGCACCTTGTTCGAGCAGGAACTCGTGGCGGTGGCCGCGAACGGGCTCGGGCCCGCCGGTGCGCACGAGGTCCGCGGCCGCGTGCGGCTCGACGCGCTGCGCGCCCGCATCGATGCGCTGCAGCGCGGCCTGCTGGCCGTCGCGAACGTCGGCGTCGGGGCGCGGCTCGCCACCGAACTCGTCGACGTGGAGGGCCCGGGCCGGGTCGACATCGTGGTGCACGGCGCCGCGCGGGTGCAGGACCTCGAGGTGCGCTGCGGTGGCGCGGAGGCCGCGCCGGGCCCCCGGCCCGGCTGCTTCACCGGCACGTTCACGCCGGAGACCGGCGAGGCCGGCGAAGTGCCGCCGGGGCCCGAGCCGTCGTTCGCCGACGTCGCGATCGCGTTCACGCTCGACGGCGCGCGGATCGAACTGCTGCAGCGGCTGCCCTACACCCCGGTGCCGCGGATCGAGGTGCGGTGGGACCGCGAGGCCGTGATGGTGCCGGCGGGCCAGCGCGTCGAGCGGCTGCTCGCCGCGACGATCACGAGCCACGGCGGCTACCACGGCAGCGTCGCGGTGCGGCTGTCGATGGGCCCCGGGATCACCGCCCGGTCCGTGCCCGGCCGGCTCACGCTGACGCCGGCGCACAGCCGGGCGCGCGTGCTCGTGCGCGCCACGGTCGACGCCGCCGAACTGGCGGCCGACGCGACCCTCGCGGTCGGCTTCCGCGGCGCACTCGCGCGCATCCCCGTGCGCGTGGTCGACGTGGCCGTGCCACCGGACCTGAAGGTGGCCCTCGTGCGCGGGCCCGATGGCGCCATGGAACGTGCGCTCGGCGACCTCGGCGTGCCGTTCACTGCGCTGGACCACGATGCGCTGGCGCTGGCGCGGCTCGAGGACTTCGGCACCGTGCTGCTGGACCAGCGCGCCTACCTGCACCGCCCCGAACTCGCCGGCATGCACGAACGGCTGCTGCAGTACGTGCGCGCGGGCGGGCGGGTCGTGGTCTTGCGCCACGCGGCCGCCGAGTGGAACGAGCGGACCGGCCACCCGCTGCTGGCGCCGTTCCCGCTGACGGTCGGCACCGCGCGGATCGGCGCGGAGGACTCGCCGGCGACGATGCTGCAGCCGGGCCACCGGCTGTGGACCCACCCGCACGCGATCGGGCCGGCCGACTTCGGGGGCTGGCTGCGGGAGCGGGCCCGCGACCTGCCCGAGGCGTGGGATCCGGCGTGGACCGAGCTGCTGGAACTGCGCGAGCCCGGCGACGCCGTGCCGAACCGCGGCGCCCTGCTGCACGCGCCGTGCGACCGCGGCGAGTGCGTCTACTGCGCGCTCTCGCTGCACGAGCAGCTGCGCGCCGGCCACGCGGGGGCCGCGCGGCTGCTCGTCAACCTGCTCGCGCGTTGACCGGGCCGCGGGTAGCTTCCCGCGGTCCGTGACCGACCCCGTCGCACAAGCGAGACGTCTCGGCCCGTTGAGCCTGATCGACGCCAGCAACCTGGCGCTGCTGCTGGCCCTGCTCGCGATCGCCGCCGTCGGCGTGCGCAGTGCCGCCGCCTGGCTGCCGCTGCTCGGCTTCTGGCTCGGCGCCATCCTGCTGACCTGGGTCGGCGTGCGGCTGCGGGCGGTGCCGTCACGGCTCGTGGGCTGGCGCGCGGCGGCCTTGTTCGTGCAGCCGATCGCCGTGCTGTTCCTCCTGTTCCAGAGCCTGTTCGTGTTGATCCCGGCGGTGCGCGCCGAGCGCTACGACGACGTGTTCGCCGCCGCCGACCGCTGGCTGCTCGGCGTCGACGCGACGCTGTGGATGGAACAGTGGAACACGCGCTGGCTCGACGAGCTGTTCCACGTCAGCTACTTCCTCTACTTCCCGATGCCGCTGGTGGCGCTGGTGTGGTTGTTCTGGCGCGGCCGCCGCGCCGACGTCGAACCCC
>VGXW01000604.1 GCA_016873195.1 Planctomycetota bacterium | reverse complement strand
TTTTCGACACGCACACGACCGTCTACAACATCCAGGCGATCGCCGATCAGGTCGCGCAGAAGAAGTTCGTCGGCAAGGACCCCTACGGCGTGCCGATCCTGGACTTCAAGGCCTCGATCTTCGGCCAGTGCGAGATCGGGCTGGGCCCGCTGCACACGGTGTTCGACGGCAAGGGCTACGCCTACACGTCGGTGTTCATCGAGACGGTCGTCGCGAAGTGGTCGCTGAAGGACCTGAAGGTCGTCGACAAGCTCGACACGCACTTCAACATCGGCCACCTCGTCGCCGCCGAGGGCGACACGATCAGCCCGGACGGCAAGTACCTGATCGCGATGAACAAGTGGGCGCTCGACCGCTTCGCGCCGGTCGGCCCGCTGCTGCCGCAGAACTTCCAGCTGGTCGACATCAGCGGCGAGAAGATGACGCTGCTCTACGACATGCCGCTGCCGCTCGGCGAGCCGCACAACGCGCAGATGGTCAAGGCCGACAAGCTGAAGCCGATCGAGGTCTACAAGCCGATCGGCGTGAATCCCTTCACGCACGACGTCGATCCGAACGCGACGATCGCCGGCAAGGAGCGCATCGAGCGCAAGGCGGACGGCGTGCACGTCTACATGACGGCGGTGCGCAGCCACTTCACGCCCGACATCGTGCGGGTCGTGCAGGGCGACAAGGTGTTCCTGCACGTCACCAACGTCGAGCAGGCCCACGACGCGACGCACGGGCTCGCCATCGGCGGCCAGAACATCAACGTGAGCCTCGAGCCCGGCAAACACTGCAACATCGAGTTCGTCGCCGGCAGGGCCGGCGTCTATCCGTTCTACTGCACCGAGTTCTGCAGCGCGCTGCACCTCGAGATGGCGGGTTACCTGCTCGTCGCGCCCAGGTGAACGGTTGCCGCCGGCACCCGCGCCGGCGGCGCCCACGCGCTCCAACTGCCCGGCGTCCGGTCATGCGTATCCTGTTCGGCCTGCTGCTCGGTTGCGCCGCCTGCGGGGGCCCCGCGCCCACCGCCGCGGCGCCCGTGCCGCCGCCGCGACCCGCGGCCGGCATCGAGGTGCCGCCCGGCGCCCCGCTGCAGGCCGCGATCGACGCCGCGGCGCCCGGCAGCACCCTGTTGCTGCTCCCGGGCGAGCACGCCGGCCCGGTGCGCATCGAGAAGCCGCTGCACCTGTGGGGCGGGGCGGCCGCGGTCGTGCGTGGCACGCAGGGTTCGACCGTGCGCGTGCGCACGAACGGCGCATCGCTGCGCGGCTTCACGGTCGCCGGCAGCGGCCAACGCTTCGATCTGATGGACGGTGGCGTGTCGCTGCAGGGCGAGGACCTCGTCGCCGAGGGCCTCACCGTGCGCGAGTCGCTGTTCGGCATCCTGGTCGAGGGCTGCAAGCGCGCGCGCGTGCTCGGCAACACGGTGCTCGGCACCGGGCTGCCGGCGATGGGCCTGCGCGGCGACGGCATCCGGCTGTGGGAGACCAGCGACAGCGAGGTCGCCGGCAACCGCGTCGTCGACTCGCGCGACGTCGTCGTCTGGTACTCGTCGCGCAACCGGCTCGTGCGCAACGAGGTCGTGCGGTCCCGCTACGGCACGCACTTCATGTACAGCCACGAGAACGTGGTCGAGGACAGCCGCTTCGTCGAGGACGAGGTCGGCGTGTTCGTGATGTACAGCCGCGACGTCGTGCTGCGCCGCAACCTGCTCGCCAGAGCCGGCGGCGCCGCCGGCATCGGGCTCGGCCTCAAGGAGGCCGGCAACGTGGTGGTCGAGGACAACTGGTTCCTCGCCAACACGACCGGCATCTACGCCGACGCCTCGCCGCTCGACCCGGCGCACTGGAACCGCTACCTGCGCAACGTCGTGCGGTTCGCCGAGACCGCCGTGCACCTGCACGCCGCGATCAAGCGCAGCGAGTTCCGCGACAACCAGTTCCGCGACAACGGCGCCGTGGTGAAGGTCGGCGGCCAGGGCGACGCGCTGGGCTGCACGTTCGCGGGCAACCACTACGACAGCTACCAGGGCTACGACCTCGACGGCGACGGCTTCGGCGACGTGCCCCC
>VGXW01000603.1 GCA_016873195.1 Planctomycetota bacterium | reverse complement strand
TGGCCACGCGGTTGCCGGCCGGCAATCCCGCCACCCGGCTCCTGCTGGTCGACTCCTCGACCGGGACCTTCCAGACCATCCAGCGCTTCCCGTCGGACAACCTGCCGCCGCTGGCCGTGACCTTCGACGGCTACGACGGCGAAGTGGTGCTGGCGGTGGCCGACACGAACGTTTCCTCCCGCATCGTGCGGCTGCGCCTCGCCGGCACTTCCGTCCTGGCCGAGCGTACGATCGGCCAGCTGCCGGCGAACTGCACGCACCTCGAGGTCCTCGACGACTCGGTCTGCGCCGCCGCGATCGGCCCGGCCGGCGGCTTCTACCGTCTGCCGCGCTTCGGCGGCATGCCGGTGCGGATCCTGGCCGAACCCGAGGCCGCGGCGATGACGGGCTGGGGCCCGTCGAGCACCTCGCTGAACCTCGCCTGGTCGAGCACCGCCGTGCCGGCGCGCGGACCCGGCTTCGGCACCTACGACCTGCGCGCCGGCGCCTGGTCGCTCGGGCCGTGGAACGAACCGAGCCTCGGCGCGCGCACCGTCACCGGCATCGGCGATCTGCCGACCGCGCTGGTGCGGCAGGCCGTGTCGTTCGCCGACGGCGGCTTCGAGCTCGTGGTCTACGGCGGGCCTGGGCCGACGCCGATCGCCACCGTCCCGCCGATCCCGAACGGCGGAGCCGCGGCGATGAAGCCGCTCTCGCCCGGCAGCTTCTCGATGCGTTGCGTCGGCAGCGCCGCGTTCCCCTGGCTCTACGGCCTCGAGGTCTGGGGCTTGATGCCGAACGTGGCGATGCTCGCCGGGCCGTTGCCGGGCGATCCGGTCGACCTCGCCATCGCGCCGACGAACGCCACGTCCATGCTGGTGTTCGGCCGGGCCTGCGGCACGCCGCCGCCGCACCTGAACTCGCGCGGCTGGCCGGTGATCGGCAACCTGCAGTTCGCCATCGACCTGTCCGGCGGCGCGCCGCTGCAGCCGACCGTGTTCGTCGCCGGTCTGTCCGACTCGACGGCCGCGGGCGGCGCGCTGCTGCCCTACGTGCTGCCGAGCGGCTGCGAGCTGCGGGTCGCCCCCGACGCGTGCCTGTTCCAGGTCAGCGACGCCAGCGGCAACGCGCGGCAGAACCTGCCGATCCCGAACCAGCCCGGCCTGGTCGGCCTGCGCCTGTTCGGCCAGTGGCTGCAGTCGGCCGCGGTGCCGTTCGCCGCGAGCGAAGGGACGGCGCTGGTGATCGGGCTCTGATCGGCGGCAAGGGCGGGGCCTGCCGGCTGCGCGGCGGCTCGAGTCCCCGTAGCATGCGCCACTCCGTCGACTCGCGGGCCAGCAAGCAGGATCCTCTCCCCGCGAGGCGCACGCCCGAACGGGAGCCGCGCGGCTCCAGCAGCAACGCACCGATGGGCAGCCCCCCCAGGAACCATGACCGCGAGCCGAAGGCCGTGCAGCAGATCCTGCAGCCCGGCTGGCCGGAGTCGGACGTCGCCCGGCGACCGCCGGCCCGAGCGTGCACCGGGAACCGGCCATGAAGATCCAGGCGCCGGCGAACATCTACCTGCGGCGGGCGCAGGTCATCCTGCTGCTCGCCGCCGTCGCCACGACCATCGTCACGACGCCGGTCGGGATCATCCTGCTCGCGAGCAGCGGCTCGCACGTCGTGGCGGTCGTCTCCGGCGTCCTCGTGTTGGCGTTCTGCGCGTCGTCGGTCGTCGGCTACGTGCTCGGCTCGATGTTCCTGCGCCGGAGCGCCTCCATCGTCGACACCCAGAACCAGTTCCTGTCCGCGGTGTCCCACGAACTCCGCACCCCCATGACCTCGATGCGGATGTTCCTCGATGCGCTGCTCGACGATCGGCTCACCGATCACGCCGAGCGCGACCGGTGTCTGGGTTCGCTGCGGACCGAGATGATGCGCCTCGACGACCTGGTCGGCAGGCTGATCGAACTCTCGCGCGTGGACTCGGGGCGGCAGGCCTTCGAGCAGCTGCCCGTCGGCGGCGAGGAGATCGTCGACGCCGCGATGCACGCGTTCGCGGCGATCCGCCTCGACACGCCGGCGGACGTCGGTGTCGAG
>VGXW01000602.1 GCA_016873195.1 Planctomycetota bacterium | reverse complement strand
GCAGCGGCAGGTCGCGCTGGTTCGGACTCGCGGCGGTGAGGATCGCCTTCTGGACCTTCATGGCGGTTCGGCGGGTGGACCGGCGCGCATGCTAGCGGAAGGCAGGGCCGGGACCGCCGTCCAGACGTGCCGGCGCAAGGACCGCAGAACGGCCCGTCCGGTGGCCGCTCCACGCGCACTCTGGACTCACTGCTCTCGATGGTGATCGCGAGCGAACGCCCGGCGGCCCGGCGGCGGTTCGCGCGCGGACCTCGATACGGACCACAGGATACCGGGAGCGGAATCCACGGCAGCGCCTGCTTCGACCACTGCCCGGCACGGCGGCTCCCTGCTAGCCTTCCGGTCAGTCGTTCCACCAAGGAAGGTCACCATGCAAAGACAACTTCTCGCGGCATTGCCGCTCGTCGTCTCGTTCCTCCCTGCCCAGGGCGTGCCCGAAGGGGCCGAGCCCAACAACACCACTGCCAGGCCGGCCGTCCTGCCAGCCGGCGCGCAGGCCTACGGCGACGTCGACACCAGCGGCACGGACGAGGACTGGTTCCGCATCACGCTGCCCGCGGCAGCGGACTACAAGATCTGGACGGGTCCCGGTTTCAGCGGGCAGATCGGCGACACGATCGTGCGGATCTACGCGGCCGACGGCGTCACGGTGCTGACCGAGGTCGACGACGGCAACGTCGCGACGCACGGCTACTACTCGACCTTCCAGGGCACGCTCCCGGCCGGCGACTACTACGTCGCGGTGCGCGGCTTCGACAGCACCACCTTCGGCAGCTACACGCTCGACGTCGTGCTCGCGCCGCTCGGCACCTACGTGCAGGTGGCTCCGCCGCTGACCGCGGGCACCGAAGGCCCCGAGAACAACGACCCGCGCCCCGCGTTCGGCGGCGGCACCGCGACGCCCACGGCCTTCTTCGTGCGCTACCTCGGCAACATCGTCGCGGGTGGCTCGAACGGCACCGGCATCACCAAGGCCGGCAGCGACTACGACTGGTACGAGGTCCAGATCCCGGCGCCCGGCAGCTACGTGTTCCGCACGACGCCGACGCCGCTGGCGCCGGCGCCGTTCGTCGACGACACGGTGCTGCACTTCTGCGACGCGACCTTCACGCGGCTCACCTTCAACGACGACTTCGGCGGCACGCCCTACTCGCAGCTGACGCAGAACATCACGGTGCCCGGCACCTACTACGTCGTCGTGTCGGGTTACTACGGCACCAGCGCGGGCAACTACTTCCTCGACGTGCTCGGCCTCCTGCCGCCGCTGCCGGTCGGCGCGGGCTCGGTGAACGTCCGGACCGGCGGCTGCGCGGGTCCGCTCGGCGTCCCGCGGCTCGGCAACCGCCTGTCGAGCACGGGCACCAACGTGCGCCCCGAGGTCCCGATCCTCGGCACGGAGTTCTGGCTCGACGGCACCAACCTGCCGCCGAACAGCCTCGTGTTCCTCGCCCTCGGCATCCTGCCGCTGCCGCTGCCGTTCAACCTCGGCCTGCTCGGTGCGCCGGGCTGCCAGGTCGAGGTGCGGCCGATCGCGTCGCTGTTCGGGGTCAGCGACGCTGCGGGCGTGTTCTTCTGGGGCTTCGGCTCGCCGGCCGACGTCGCCTATCTGGGCCTGCCCGTGGAGCAGCAGCTCGTGGTCCTCGATCCGCCGGCCAACGCGCTGGGCCTGACCACGTCGAACCGCGTCTCGTCGGTGTTCGGCGTCACGCACTGAGCCCCGCACGCCGCGAAGCGGACCGCGCGCCCGGGGCGCGGCGGCGAACAGGATCGTGGCGTGACGCGTCGGCGCGTTGCAGCGCGGTCCGGCCTCGGTGTCAGGCCCGGGCGGGATCCGAAGCCGCATTCGTGCGGAGGCAACGGCGGCGCCCGCGCGCTACCGTCGCCTCCCTTCCGGCCCACGCCCACGCATGACCAGACCCACCCACCTGCCCCGCCTCACGGCCCTCGCCGTCCTCGCCGCCGGCCCCGCGCTCGCGCAGGACGTTCCGTACGAGAAGTACCGGCTGCCGAACGGCATGACCGTGATCCTGCGCGTCGACCACTCGCTGCCGGTCGTCACGATCACAC
>VGXW01000601.1 GCA_016873195.1 Planctomycetota bacterium | reverse complement strand
GGAATCAGGATCGTGCGCGCTTCGAACAGCGCCTTCTCGTAGGGGTTCGGGGTGCTGCGCTCCTTGTCGTCCTGCTCGCACGGCTCGCAGGTCTCGTCGTCGTCTTCGTCGGGGCGCAGGCGGCGGGGATCGAAGTCGCTGGGGTTCTGCATCGGTTGGGTTTCGCTCGGTAGGGCCGGGTCCCACTTCGGGTTTCGCGGACGCGCGAGTTGAGGTCGAACCGCCGGTCCCAGGGGTTCGCTGGATAGCGCAGGCGGGGACGCGGAGCAACGGCGAGCTGCACCGGGCGGACGCGGCGCAAGAAAAGCCAGGGGTGGCTTGCGAGACGTCGGCGGGGTGGTTAGCTTCCGCACCGTCGTGGGGCTCGTTGGTGGAACAACGGTCCTGCGGCACTCGCCGCCCGCAGCGCGAAACGCTCCGGGCCCAGGTGGAGGTGACTCCAGGCGCACCCGGCTGGTGGATCCGGCCCGCGTTCGTGCGCTCCGCTCCGTCGCCGGTCCGGTTTCCCGGCAGCGCGAGGGCCTGGATCCGACACGGACCGTCTCGGTGCAGCGGCGGTGAGGCAGGAAGGGCGGGCGCCCTTCCACCTTCGGACCCGGGTTCCCCCCGGTGCCGGAGCCCGACGCGGCGAGGACCGACGTTCCGGCAGAGGCCGGGCGGCCGCGCGGGCAAGCACAGCAGGTGAAACGCGGCTCACGCCGAGCCCGACTCGGCAGCGGCCGGCTGTCGCCTCCCCTCACCGCAGAGCGAGGCTGCTCCGCAGCGGTGGCAAGGGGTTTCCTGGCTGGAGACGACCGCAATCAGCGGTCGGCATGCACGGCATGAGCATCAGCGAGAACGACTTCACCGGTGGGATGGACGCGGCTTCCGACCAGGGAGGCCCCGAGCGCAAGCGGTGGCGCGGTGGCCGCCGGCGGCGGCGGCGGCGCGGCGGCGGCGGCGGCGGCCAGGGCAACTACGGCGGCGGTTACGGCGGCGGCTTCGGCGGCGGCGGCGGCGGCAGCGGCGGCGGCGGCAGTGGGTTCGCGGAGGCCGCTCCGCAGCAGGGTGCTGGCGACTTCCGGCCGATCGTCGAGGGCCCGACCGAGGAGGCCGCCGGCGTTCTCGAGTACACGAAGGAAGGCAACGGCTGGCTGCGCAAGCGCCAGAACAGCTTCCTGCCCGACTCCGTGCCCAACGCCGACGTGTTCGTGCCGGCGTCGCTGATCCGCAGCTACCGGCTGCAGGAGGGCAGCGAGATCCTCGGCCAGGCCGGGCTGCCCAACCGCGGCCCGCAGCGGCACACGCTCGCCGCGGTCGACAAGGTCGACGGCATGAGCCCGGAGGAACGCCGCGAGCGCCGGGGCTTCCGGGACCTCACGGTGATCGACCCCGAGCCGATGTTCGTGCTCGCGCCGGGCGAGGACGAGAACGTCAGCCTGCGCGTCGTCGACCTCCTGTGCCCGCTGGGCTTCGGCCAGCGCGGCCTCGTCGTCGCGCCGCCGCGGTCCGGCAAGACGGTGCTGATGCAGCAGATCTGCCACGCGATCGGGGAGCACTACCCCGACGCGCACATGATGGTGCTGCTGATCGACGAGCGCCCCGAGGAGGCGACCGGCTGGAAACGCAGCGTCGAGGGCAAGAACCGCGAGGTGCTCGTGTCGACGCTCGACGAGGGCGTCAAACACCACATCGCGGTCAGCGAGATGTGCCTGAAGCGCGCGCACCGGCTCGTCGAGACCGGCCGCGACGTCGTGATCCTGCTCGACTCGATCACGCGACTCACGCGCGCCTACAACAGCTTCCTGGGCGGCCGCGGCGGCGGCACGATGTCCGGCGGCCTGTCCGCCAAGGTGTTCGAGTCGCCGAAGAAGTTCTTCGGCAGCGCGCGCAACTGCGAGGAAGGCGGCTCGCTGACGATCCTCGGCACGACGCTGGTCGACACCGGCTCGCGCGCCGACCAGGTGATCTTCGAGGAGTTCAAGGGCACCGGCAACATGGAACTCGTGCTGAACCGCCAGCTCGCCGAGCGCCGCATCTTCCCGGCGATCGACATCGAGCTGTCGGGCACGCGCAAGGAGGAACTGCTGCTCGGC